>JAPLST010000455.1:0-14712 GCA_026398485.1 bacterium
TGTCAGTGCGGGCGAGGGTTTTTGGAGCAGAGTTTTCTTGACAGGATTGACATGATTTTACATGATGAGCAAAGCGCCGAAAAAAACAGCAATTTTTATTAGGTGCCTAGCGCGAAGCTTAAACTCAAGCCGCAAATTCCCGTGCGGCGTGACAATGCAGAGGTGCGGCGGTGGTCGGTGCGGCGGTACGTCGGTGGCAGAGCAGATGTGGCAGAATCGCGGCACGGCGGCCGGTGCAACATAGAGTTTAAGGTTGAAAAGTTTTAAGTGTTAGGTGGCGGCGCAGACACAATCAACATAAAGTGTCGATTGAAAGCGGCAGCTATGCGTGGCACTTCTTCATGCATCATTCCTTGTTCGATATTTGATATTCATCAGGGTTCAGGGTTCAGGGGATGCGAATATCCAATATCCAACAAGGAATATCCAATGATGAAATTCTACGCAGATACTTCGCCCTTGGATATTGAGTGTTCGATATTGGATATTCATCAGCGGTTCGGGGTTCAGGGCAGAAACAGAACAATTTGCCACGAAGGCACGAAGACACGAAGAAATCAAAGCAGCAGGCATTGATTGTTGTCCAGCCGCAGCCTGCTGCGCGTTGACCACTACCACCGTCGTTGCTGTTGCTGCTTCGTGTCTTCGTGCCTTCGTGGCAATAGTATCTGAGAGGATTCATAGCAGAGGAATGTCCAAATAATGAAATTCTGCGCAGACACTTCGACCTTCGATATTCCTTGCTGCTTGGAGTCCCGTCAACGGCGGGATTCGATATTCGATATTCAGCAGGGATCAGGGTTCGTGGCAGGGCATCCCACGGTATCCCACCTGTGTTGCAGAGGCGCTGAAAACGAAGGATATTTGCGCGAGAAACAGGCAAAAAAACAAAATATTTCCCGCCGTATTTTTGTTTCCCGCCGATTTCTTTACACTTCGTCCCACTTCATAAATAATTGCATTGCAAATAGTTAATATAAATTGATGGTGTATTGGCAGCAAAGAAAGCCCATGAAATGGCAGGGGGACTTGACAAGTGGGAAAAAGTGGGATATAATAGGCGCAACGTTCTTTTTTGCGGCAGCTCGGTTAATGGTTTCTGTAAGGATGATGCTCAAGGTCTGCAATGTTTTCAGGAGAGTTCCATCATAAGGTTGACGCCAAGGGGCGGGTGTCGGTGCCGGCCCCGTTCCGCGCGCAGGGTGACAGCAAGTATTATCTGACCTACGGGCCGGATGGCTGTTTGTTCGTGTATGACGAGCACGGCTTCAAGGCGCGCGAGGCGGAATTGAACAAGCTGGACGAGTATGACCCGCGGGTGCGCTCGTTGAAGCGCGTCTTTTTTTCGGGGCCGGAGCTGCAAGCGTGCGACGCAGTGGGGCGGATCAAGATTCCGGCCCAGTTTGCCAAGTATGCCGCGATTGACAAGGATGTCGTGATGAACGGCATGGCCCATTATTTTGAAATATGGAGCAGCGCGAACTGGGAACAGCAACGCCAGCAGGACATCAGCAAGTATTTTGAAAACTACCGTGAGATGACCACCCGCCATGACCACTAGCCCAGATGAGCCGGTACTGTTGCAGGAAGTGATGATGTTGCTGGCGCTGCGGCCGGACGACACGTGCATCGACATGACCGTCGGGCTCGGCGGCCACACGGCGGCGCTGGCCTTGGCGACCGCGCCGGATGGGCGGGTGCTGGGGCTCGACCGTGACGCGGCGGCGCTGGCCTTGGCGACCAAACGCCTGGCCAGCCTTGGCGGGCGGGTACGGCTGGTGCAAGCATCCTTTGCGCATGTGGCCGAGGTGGCGGCCCAGGAGAACGTGCGCGACGTGGCCGGCATTCTGATGGACTTGGGCGTGTCATCGATGCAATTCGACGATCATGAGCGCGGCTTTAGTTGCACGCAGGACGGGCCGCTCGACATGCGCATGGACGCGCGCCAGACCCTGACGGCGGCGGACATTGTCAACGGCTGGGATGTGGATGCCTTGACGAATGTGTTGCGCGACCTGGGGGGCGAGCCGATGGCGGGCCCGATTGCGCGGGCCTGCGTGCGGCGGCGCGTGAAGGCCTTGTTCACCCAGACGTATGAACTGGCGCGGGTGGTGTCGGGCGTGTATTATGCGCGCGGCTGGCGGCGCTCGAAGGTGCATCCGGCGACGCGCGTGTTTCAAGCCTTGCGGATGGCGGTCAACGACGAGGCGGGCGAATTGCGCGCGGGCCTGGCGAGTGCCTGGCAGCTGTTAAAGGAGGGCGGGCGGATTGCCGTGATCAGTTTTCATTCGGGTGACGACAAAGTGGTCAAGGAATATTTCAAGGAGCAGTGCCTGCGCGGGGCGGGCACGCTGCTGCAACGCAAGCCATTGACGGCCGGCGCGGTGGAGTGCGCGCGCAATCCGCGGGCGCGCAGCGCCAAGCTGCGGGTCTGCCAACGCGAAGGAGACGCATGAACGTTGAACGTCGTTATCGCCGGCGGGGCGTCGCGCCCGCGGCGCCGCCGCGCGCGCGCTTTGCGTTTACGCTGCTGCTGACGTTTGCGGCGCTGGTCGCGGTCGGCTTCACCTATTATTTCGCGCTGGCCCAGCGCTGTACCGCGATGACCAACGTGCTGTATCACACGGTCGAGCTGCGCAAGGACATTGAGCGGGCGACCAAAGTCAACGATCAATTGTGCTGCAAGCTGGCCGAATTGCAGCGGCCGGAATATATTCTGAACACGTTGCGGCAACGCGGCGTGCATTTGGCGGTGGCGCCGATCGAGCGGATTGTGTATGTCAAACTGCCGCGCAGCCCGGCGGGCGATGCCGCCGTCGCGCCGGCGCCCGTGCCCGTGCCGGCGCCACCGGTGCGCAAGCCGCTTGGCACCTTGCTGGTCAGCACGCGCACCCATGAGAAGCAATGAACCCGGTTGCGCTCCATAGACGCACGCAGTGGGTGTTTGCGTTGCTGGCGCTGGCGCTGGTGGCGCTGCTGGGCCGGCTGTTTGACCTGCAATGGTTGCGCGCGGAGACGTACCAGCAACGCGCCCGGTCCCAGCAAGTAAGCCGGCCGCGGCTGGTGGCGCGGCGCGGCCAGATTTTGGATCGCAACGGCAATGTGTTTGCGATGTCGACGACGCGGCCGGTGGTGTGGGCCGATCCGTCGCTGGTGCGCGATGTTGCCGCGACCGCCGCCGCGCTGCAGCCGCATCTCAACGTCAAGCCGGCCGTGTTGCTGCGCCAGTTGGGCAACACGAAGCGGAAATTTGTCTGGCTCGACAAGCAGCTTAGCGATGCCCAGGCGAGCGAGGTGCGGATCCTCCAGAAGAAAGGCCGTGTGCGGGGCGTGTTTGTGGACGAGCTGCCCCAGCGCGTGTATCCCAAAGGCGAGCTGCTGGGCAGTGTGCTCGGCTTGTGCAATGAACAGGGTGACGGTGCGGAAGGCATCGAGTTGCAGGCCAACGCGCTGCTGCGCGGGACGGACGGCTACTTGATGGCGCAGCGCGACAATCTCCATCGTTTGTATCTTGATCCGCTCTTTGTGGGCAGTGACAAGATTCTTGAACCGAGCAACGGCCACAAGATTTACCTCACGATTGACGAGTACCTGCAGCACATCACCGAGCAGGAGTTGGCCAAGGCGGCCAATGAGTATCAGCCACAGCGCGCCCTGGCGATCGTGATGGAACCGGCGACCGGCCAGATTCTGGCCTTGGCGCAGTGGCCGTTTTTCAACCCGAATGTGCGCAGCAATTATGTGGCGGGCGCGCACAAGAATTTTGCGGTGACCGAAATATTCGAGCCGGGCTCGACGATGAAAGCGGTGGCCGGCGCGATTGCCCTGCACGAAGGGCGGGTCACGCTTGACACGCCGATCAATTGCGAGAACGGCGCGTGGGAACATTGCCCCGGCTTTGTCTTGCATGATGATCATCCGCTGGGCACAATTCCATTTCGCGACGTCATCCGCTATTCGAGCAACATTGGGATTGCGAAGGCGGTGCGCGATGTGCCGCAGGCGCAATACTACACCTACTTGTTGCGTTTTGGTTTTGGGCGGCGGACGGGGATTATGCTGTTCCCCTCGGAATCGCCGGGGATGTTGCAGCCGCCGCGCGCCTGGTCGCGCCTGTCGATGGCGTCGTTGCCGATGGGCCATGAGATCGGGGTGACGGCCTTGCAATTGGTCAGCGCGATGGCGACGATAGCGAATGGCGGGACGCGCGTGCAACCGACGATCGTCAAGAAGATTGTCACGGCGCGCGGCGAGCTGGCGCCGGAAGCGCGCCAGTTCAATTATTTCGAGCCGGTGGTGGCGGACCGCAACATCGTCTCGACTGGCGCGATTGCCAGCATTGTCGAGGCCTTGATCGGCGTGACCGGCGATGACGGCACGGGCGCGCTGGCGGAGATGCCGGGCTACACGGTGGCGGGCAAGACTGGCACGGCGCAAAAAGCGGTTCGCGGCGGCTACAGTCGCGACTGCATTTCGTCGTTTGTTGGTTTTGCCCCGGCGCGCAAGCCGGCGCTGTGCGTGCTGGTCGTGCTGGACGCGCCGCAGAAAACGCGCTACGGCGGGCTGGTCGCCGCGCCGGTGTTTCGCAGCATTTGCATGGAAGCGCTGGCCTATCTCAAAGTGGCCAAAGACAAGCCGGAACCGATCCTGACCCAGATTGCCCAAGCAGCGGTGGCGCCATGCAACTGACCGAGATATTAGACGGCCTGACGTGGGAGCATGTCAGCGGCACGCTGGAGCGGGAGGTGTGCGGCATCACCCTGGACAGCCGGCTGGTGAAGCCGGGCATGTTGTTTGTGGCCTTGCGTGGCGCGCTGGCGGATGGCCACAAATTCGTGGCGGACGCGGTTGAACGCGGCGCGGCGGCCATTGCCGTGACGGCGCCGGGCTCGGCGTTTGCGCCGGAGATCACGGTGGTGCGCCTGAGCGCGTGCCCGGCCACGCTGGCGCATTTGGCGCAGCGCATGTACGGCCAGCCGGCCTGCGCGCTGATCGGCATTACCGGCACCAACGGCAAGACGACCAGCACGTATATGGTGCGGCATTTTCTGGCGCAGCACGGGCGGCCGACCGGGATTGTCGGCACGATTGTCTACGAATTCGGCGCGCGCAGCATTCCGGCCGCGCGCACGACGCCGGATATTTTTCAGTTGTACGGGACGTTGGCGCAGATGGCCGGCGGCGGTGCGCGCGCCATCGCCATGGAGGTTTCGAGTCACGCACTCGAGCAGGAACGTCTTGGGCAGCTCACGTTTGACGTGGCGGCATTCACCAATTTGACGCAGGATCATCTCGACTATCACGGCACGCTGGATGCCTATTTCGCGGCCAAGGCAACCTTGTTTGACCGGCTTGCGCCGGCGACCCGGCAGGCCTGCGCCTACACCAGTGTCATCGGCATTGATGACGTCTGGGGCCAGCGCTTGGCGGCCATGCTCGCGCAGCGCGGCCAGGCCGTCGCGACCTGTAGCGTCACCGGCGCTGATGCAACCTTTGCGGCGCGCAACGTCAAGGTCACGGCCAGCGGCAGTACGTTTGACTTGCTGGTGCGCGGCGCAGACCGCGGCCCTGTCCAGATGAATTTGCTGGGCCGCCATAATGTCGCCAACTGCCTGCTGGCGCTGGCGATCGCGCACGCGTTTGGCGTCGAAATTCCCGCGCTGATTGCCGCGGCGGCAACCTTGCCGGCCACGCCCGGGCGGCTGGAATTCATTCCCAACGAGCTGGGCATTACCGTCATTGTTGATTACGCCCACAGCGATGACGCGCTGCGCAATGTGCTGGAGTGCGTGCGCGAGATCACGCCGGGCGCGCTCTGGGTGGTGTTTGGCTGCGGCGGTGATCGTGATCGTGGCAAGCGCCCGAACATGGGCGCCGTGGCCGAACAGTTGGCCGACCAGGTGGTCATCACCAGTGACAATCCGCGCAGTGAAGAGCCGGCCGCGATTGTGCGTGAAATCCAGGCCGGGATGCAGAATGGGCGCGCGACCGTCCTGCTTGAGCGGCGTGCGGCGATTGCGCATGCGTGCCGCGCGGCGCAGCCGGGCGATGTTATTGTGATCGCGGGCAAGGGCCATGAAACGTACCAGGAAGTGAAGCGCGTCTTTCATGCCTTTGATGATCGCGTGGTGGCGCGCGAGATCCTGGCCGAGCTGGAGCAGGCGCGTGTTCACTGACCAGGAACTATGCCGCGCCACCGGCGCGACACGCAGCGGCGCGCCGGCCAGTGTCACGGGCGTCAGCACCGACAGCCGCACGGTGGCGTGCGGGCAATTGTATGTCGCCTTGCGCGGCGCGCACTTTGACGGCCATGCGTTTGCCGCGGCAGCAGCAGCACGCGGGGCGGCGGCAGTGCTGGCGAGCCAGCACACGGCATGCGCGCTGCCGCACTACCTCGTGCCGGACACGCTGGCGGGTTATCAGGCGTTGGCCCGCATGCATCGCGAACGATTTGCCGTGCCGGTTGCGGCCATCACCGGCACCAACGGCAAGACCACGGTGAAGGAAATGACGGCGCGCATTCTGGCGCAGCGTGCGCCGGTGCTGGCCAGCGCGCAGAACTTCAACAATCAGATTGGCGTGCCGATGACCGTGCTGCAACTGACGCCGGCGCATCGTTACGCGGTCATTGAAATGGGCATGAACCACGCCGGCGAGCTGCGCGCCGTGACGCACGTGGCGCAGCCGACAGTCGCGCTGATCACGAATATCGGTCGCGGCCATCTCGAATTTTTCGCGGATCCGGCCGCCATTGTCGCGGCCAAACTCGAAATGCTTGAGGGCTTGCGCACCGGGGGCGTGGTCGTCCTGCCCTATGACAGCCCGTGGTACGCCCAACTGTGCGCCGCCGCGCGCGCGGTGGCGGCGCGGATTGTGAGTGTCGGCACCCGGGCGGGCGCGGATGTGCGCGTGGCGGTGGAACGGCTGACGCTGGATGCGACGGACTGCTGGGTGAGTTGTGGCGCTGAACGCGTGGCCGTGCGGTTGCGCGTGCCGGGCGCGCACAACGCCGGCAATGCCGCGCTCGCGTTTGCCGCGGCCCGGGCCGTCGAGCCGCAGTTGACCTTGCCGGCAATGGCCGAAGCCCTGCGCGACTTTGCGCCGGTCGCGCTGCGCTGCCAGTGCGAGGTGGTGGGCGGCGTGACGCTGATCGCCGATTGTTACAATGCCAATCCGGAATCGATGCAGGCCGCCTTGACGTTGCTGAGTGATGCGGCGGTGGCGGGCCGGCGCATCGCCGTGCTGGGCGACATGTGCGAGCTGGGTGCCGCCGGCGTGGACGCGCATCGCGAGCTGGGCGAAGCCTGCGCGCGCCAGCGCCTGAATTTGTTGATTACGACCGGCGCGGGTGGCCACCTGATCGCCGCCGGCGCCCATGCCGCCGGCATGAACAACGGCAGTGTCCGTGCCTGCGCCACGGCGGCGGATGCCGCGGCGGTGGCGCGCGCCTATGCCCGGCCCGGCGACTGCGTTTTGATCAAGGGCTCGCGCGCACTGCGGCTTGAGACCGTGTTCGCGGCGCTGCGCACCACCGGCGTGCAGCCATGACTATGTTTTCTTTGCATGTATCATTACAGGACGTGATGGAGCACAGGCGCGCCATTCTTGCCTCCCTCCACACCGAAACCAAACACAAACCGCAGGCGCACTTGTCCCATCGCGCAGATGGCCCCTTGCAACGAGGGGTCATCATTCCTGTAATGATTTTCTTTTTCCCCCGTTACCTGCGGAGTACGCCATGATGTATTTTCTGTATGTTCATTTGGTGGGGGTGCTGAAAGCCACCAATGTGCTGCGCTACATCACCATTCGTGCAGGTGGCGCGGCCGTGACCGCGTTTGTGATCAGCATTCTGGTCGGGCCGCACTTGATCCGCTGGCTGTACCGCTTGAAAGTCGGCCAGGAGATTCGCAAGGATGAGTGCCCGCCGCTGCACTTGATTCACAAGAACAAACAGGGCACGCCGACCATCGGCGGCCTGCTGATCATCACCGCCGTCACCAGTGCCACGCTGGTGTGGGCGCGCTGGGACAACCTGTATGTCTGGCTGACCTTGGGCGTGTTCATCTGCCTTGGCGCGCTGGGCTTTGCCGATGACTATCTGAAGGTCCGCCACAAACGCTCGCTGGGCTTGAATGCGCGCGCCAAATTAATTGTGCAATCCTTGGTGGCACTCGCCGTCGCCGCCGTGCTGATTGGCACCGGCGAACAGACGCCGCTGTATGTGCCGCTGTACAAGCACGCCGTGATTCAAAACCTGGGCCTGTGGTACGTGTTGCTGGCCATGCTGGTGATCGTCGGCGCCTCGAATGCCGTCAATCTGACCGACGGCCTGGACGGGCTGGCGGTCGGGACGGTGACGATTTGCGCGCTGGCCTACACCGCGCTGGCGTACGTGGCCGGGCATGCCGCGATCGCCAAGTATTTATTCATCATGCACACGCCGCAGGCGGCCGAGCTGACGGTCTTTTGCGCCGCCTTGGTCGGCGCCGGCCTGGGCTTCCTGTGGTACAACGCGCATCCCGCCATGGTGTTCATGGGTGACACCGGCAGCCTTGCCTTGGGCGGGGCAATCGGCGTGGTGGCGCTCTTGATCCGCAAGGAAGTGCTGTTGCTGGTCATCGGCGCGGTTTTCGCGCTCGAGGCGGCCTCGGTGATCATGCAAGTCGCCTCGTTCCGCTTGCGCAACGGCAAGCGCATTTTTCGAATGGCGCCGATTCATCATCACTTCGAGATGCGCGGCTGGCCGGAGACGCGCGTCACCATTCGTTTTTGGATTCTGGCCTTGATCTGCGCCTTGATTGGCATTGCCAGCTTGAAGCTGCAATAAGGCAACGCACGCATGATGACCACCCCTTGACGCGCGCATGAATGTCACCATTATAGGACTGGCCCGCAGTGGCTATGCGGCCGCGCAACTGGCGCAGCGGCTGGGCTACACGGTGCGGGTATCGGACGGCTGCACCGGCGCGCATGTCACGGCGGCCACGCGGCGCACGCTGGAGGAGCACGCCGAGACGCTGCGCGCCTGCGGCGTCTGGGTCGAGGTGGGCGCGCACACGCCGGCCTGCCTTGACGGCGCGACGCTGGTGGTCACCAGCCCGGGCGTGCCCGACAGTGCGCCGCCGCTGCAATGGGCGCGCCAGCGCGGCGTGCCGGTCATCAGTGAAATCGAATTCGCCGTGCGCCACACCACGGCGCGCATCGTCGCCATCACCGGCACCAATGGCAAGACCACGACCACCACGCTGATCGGCCATATTCTCAACACCGCCGGCATGCCGGTCGTGGTGGCGGGCAACATCGGCCAGGCCTTGTCCGGCGTGGTGGAGCAGGCGACGGCCCAGCATATCGTGGTGCTCGAGATCAGCTCGTTTCAACTCGAAGCCGTGCATGCGTTCCGGCCGCATATCGCCGTCTGGTTGAACCTGACGCCCGATCATCTTGACCGGTATAAAACGATGCCGGCGTATGGCGCGGCCAAGGCGCGCATTTTTCAGCGGATGACGCGTGACGACTGGGCCGTGCTGTGGCAGCACGACCGCGAGCTGGTCGTGCCGTATCTGAACGGCAATGACGTCCGCCGCGTCTGGCTGGACGAGCGCGGCCAATGGCGGCCCTCGCGCGCCGAGCCCTGCGGCGCCAACCTTGCCCACGGCGAATTGCTCACCCATGTCAACGGCATAACCCAGACGCACGGGCGCATGGACGGCCTGCATTTGCATGGTGCGCACAATGCCGTCAATGTCCTGGCCGCGTGTGCCGTCGCGCGCATTTTACATGTGCCGGCGCACGCCTTGGACGAGGCCCTGCGTTCGTTTCGCGGGCTGCCGCACCGGCTCGAACATGTCGCCGCGCGCAACGGCATCGCCTTTGTGAACGACTCCAAGGCGACCAACGTGGATGCGATGATCAAAGCCCTTGAGGCGCTGCCGGCGCCGATCACGCTTCTGGCCGGCGGCTACGACAAGGACAGTGATTTCACGCCGGTGCTGCCGTTGCTGCGCGCCAAAGTGACGCGGGCGGTCTTGTTCGGCGCGGCGCGCGAAAAGCTCACGCGGGTCTTTGCCGGCGCCACCGCGCTGGTCGGCGCCGACACCATGCAGGATGCCGTCACCAAAGCCGTGCAAGGCGCGCCGGCCGGCACCACCGTGTTGCTGGCGCCCGGCTGCGCCTCGTATGACTGGTACAACGATTTTGAGGAACGCGGCGCCGACTTCCGCCGCTGTGTCCTGTTTTGCTTGGAGTCTCTATGCTAACCGTACTTGAGGTAGGTCAATGAAAACCATGCATTCGTATTTGCTCTTCTCCTTCCTGGCACTGCTTGCGCTGTTGTGCAGCAGTTGTGCCAAAGACACGGGCCGCAGCGATATCGCCCTCGAAATGACCGATGAGGACAGCGTTGAGGCCATTATCGACCAGGATCTGCTGGCGTCCGGCTCAACCGCCATTGATGTCACCGAGACCGCCGGCAAAAACACGTCGGATGTCGCGGTCGCCTATGTGGATGAGGTTGACTTGCAAAAGCCCGTCCTGGTCGAGACCGATGAGACCTTGAAGGGTGATGCTGCACGCGGCACCGGCACCGCGCCCGGCACGGCCGACACCATGACGCCGCCGTTGGCCGAGGGCGCCATTGCCGGCGCCGATCTGCCCGACACCACCGGCAGTGGCGCCGCCACGCCCGATCCAGACTTGGCACGCCTGAACGAAGAGGCCCGCAGCCCGGCCTTGCCCGCCACCGGCATGGCCCTCGAATCCGCGCAAAAGTATGCCCCGGGCAGCACGACCGACCCCGTCGCCGTGCGCCCGCCCGGCAGCGGCTATGCCGCCTCCTATTACCGCACCGACCAGTTGCCGGCCAATTATCCGCGCCACACGGTGCAGCGCGGTGATTCGCTCTGGTCCGTCAGCAAGAAATATGGCTGCTCGATCAGCGAGCTTGCCGCGGCCAACGGCATCAGCCGCGGTTCGATTCTCAACGTGGGCCAGTCGTTGCTTGTGCCGGTCAGCAAGTCCCCGGCGGCGACGCCGGCCGCCAGCACGGCGGGCACAACTGGCGTGACCACGCCCGGCGCCGCGCCGGCCACCGAGTTGCAGCCCGCCGGCGCCACGCCGGAACAGCCCGCACCGACGGCCGCAACCGCGGGCGCCGCAACAACGGCGCCGCCACCCCGGGCCGGCTCCTATGAGACCGAGTATTACAGCGTGCAGCAAGGCGACTCGTACTGGAAGATTGCGCGCCAGCATGGTGTCACCAGCACCGAACTGATGTCGCTTAACGACACCAGCGACTCGCACTTGAAGCTTGGCCAGAAAATACTTGTGCCCAAGAAAAAATGACGGGCGCACGTGTCCAGGGGCGTTGGCTGCCCGAGATGTTTGTCGCCATCGTGCTGGTGCTCGTGGCCTACGGCGCGCTGATCACCTACACCACCAGCGTCTACTACGCGCAGGATGTGTTTGGCAACCGCCTGTATTTTCTGCAGCGCGAGCTGCTGTGGGTCACGTTGGGCGTGCTGGCCGCGCTGCTGGCCTATTGCGTGCATTACCAGGTGGTGCAAAAACTCAGTGCCTTCTTGTTTGTGGCGACCATCGCGCTGCTGGTGCTGGTGCTGCTGCCGGGCGTCGGCCGGTCGGTGAACAACGCCGCACGCTGGCTTTCGTACGGCGGATTCACGCTGCAACCGTCGGAAGTAGCCAAGTATGCGCTGATCATTTTTGTGGCCAAATGGCTGAGTGTGCGGCGCCGGCATGTCCATCGCTTTTTCCGCAACACCGTGCTGCTGCTGTTGCTGACCGCCGTGCCCCTGGGGCTGATCTTGAAAGAGCCGGATCTCGGCACGCCGGTGGTGATCGGCGCGACGATCGTGATCATGTTGTTTGTCGGCGGCGTGCCGTGGCGCCATTTGCTATGGATCGGCCTGTGCGCGATTCCGCCGCTGATCGCCCTGGTCTGGATGGTTCCGTATCGCCTGCGCCGGCTGGTCGTGTTTCTCAATCCGGATGCCGATCCGTTGAACACCGGCTTCCAGATCCGCCAGTCGCTGATTGCCATCGGCTCGGGCAAAATCAACGGCTTGGGCCTGGGCATGTCCGTCCAGAAAATGCACTATTTGCCGGAAGCGCACACCGATTTTGCCTTCGCTATCATCGGCGAGGAACTCGGTTTTGTCGGCGCGGCCATGACCATTCTGCTGTTCTTGTTGTTTTTCTACACGATGTACCGCCTGACCCTGCACATTCAGGATATGTTCGGGCACTTGGTGGCGGTCGGCATCATGAGCATTCTGGCGCTGCAAACGATCATCAATATTGGCGTCGTGACCGGCTGCCTGCCGACCAAAGGCTTGGCCCTGCCGTTCATCAGCTATGGCGGTTCGAGTCTGGTCATGACCTTGGCGGCGTGCGGCCTGCTGTTGAATATTGTGCATAACCAGCGCAACTTGCGCGTGGACACGGGGGCCCTGCGTGGCTATGACGAGACCATCGTGTAAGGGTGCCATCACGCGCTGCTTGATCGCCGGTGGCGGCACGGGCGGGCACATCACGCCGGCGCTGGCCCTGTGCGAAACCTTGCAGCGCCGCAATCCGCAGGCGCAGGTCTGGTACTGCGGCCGGCCGGGTTCGCTGGAACATGAACTGGTGCGCGCGCATGGCATCACCTACAAATTTGTGTGCGCGGCGCCACCGGCGCACGGCCTCTGGTCGGCGTTATGCTGCGCCGTTATGATGCTGGTCGGGCTGGTGCAAAGCATCGTGCTGATCGTCAAGTGCGCGCCGCAAGTGATCATCGGCTTTGGCGGCTACACGGCCGTGCCGCCCCTGCTGGCCGGCCTCTTGTTGCGACGCCACGTGGTTGTGCATGAAGCCAATGTGCTGCCTGGCCGGGCGGTGCGCCTGCTGGTGCGGGCCGGCGCGCAACTGGCCTACGGCATCGCGCCGCGCGACCATGAACCGGCCCTGGTGAAAGCCTGGCAGCGCCTGCGCACCCGCGCGACCTTCACCGGCAATCCCTTGCGCGAGTCCTTCCTCGAGGCGACCGCCGAACACGGCCGCGCACTGACCGGCTTCGCGCCGGACGCGGTCGTCCTGATGACCTTGGGCGGCAGTCAAGGCTCGCGCATGTTAAATACCTGCGTGCCGGATATGCTACGACTGTTGCTGTCCGTGGCGCCGGGCCTGCATGTGATTCACATTACCGGCGTGGCCGATGCCGACCAGGTGCGCAAGGCCTACCAGACCTTGCGCGTGCCGCATTTTGTCGTCAGTTACAGCACCGCCATTGGCGCCCTGTTTCGCAGCGCCACGCTGGTGATTGCGCGGGCCGGCGCGCTGACGGTCAGTGAATTGTGCGTCTGCGGTGTGCCGGCCATTCTGGTTCCTTTTCCGCACGCCGCCGACAATCATCAGGAATACAACGCGCGCGTCCTCAGTGATGCCGGCTGCGCCGTGATGCTGCGCGAAGCCGGGCTGACACCCGCGCACATGGCCGAAGCGGCCGGCGCCTTGCTGGCCGCACCGGCGCGCCGCGCGGCCATGCGGACTGCGCTCCAATCCATGGCGGTGCCGGATGCCGCCCAACGTTTGGCCACGCTCCTTGACACATGTCGCGCAACCTCGTAAACGTTGACCTGCAAGCCTTGCCGCAGCCCTGCGCCGGCCGCCGCTATTTTCTGTGCGGCATCGGCGGCGCGGGCATGAATCCGCTGGCGCAGGTGCTCGCCGCGCGCGGCGTCACGGTCGCCGGCAGCGACGCTTGTGAACAAAAATCAACCGCACTGTTGCGTGCGGCCGGCATTCCCTGCGCCATCGGCCATGCCGCCGGCAATGTGCGCGATGCGGATGTCTTTGTCTACAGCAGCGCCATCGCCGATGACAATCCCGAATTTCACTATGCGCGCGCCCACAATATTCCCTGCCTGCATCGCGCCCACGTCCTGGCCCAGTTGGTCAACCGCGCACAGGGCATCACCGTCGCCGGCACCCACGGCAAGACCACCACGACCGCGCTGATCGCGCTGATCCTCAGCGAGGCCGGGCTCGATCCCACCGCCGTCGTCGGCGGCTTGGTGCCCGCCTTCAATGCCTATCATCGCTGTGGCCATTCTGATTGGTTCGTCGTCGAGACCGATGAAAGTGACGGCTCATTTCAATTGTTCGACTCGACCGTGGCCGTGTTGCTGAATATCGATGCCGACCATTTGGACTATTATCCCGACCTTGCGGCGATCGAGACCGCCTGCGCCCGCTATGTCGCGCGCATCAAGCCCGGCGGCACCTTGGTCTACAACGCCGATGACGCGCGCGCCGCCGCCATCGCCGCCACCGCGCCAACGCATGCCACCCATCTGGCCTGTAGTTGCACCGGCTTGGCGTCGTTTCGCGCGCACGACGTGACGCTCCAACCATGGTCGTCAACCTTTACCGTCAGCGAGGCGGGTGCCAGCTATCCCGTCACCGTGGGCGTGCCCGGCCAGCACAATGTCAGCAATGCGCTGCAGGCGATCGCCGCCGCGCGCAGCATTGGCGCACCGGTCGCCGCCATCCAGCGCGCCTGCGCCGCATTTCACGGCGTCGCGCGCCGGTTCCAAGTGCTGGGCACCTGCCAGGGCGCGACCATCATGGATGACTATGCCCACCATCCGCGCGAAATCGAGGCGACCGTGCGCGCCGCCCGCGCACTCGGCCAGCCGCTGCTGGTGGTGTTCC
>JAPLST010000455.1:14724-16294 GCA_026398485.1 bacterium
CAGCCGCATCGTTTTTCGCGCACCGAAAAATTACTGGATGAGTTTGCGCGCGTCCTCGGCGGCCTTGACCGGCTGATCCTGACCGATATCTTCAGCGCCAGCGAAGCGCCCGGCGCCGTCACCGGCGGCACGCTCCATGACCGCGTCCGCGCCATCGCGCCGCACACCCAGTACGTTGCCGATATCGCCGCCGTGCCGGACGCCGTGCGGCGCGCGTGCCGCGCCGGCGACCTGGTCTTGTTCCTGGGCGCCGGCACCATTTCCGACGCCGCGCACCAGCTCATTACAACACCCGCCACTGCGCGATAGGAGGACTCAGCCCATGGCCGTTGTGCAACGTTTGGATATCAATCGCACCGTGGCGCGCCGCCCGCGCGTGCTGAAAGCGCGCCTTGCCCGGCTGTGCGTCGGCCTCGCCGCCGTCGTGGTGGTGGGCTTGGTCGTGGTGGCGCTGGCGTGCGCCGGGCGCCTTGCCTTGGCGCGTGTCCTGCACCATCCTGATTTTGTCATTCGCCACGTCTATGTCGTCTGCCACGGCGTGCGCACCGTGACCGATCGTGACATCGTGGCGCGCGCGCGCATCGTCTCCAACATGAACATGTACGCGACATCGCTCGAACCCATGGCCCAACGCCTGCGCCAGCATCCCGACATCGCCGCCGTCGAAATCAGCAAGCGCCATCCGGATGCGCTGGTCATTACCTTCACCGAACGCGAACCGGTGGCGCTGCTCACGCCGGCCGGCGGCGGGCCCGCCATCCCGGTTGACCGCGAGGGCGTCATGCTCTCGTCGAACAAGCTGCGCTACGCCTCGCAATTGCCGCGGCTGGAAGGTTTGTCCGGTGTCAGCTACCGGCCGGGCACCGCGCTTGCGGATCTGCGCGTGCCGGTCGCCATGCGCTTTGTCGACACGCTCCGGCGCATGCAACAGCAGATGTTTATGGAGATCACCAGCATTCGTTTTGCCAACCCGGCGCAGGTCAGTTTGAAGTCTAAATACATTGACGAAATCCGCCTGGGCACCGAGTATTCACTCGTGAATGTCATGCGCCTGCTCAAAACCGTCGAAGTCCTGCGCACCCAGCATCGCAATGCGCGCTGCATCGATCTGCGTTTCGCGGATGTCGTCGTCACCCCGTATACCCTGTGATGAGGCGCACCCATGGCACGTGGTGAACTGATCGTGACCGCGCTGGACATTGGCACGACCCGGGTGCGCGCGGTGATCGCCCGCTGTCACCCGGAACGCGGACTGCACCTTGTCGGCGCGGCCGCCAAGCCGGTCGAGGGCCTGCGCAAAAGCACCATTCAGGATGCCGATGCGGTCGCCAACGTCATTCGCGCCACGATTGAAGACGCCGAGCAGGATGCCCGCATCGAAGTCAAGGATGTGCATGTCAATATCAGCGGCAGCCACCTGCACAGTCTCAACAATGTCGCCGTGGTCAACCTGATCGAGGACGACACCATTGAAGAACGCCATACCCAGGATGTGATCGAAAAGGCGCGCACGAATGCCGGCGAAAAGGGCCGCGAAATTCTGCACGCAATCCCCCTGGAGTACCGCCTC
>JAPLST010000344.1 GCA_026398485.1 bacterium
CCGATGTCGCAGGCGAAGTGGAACTGCTCACGATTCGAGCCGATCGACCATGAGCGCGCCCCGTCGAGAATGATGCCGCGCGCAGTCGTGCGCACAATATCGTCCAGCGTGCCGTCGCGGCCGGCGTCTATATTGATGTTGGTCATGCGTTCGAGCGGCACGCGATTGTAGGCCGAGGCCCGCGCGCAGCCGCCACTGCTGGTGAAAATGGCGCGCTTGGCTTTCTGGTTGGCCTCGAGAATCGTCTGGCGCGACGTGATCGCGCTGGTCAGCAAGCCGCGATCAATCAGGACATTGTTCTGGCACGGGATGCCGTCGTCATCATAGCCAAAACTGCCGGGTGAATTGGCCAGCGTGGCATCCGCGCGCACGGTCAGCTTTTCGGAACCATAGCGCAAGCGGCCGAAATCGTTGAGCGTGACAAAGGAGCCGCCGGCATACGACAACTCATAGCCCAGAATGCGATCCAGCTCGAGCGCGTGGCCGATCACTTCATGCGTTTGCAGGAACATGATGCCGGGCAGGAGGATGACGGCGCGCTCGTCTTTCGGGCATTGCGGCGCATCCAGCACCTGGCACAGCTCGTCGACGATGCGCGGCGCATGCGCGCTGAAGCGGGCCGGGTCGCGCAAGGATTCCCAGCCGCGGGTGCCCTGCCCGCGATTGCGCAAGTCGTAGGAACGGGTTTGCGACATGCCATTGGCTTCGACGCCGACGACGTTCATCTGCGCAAAAATCTCATGAATGGTTTTTTCGATCTCGGCCCCGTCCGAATCAAGAAACAGAATGGTTTTGGTGACGGCAAACAAATGGGTGATGCGCTGGGCCACGCGCGGGTGCGTCAACTGTTTGTCGATCTGCTGCAAAAATTCGATTTTGTCATGGAGGGGCACCGTGAAGACATCCTCGGCGCAGGGCGACTCGTAGCGCGCCGTGACGGGCGTGCGCGGCGCCAGTTCGATCGGCCACGAGACCAGGCGCGCCGCCGCTTCGGCGTTGGCAAAGGCGTGCTCAAACACCGCCGCGACTGCATCCAGCGCCGAGGCGGCCGCAAAGCCCCACGCGCCCTTGTACAGGACGCGCACCCCCACGCCGGTCGTGCTGCTTTGATCCACGGACTTCAAATTGCCCTGCATCAGCAGGAGAAATTCGCTGTCTTCCCGCGGATAATAACGCACATCCACATAACTGGCGCCGCGCCGCATGGTGCGGGCAATCTCATCGCGCAAGCGCATTCGCATGTCGTTCATACGCATTCACTGCCGTTGATTAGGTCGCCACCCGCATTCGCGGCGGAGCGGCAACACAAAGTATGGCATAGTATAGCACACTTGCCGCGCCACGTCAAAATCGGTTCGCAACCCGCCGCATTTCCGACATAAGAATGGGAGCCGCATTTCCTTGCGGCGATCCTGCCACGGGAGCCGCCGGCGTAGCGCGCGCAGACAGGTAGGGCGGTCAGGCCCTTGACCGCCGCGCTCGTCGCTGCGCCATTGTAGCACCGGCGTGCGCACGCATGCAGCAACGGCGGTCAGGGCCTGACCGCCCTACCTCGTCCTCCGGCCACGCACGCGCAGGATCCCCAACGGATTTTGGCTACGTCAGGTTCGCATGTACCCCTATAGCGGAATTTCAGTGCAACCCGCTGCAATTCGAATATCTAAGGTTAGGCCGCAGCTCAGTATTCGGTAATCAGTCTTCAGTGTTCGGTGAAGAAGCAGAGGCGGCCGGCCAAGCCAACGGCACCGTGAATGCTGCATAGCCGTTCCGC
>JAPLST010000036.1 GCA_026398485.1 bacterium
CGCGCCGTGCTGGCGCTCGCCGCGCAGCACTATGACACGGTGCGCCTGTTTGTCTTTTCCGACCACGGCATGACCGACTGCAGTGAGGATTACGACCTGATGCGGGTCATCGACGGCCTGGGCCTGCAGTTCGGCACCGACTATGTCGCCGTCTATGACTCGACCATGGCCCGCTTCTGGTTCCTGACCGGGCGGGCGCGCGAACGCATCCGCGCCTGCCTTGCCGGCGAAACCCGCGGCACCATCCTGGACGCCGCGACCCTGCACGACTACGGCTGTGATTTTGCCAATCACAGGTATGGCGAGTTGCTGTTCATGCTGCAGCCCGGCGTGCTGTTGTGCCCCAGCCACATGGGCGTGGCGCATATGGCCGGGATGCACGGCTACGATCCGTACCACGCCGATTCGGTGGCCAGCTTTTCCAGCAATGTGGCGCTGGCAACGCCACCCCGGCGGCTGGATGATTTGTACGGCCTGATGTATCAAGAAGCGTTCGGCGCCGCGGCGCCGGCGCGCATAATTCCGGCGCGGATCTAGACGGCATGGGCGCGCTTTTTGCCAGCCAGCGTGATTACCTGTACTTTTGCGCCGGCGCCTTGTTCGTGATTCTGGCCGTCACCGCCGGTACGGCGCAGCGGCGGCAGCGCGACAAGATTCCATGGCTCTGGCTGACGCTGTTCGCCAACATCAGTGCGGCGGGCAAATGGATGAACCTGGTCTGGCTCAGCATGGGCGACACGCCCCTGTTTTCGAGCGTGCGGCAGGTGACTGTCAGCGCGGCCTTTGTCTGCCTGCTGGTGTTTGCCGACCGGACGCTGGCCGCGACCGGCGTGGTGCGCCGTTGGCAACGCATCGTGCTGCTGTGCGGCGGCTGCCTCGTGCTGGGCTTCGGCGTCTGGATTTTTCATGGCGGCAACGGGGTGCGCTGGATGTTGTGCGTCAGCAGCACTGCGTGGGCGGCCGTGGCGCTGTGGCTCGTGGCGCGCCGGGCGACCCACGGCCGGCATGCCTTGCTGCTGGTCAGCTACGCCATGGCCGGTTTTTGCGTCTGCACTGCCTGCGGCATTTTTCAGGAGAATCTGGCGCCGGTGCTGACCGTGGCGCACCATGACATTTTCAGCCGCGTCGGCCTGGTCATCAAGAGCTGCGACATCGCCTGCATTGCCGCGATGATCCTGGGCATGGCGCTGTATTGCAAGGAGCCCGCCACTGCCGCGCATGCCATGCCGCTGGCGAGCTGCCCGGGCCGGGCCCTCATGCGCCTGGCGCTGGTGCTGCTGCTGGTGGTGGGCGCCGGCTGGTTCTTGACCGCGCGGGCCGGGCACTATGCCCATACGCTGCAAGCCCGATCCTTGCTGTCGCGGGCGGAACTGGCGGCCAATGCCTGGGAAGGCGGGCTGGCCGAGCAATTGACCGGCAGCGCGGCCGACAACACCAATCCGGTGTACCATCTGATGAAGCGGCGCTTGATGCGCATGCGCATGGTGGCGCCGGACGTGCGCTTCATTTATTTGATGAGCCGGCACGGCACGTCGATCGTGTTTAATGTCGACTCGGAACCGGCGACCTCGGTGGATTGCTCGCCGGCCGGCCAAGTGTATACGGAGGCCAGCCCGGAGATCTATCGCGCCTTTTCCGCGCGGACGGCCTTCGTCGGCGGACCCTTGCAGGATCGCTGGGGCACGTGGGTCTCGGCCTACACGCCGCTGCCGGCCACCTCGTCTGCGGCGGCGATGATGATCTTAGGCATGGATGTGGAGGTCACGGAATGGCGCCGGGCACTGGCCGTGTACCGGCTGGTGCCGATCAGCATCACCGCCTTGGTCATCCTGCTGCTGGTTGGTTTTTTCACCAATCGCGAGCAGATGCGCCAGGCCACGCAGCATCGCCTGCACGAGCTGCGGCTGGTGCTCGACAACTTGCCGGGCAGCGCCTTCATGAAGGACTGCCAGGGCCGCTACCTGATGGCCAATCGCTCATTTTGCGAGGCGATGGGGCAACCCTTGCACGCCATTCTTGGCCAGACGGATTTTGTGCTGCTGCCCGACACGGCGGAAATGTTCACCCGCGAGGACCAGCAGGTGATCGCCACCGGCCAGCCGCTGCTGATTGGCGGCGCCGATCTGCTGGAGGCCGGCAATGCGGCCACCGTGACGACCCGCAAAGTCCCGCTGCGCAATGAGCACGGCGACGTGGTGGGCATCGTCGGGCTGACCTTTGACATGCGCGAGCACAAGCGCGCCATGACCGCGCTGCGCGAGAGCGAGGAAAAGCACCGCATCTTGCTGGCCTGCATTCAATCGCCCGTGCTGGCACTGAATCGCGACGAAATCATTCTTTACTGCAACGATGCCTACACGCAGGCCGTCAACACGCCGGC
>JAPLST010000375.1 GCA_026398485.1 bacterium
CAGCGCGCCCGCGCCCCAGCCCAGCGCGACGCACGGCAGATGCGTCCGCAGCACCAGCGCCAGCACCAGCCCGCACCACCAGACCGGCGAGCCGGCGGTCTGCATGCCCAGCCAGACCCCCGCGCCCACGCTCAGCGCGCAGCGCACCGTTGACGGCGTGCCCCACAGTATCCGTTTGATACCGATCACCGACCACCGTTTACCGATCACCGTCTCTCCTGTCATTGCACCACCTTTATCCCGAACGTCAACCACAGCGCCATCATCGGAATCGCCGCGAGATACAGCCAGAACATCAGCGCCGCCATGTCTTTCTTGCAGTGGCCCAAGACTTCATACATCACCATCAAATTCATCGCCGGCGGCACAAAGCCCTGCAACAACAACACAAAATACAATACTTTATCCCCGGCCGGCAGCACGCCCAGCGCACGAAATGCCGCAATGCCCGCCAGCGCCACCAGCGGCATCACCACAAAGCGGCCGAGGCCGGCAGTCACAATCGTCGGCCAGGTCAGCAGCACGGGGCGCGGCCCGTGCGCAAGATTGCCGCCGATGATCAGCAGCGCGCACGGCACGGTGGCCAGGCTGATGAGCTGGGCGGCGTGATACACGGCCGCCAGCGGCGCGTTGTCGCCCAACAGCAGCGCCTTGGCCCATGGCAGCAAACCAATGACGACCGCCGCCAGCCCGGCGACAATCGGCGCAGTCAGCACCTGCCGCAGGCGCAATGCGCGCAGCGGCTTGTGAGACAAGAACGGGAAGACGACGCCCCATTGCAGCGGCGAATAGGCAATCAAGTACAGCGATGCATAGGTGACGCCCAGCGCGGCGGCATTCTTGTCGCCAAACAAGGCCGGGCGCGCTTGCAGCAACACCGCGATAATTGCCAGGGGAATATACGCGCCGTTGCCGCAGGCCACTTGCGCCATGGCGCCGCGCGTGAGTTCGGCCGGCGTGCGGGCCAGGCGCGTGCCCAGCCAGCCGACCAGCAAGCCCGCGCCGATATTGAGCAGTGCCGCCGCCGGCAACAGCCACCAGCGCGCCAGCGCCGCGACACTCACCGCCGGCACAATGTTCGCAAACAGCAGGCAGGGCAACGTCACATTCATGACAATCGCGCTGAGATCCTTCAGCGCCTGTTCGTGCAAAATCCGCCGGCGCACCAAGAGCGCGCCACAGGCCGCGCCCAGCAGCAAGGTGACGACGATCTCAATGCTGTAGAGCAGATACGTCATTAATTTGTTTTGCTGCAAAAGAAATTAGCATCAGGCGTTCTGCAAGTCGAGCGCGTACATGGTCAGGCCGGACAACAATTTCGGATAAAAGTCGGTGGATTTCTGGGGCATGACTTCGCCGTGGCGCGCCACGGCGCAGACCTGCGCCGCCGCCGTCGGCCGCAGGAAGAAGGCGCACTGGGCCGCGCCCGACTGGACGCGCTGCACGGCTTCCTGCGGGTCGCGCTGATAGGTCACGCCGGCTTCCTGCTCGACGCGCGCCGCGCTGATGTCCAGCGCGCCCTCGATCACCAGCGTGTGCAAAATCGCGACATCCAGCGCGCGCCAGTCGTCCGAACGCGCCGGCGCGGCGGCGCGCATCGGCCCGGGCTCTTGCAGCGTCGCCGTGTAAAAATCCTGGCCGTCGTACACGCCAAGGCAGGCCACCCCTTGCGGTGCGCGTGTCGCCGCCAGCAGTGCGTCGAGATTCGCGCACGGCTGCACCGCAAAATCGCGCTGCAAAGCCTGCTGCAACTGCGCACGTGAATAATTCGCAAGGCCATGCACACAGCGGTGCGTCGGCAGAATGACCAGCGGGCCGCGGATGTTGACAAACATTGCCATGGTAGACTGGGCGCAGACGTCACGGGGGTTTTCGGCGGCGTAGGCCAGCGAGGTTTCGTAGCGATGATGGCCGTCGGCGATGAACACTTGTTTGTCAGCCATCGCCGCCTGCACGGCGCGCATGCCCGCCGCGTCGTTGATCTGCCACAGCTCGTTGCGCACGGCGAAGTCATCCGTCAATGCGGCGCACGGCGCGCCGGTCATGGCGTGGTCGAGAATGCTTTGGATGCGCCCGTCGTCCTCATACAGCAAAAAAATCAGGCCGTAATGCACCCGGCCCGCGCGCAGCAGCGACAGGCGGTCCGCTTTCGGCTTGGCCAGCGTGCGCTCATGCGGAAAGACGATCTTGTTCTCATACGGCTCGACTTGCATGCGCGCAATAAAGCCGCCGCGCACATGCTGCTGGCCGAAAATTTCAAAGTGCTGGCGATAGGGATAGACGCCGGCGGCCGCGTCGCGCGCCAGCGTGCCATCCGCATACCATTGTTTGAAGAGCGCCGCGCTGTGCTGATATTTGTCCATGCCGGCGGCCTCTTCCGGCAGAATCAGGTTGACCAGATTGTGCGGATCGCGCGCTTGATAAGTCTGGCGCAAATCGGGCGAAATCTTGTCATACGGTTGCGTGACGACGCGGGCAAGGTCGGTGCCGGCGGCGTAGCGCACCGCATGAAAGGGGAGGATTGCAGCCATTAGTTGGTCTCCTGGGCGGGGCTTGCCGCGGGCGTTGGTGCATCGAGCGGCGTGACAAAAGAGTTGATCTGCAGCTTCTTCAATTTTTCAACGGCGGCTTTGGCTTCATCATAATTTGGATATGAGCCGTAGCGCACGCGGTACATGTTGTCTTTTGCCGAGGGCGCGGTTACTTGCACGGGCTGGATTTTCTTGGCGAGCTCCCAATACAAGGCAAAGGCGCGCTCGCGCGCCTTGAACGCGCCGAGCTGCACGGTGAAGATCGTGCCGGGCGGATGCGGCCCGCGCACGGCGGCGGCCGGCGTGGCCGGCGCAACCGCCCGCGCCGGCGGCACCGCGGTGACCGTCAGCGGCGCCGGCATGACTGGCGCGGGCGCGGGCGCGGCGGCGGGCTCGCTTGGCAAGGCCTGCGCCGCCGGCTCGTCCGGCGCATCCGGCACGGTGATTTCAACGTCGGCGCGCACGCACACGGTCAGCAAGCACGTTAGCGCGCAGATCACGAAATAATTGCTATCCGGCATGATCGTGTTCCTGATGGTAAACATGCCAAATTGTAGCAACCATGCCCGCGCCTGTCAACCATAACGGCGCGTCCTGAAATTCCGATATAAGAACGGGAGCCGCCGGCGTAGAGTGCACAGATTAGGTAGGGCGGTCAGGCCCTTGACCGCCGCGGTCGTCGCTGCGCCAGCAGCAACGGCGGTCAGGGCCTGACCGCCCTACCTCAGCCTCCGGCCATGCACGCGCAGGATCCACAACAGATTTGGCCAGGTCAGGTTCGCATTTTCACCTCAATCGGAATTTCAGGAACACCTGTCGTAGAAGCGGCTTCCCGCCGCTTACGTTGACGCGCATGCGTCAACGGCGGGATCGTGGGTGTCTCTGCATGCAGGGAATGTGGGAGCCGCCTCCGTGCGGCGATTCTGCTGCATCGGGGCATGGAAGCCCCTCCCATTAAAGCAAGGGCGCGGGCGGCAGAGCGCGGCGTGTGGCAGCCGCGGTCGCACGGGCGTTCAGCCGCCGCCGACTGGCAGATACAAATCGACGCGATCATCTTCGCATAGCGGCGTGTGCAGCGCGGCGTGCGCGCCGTTGTGCAGCACGACCACCTGCCGGATTTCCGCATCGGCAAGCTGCACCTGCGCCCGCAGCACGCCATGAATGGTCGCCGCCGCCGGCACCTCCAGCGTCACGGCGCTGGCGCCAAAGGGATGGCGCAGCGGGCCGTTGATGGTCACATGGATGCGCATGTCATTGACAAACGACAAAAAATGTCGATTGAGGTTTAGTAGGCCGTTGCGGCGGCGACGCCTTGCATGATGGCCACGCCGGAACTGGTGCCGAGCAACTGTGCGCCGGCTTGCAGCATGGCGAGGGCGTCCTCCCGCGTGCGAATGCCGCCCGCCGCCTTGATCTTGACGCGGCCGGCCGCCAGTTCGCGCATGCGGTTGATGATGTCCACCGTCGCGCCCGGGCCGTTGAACCCGGAGGCGGTCTTGATATAATCCATGCGCGCGGCGACGGCCAGGTCAATGGCGTGGCGCAACTCGTCGTCGGTCAGAATGGATGTTTCCAAAATAACCTTGGTGATGGCGCCGCCCGCGGCCTCGACGACCGCCGCCAAGTCGTCTTGAAATTCGCGCGTCATGCCCGAGCGCAAATAGCCGATTTTGCAGACGACATCCACTTCGGTCGCGCCCTTGGCCACCAGGTCGCGCACCTCGGCGGCTTTGGCCGCGCGGCCGCCGGCGCCGTGCGGGAAATCGGCGACGGCGCAGACCGTGCTGGTGCTGCCGCGCAAGGCCGCGACCGCCAGCGGCACCCACATGGGCTGGACGCAGACGGCCTGAAAATTATGCGTGCGGGCTTCTTGGCAAAGCTGCTGAAGATCGTCCGCCGTCGCGGTGATTTTCAGCAAGGTGTGTTGAATGGTGCGGGCCAGTTCGGTGGGGTGCATAAAAGCCTGTGGGGTTTAGGAACGTGGTGCGGCGGACGTTGGTGCCGCGGGCTTGGGCGGGGCGGCGGGCGCGCGGGGTATTTCCGGCGCGAGGTCGACGCGCTGCCAGACATTGCTTTTGAGCGGGATCAACGTCCGCAGCGGTTTTGCACCAAACAGGGCCGCCATTGCCTGCGGGCGGGTTGCATCGTAAAACAAGGGCACATTCCAGGTAAAGGTTGTGTCCGGCAAGGCGGCGCCCATGCCGACGACCTTGAGGGTCAAGGACATGATCCCATTGCGCAGCAGCGGCACGCCGCGCGCATTGACCGTGTTGAAATAACAGGTGACCACTTTCTTGGGATACATGAAATCCAGTTTGGCGACATTGTCGCTGGCCACCTTATAGGCCATGCCGGTCTCGCCCTTGCTGTTGATCAAAAACACACGGCGGCGCAAATCGCTTGCCATGGAGACTTCGACATTGCTGTCCAAATTCTGGTTGAGCAACAGGAATTCAATGGCAAAGACATAGCCGTCGCGCTGCAGCGCGGCATAGCGCGGCAGCCATTGCTTGACGATTGCCTGGCGCGTCGCCTTTTTTTCACTTTGCTCCTTGATAAAATTGGCAAAGGCCCGCTCGATCAATTGCGGCATCGCGGTGACCTGCACGCTGTTGACCGTTTGACTGCGTTTGAACAGCGCATCCAGTTTCTCGACATAATCAATGATTTCCTCGGCCGGCAGGCTGGCGGCGACGACACAGAGCAACGCACTGAAGATAATCCAACGGGTCATGGCGTGGGCGGCGTGAGGGTTTCGTTGAGGCGCCGTTGCGCGCGCCGTTCGCGCGCCTGGCGGAGTTTGAACTTGATGAAATCAATGAAGCCGCTGGGCACATCGTGGCCGGTGTCGCGGAATTGCATGTCATGCAACTTTTTGTACAAGCCTTCTTCATCGACAATCAGGGCGTCATGCGTGCCGATCTGCACCACCTCGCCGTCCACCAGCACAAGAATGCGGTCGGCATGCTGGATGGTGGAGAGCCGGTGGGCGATGGCAAAGACGGTGCGAGCCTTGACCAAGTGGTCAATGGCTTCCTGGACGAGGCGTTCGCTTTCGGTGTCGAGCGCGGAGGTGGCTTCGTCGAGGATCAGCACGCGCGGATTCTTGAGGATGGCGCGCGCAATGGCCAGGCGCTGGCGCTGGCCGCCGGACAGGCGCACGCCGCGCTCGCCGATGATGGTGTCGTAGCCCTCGGGCATTTCGCGGATAAAGCCGTCGGCGTTGGCAGCCTGGGCGGCGGCGATCACGGCGTCGAGCGGAATGTCGGCGCGCCCGTAGGCAATATTGTTGCGCACGGAATCGTTGAACAAAATGGTTTCCTGGGTGACCATGCCGATCTGGCCGCGCAGCGAAGTGAAGGTTGCGTCACGAATGTCCACGCCATCGAACAGGATCGCGCCGGCGGTCACATCATAGAAGCGCGGGATCAGGTTGGCAAAGGTGGTTTTGCCGCCACCGCTGGGGCCGACCAGCGCGATCATCTCGCCCGCCTTGACGTGCAGCGTCAGGTCTTTGATCACCGGCGTCCCGGCGGGGTCGTAGGCAAAGGCGACATGCTCGAAGCGGATGTCGCGCTGCAGCGGCGGCAATTCCACGGCGTCGGGAATCTCGATGATCGACGATTTGGTGTCCAGCAAATCGTAGATGCGCACCAAGGCGCCGACCGCGCGCTGGATCAAGCTGTTGACTTTGCCGATGCTGCGCAAGGGCTTCATCATGATCACCAGCTGGGCGATGTACGCCACCAGGAAGCCGGGCGAGAGCTGTTTCTGCAGCACGCGGCCCAGCATGATGTTGGCGACCAGCAAGGCGCAGCCGATGCCGACAATTTCGGTCAAGGGGCCAATCAGGGCGTCGCGCCGGATGGCTTTCATGCGCAGGTGGTAAAAGCGGTCGGCCTGATGGTCAAAGCGGCGCACTTCGTACTGTTCCATGTTGAACGCGCGCACGATCCGAATGCCGGTGATGGTCTCTTGCAGCATGGACATGATATCGGCGATTTTCTCCTGTGATTTTTTGGAGAGGCGGCGCAGGCGCTGGCCAATGATCACGATCGGGCCCATCAGCAGGGGAATGGCCAGCGACAACAGCAAGGTCATCTTCCAATCCGTGATGAGCAAGAACACGGCGAGAAACGGCAACTGGGTGATGTCGCACACGCTTTCAATCAAGCGCGCCGACAGGCTGGCCTGCACCAGGTTGACGTCATTGGTCAGGCGGCTGATCAATTCACCGGTGCGGGTTTTGGCAAAATATTGCACCGGCAGGATTTGCAAGTGTTGGTGCATGTGCTTCATGAAGTCGCGCATGACGCCTTGCGCCACCGACTCCATGGTGACTTTCATGACGTAATCGAAGACGCCGCGCAGCACGGTCACCAGCAAGAAGAAAATGGTCAGTTGGATGACCAGCGTGTGCCGGTCCGCGGTGTTCAAGTAGTGAATCACGCGCTGCAAAAATTCGCCCGCGCCGATATAGGCAAAAAAGGCGGTGACGGACTTGGGTACGGAAATCTGACTGTCGTTGGCAATCCGGTCAACAATGGGGATCAAGCTGCCGATGGAGCCGATCTGAAAGACATTGACCCCGACAATGCACAAAATGGACACGACCAAGCGGGCTTTGTAGTTCCAAGCGTTGCGAATGAAGCGTAAAAAGATATACATGCCGTGCGTGGAGCCCTCGTGTTAAGTGATGAAACGGAGCACGAGTATTATACCCACGCCGCACCCCACTGTCAAGCGCATTGACACCGCCGCGGCTTTGCGCGTACAATACTAGGATGCTGCATTGGCTTACTGTTTGCTGTCTGGCTTGGTGCGGCACGTTGTGGGCGTTGACGCCGCGCGACGTGCTGGTCGTCGCCAACCGCACCGGCGGCGCGTCGAAAGAGATTGCCGCGGCCTACTGCGCCGCGCGTGCCATTCCACGTGACAATATGATCACCATCTGCGTGCCGGACGTCGGCAGCGTCTCACAAGCGGTCTATCGCGCGCAGATTGAAGCGCCCGTTCTGGCCGCCGCGCGCGCACGCCAAACCCGCGCGGTGGTCTTGTGCCATGGCATTCCCTGGCGGGTGCTCGACGAGGGGCCGGACGCCGGCAACCCGCTCTCGACTGCCTGGGCCAGTGTTGACGCCGAACTTGCCACCAAAGGCCGGGCCGGCACCGCCGGTCTGCTGCTGTCACCCAATCCGTATTTTCGCAGCAGCATCCCGTTTGCCCGCGAGGATATGCTGCTGGTTGCGCGTCTTGACGGGGCCACGCCGCGCGATGTGCTGGCCTTGATCGCGCGCGCCACCAATGCGGTGCCGGCGGCCGCGGGCTGTGCGGTCATTGACCTGCAACCCACGGTCAATGGCAATAGCGACGGCATGGTCACCGCCTACAATCAAATGCTGGCGCGCGCGGCCGCGTGGTTGCGCAGCCAAGGTCTGACGACCATGGTGGACACGAATCAGGCGTTGATCCCAACGCCGGCCACGCCGGTTAGTTTTTATTGGGGCTGGTATGCCGGGGCGAACGGCGATTGCACTTCAAACACCTTCGGCGATTTCCGGTGGACGCCGGGTGCGGTCGGCGTGCATGTCTGCAGTTTTGGCGCGTCCGGCCTGCGCCTGGCCCAGCAAGCCGTGCCGGGATTGGTGCATGCCGGCGTCAGTGCGACGATCGGAACCGTCTTTGAGCCGTTGGTCGCCGGCTGGCCGCAGCCGGATATTTTCGCACACAATTACGTGCGAGCCGACGGGCACGGCTTCACCTTCATCGAGGCCGCGTACAGTGCCACGCCGTTTCTGTCGTGGCACACGGTGTTTGTCGGCGATCCGCTGCTGCGCTACACGCCGGCGCCACCGTCCGTCGGCGTGGCGCCCGCAAACATCCCGCGCACAAACATGCCGCATGCGGCGCCCGGTGTCTTTCGCCGGCTCACCTCAGAAGAATGACATGCCCCTCCGCCGCACATGCGCCATCCTGTTGCTGCTGAGCGCCGCGGCGGTCTGGGCGCATCCCGCCAGCGGACCGTATCAATCGCCCGGGCCGCACCAACATGTCGGGCCGACAAATGTGCTGGTGATTTACAACACGGCCTGGCCCGACGCCGACGGCAATGGCCATGGTGATTCACGCGATGTCGCGGACTATTACGCCGAACGGCGCGGCGTGCCAACCAATAATTTGTTGGGCATCACCATTTCCAATTATCTCAACACCACCTGGCGGGACTACATCGCCTACGATGTGTTTTATTCGAACATTGTCGTGCCGGTGGTCGCGCGGCTCGACGCCACCAATTCCGCAACAGGCCAGCCATTTCGCAGCAACATTTATTATTTATGTCCGGTGTACGGCGTGCCGCCGGATGTCAACACGTATTTCACCGATGCTGAAAATCCCTTCGCGCCGTGGTACAATGCGCGCCGATCCGTGGATGCGTATTTGATGAATCCGTATCTGGCCTTCAACAACGGGCTGTATTTCACCAATGGGCACAATCGCCCGGGCGTTTGCCCCGCTTTGACAAACGACTATGGCGACATGTGGGGCGATTGGTGGTACGAAATCGGTTATGGCCCGTTGGTTGATCCAAGCTACAACGAATGGAACAAATACTATAATGACGCCGACAATCCCGCCACCGCGCAGCACTTCAAGGCATTGCGCGACAGCGAGTGGCCGGCGCTCTATGTGAACTCGTATGGCTATTTCCCGGTCACGCGGCTTGACGGGCCGGATGCGCAGACGGCCTGCGGCTTGGTTGACAAGGCATTGTACGCGGAGCGCTACCTGCGCAACTGGGCGGGCGCGCCCGCCACCGCTTTTTACGGCCGGGTGTATGCCGATGACGACAATGAAATGCTGGGCAGTGAACCGGCGCCGCTGGTCTTCGAATATGCGTTGGGTGGCGACATCAAAAATTGGTTTTGCGGCGACAGTGTCGGCAATGCGGCCCAGAGCGTCTTTGAGCCGGGCCGCGCGCACGCGCTTGCGCCGTGGGACTGGGTCGCGGATTGCCATCCCAATGAAATCGGCAGTAATGACGGGGCCGTTCCGCGGATCACGGAACTGTATGTTGCCGCCCTGCGCGGCGCCACCGCCAGCGTGTATTATGCCAGCGCCAGCAGCAATTTTTATTTGTATGTGGCGGGTAGCATCCTGCGCGGCTTTGAAGGCAAACAGTTCAGCAGTTCGGGCGGCGGCACGCCGATGATTCTTGCGGTCGGCACCAATGCGAACGGTTTGGCGTGGGGTGATGTCGTGCTATCCGGCACCAATGGCGTCGCACCCGGCAATTACCTGTCATACGCTTACACACCGATGCCGGCGTTTCCCTTTGCCGACGCGCTGTGGTACAGCGCCTACTATGCGCACAGTTGTTATATGGATGTGTTTCAATGGGTGCCCGGCGCGCTTGGCTTTCACAATGAATCCTACACCTGCCGCGAATTCCGCCACGGGTCGAACGGCGTGTATTTTGCCGGCAAGGCCTTGCTGCGCGGCATGACCGCCATCGCCGGGCCGGTTGAAGAACCGTTTAATGTCGGCATTCCCTTCGCGCGCAACTTCTACCGCGCGTTGTGCCAGGGCTTTGATTTTGCCGAGGCGTGCTATCAATCCACGCCGTGCGCCATTGCCTGGATGAACGTCTTTATTGGCGATCCGTTGTACAATCCGTTTCTGGCGTTGTACACCGACAGCAACCGCGTTGACCGCGCCGCGCCGGAATTGCTGGTGACCAATTATGATGCCACGATCGCCGTGTCCTTGTGCGCGGACAGCGCCGACGCGCATGCGGAAATCGCGCAATTCCGCCTGCTGGCGGGCTACAACAGCAACGCCTGGACGCTGACCAACGCGTATCTGGCCTGGCCCGCGCCCGCCACGGCGGCGTGGCGCAACGACCGGCGTTACACGTATGCGCGCCAGGCACGCTGGTCGTTGCCACTGCCGGCCAGCAATTTTTATTATCAAGTCAGCGCGCGCGACCCGTCCGGCAACGAGACCGTTGAGGCCGTGCGCGTGCTGCCGGTTCCCGAACCCGGCTGCCTGTGGTGGCTGGCATTGCTGCTGGTCACGGGCGCTCGAAGCGCACGTCGCTGAATGCGCCCGTGGCCGCTGCCGGCGCGTTTACGGAGGTCATGCTTGAGGAACGGTGCAATCCAATTCATGAGTCGGACAACTAACGTTACCCATTCTGGTGAACCCCATGACACAATTCCGCATCCGCGACCGTCTGCGCAGTTTCCGCTATGCCGCCGCCGCCGTGCTGATCAGCGCGGTGGGCGCGGCCATTGTTGGCGTGCTGGTGTTCTGGCCGCACATGCGGCTGCTGCTTGCTGGAACAAGGGAATGATGGAAGAATGGAAGAATGGAAGAATGGAAGAATGGAAGAATGGAAGAATGGAAGAATGGGGCAGAGCGAGATTTGATACTGGTTGCTGCTACAGAGACAACACACCGAACATATGTTGAGGCATTGATTGCATTGACTTCCCCGCTCTGCTCTGCTATACTTTCCGGCAGCAAAGGAGTTGCCACATGAAAAATCAAGAAAACATAAATTCATAATAGTGACGGTTCAAGGACGGGCGATCTATCAATGCAAATCGTTTCAAAAACCATGCCCTCTTGTCCCACGTTAGATGCGTATTACGCTGCAGACTTAGCGAGCTTTATTGGCGCCACATCCGATGCAATCCTTGGAGGCATCACGGCAAATGCTGATTTTGCGGTCGAGCCTGCACAGCGTGATGCCTGGATTATGCAGATTGAAGTGTTGAAGCATGCGCTTTCAGATATGAAAGGCACGATTTTCCTCGAATTCAAGGTTCCGCGCATTGGGAGTCGCATTGATGCTGTCCTGATCGCCGGTCCCGTCATATTCGTGCTTGAATTCAAGGTGGGCGAAACCGTGTTTAAGCGCGGCGACCTAAATCAGGTGTGGGATTACGCTTTGGACTTGAAAAATTTTCACAAAGCGAGCCACCTTGCACCTATTATTCCCGTATTGATTGCAACGCTCGCGCCTCGGTCAGATATCGTTTTGTCCGCACCGCATGCCGACAATGTTTACCCCCCAATTCGGTGCAATGCAGAAGGCTTATGGCACCTCATCCACGCAGGCCTTGACTGCGCGACAGGTGATGACCTTGAAGCACAAGCGTGGGGAGCTTCGCCGTATCAGCCAACGCCCACGATTATACAGGCCGCGCAGACCCTCTACGCGCATCATTCCGTTGCGGCAATTGCCCGGCACGATGCTGGTGCGCGCAATCTCAGGATCACCTCACAACGCATTGAAGAAATTGTAGAGCACGCGCGCCAGCATCAACACAAGATAATTGTTTTTGTTACAGGCGTTCCGGGCGCCGGCAAAACGCTGGTCGGCCTGAACGTCGCCACCAAGAAACGCGATCACACGCAACCCACGCATGCCGTGTTTCTGTCGGGCAATGGCCCCTTGGTTGAGGTGCTGCGGGAAGCGCTCACCCGCGACGAGGTCGCCCGTCTGCGCAAGCAACTCGATAAAACGCGCAAGGGGGACGTGAAGCAAAAAATCAAGGCTTTCATTCAGAATGTGCATCATTTTCGCGATGCCGGACTGCGCGACAGTTTCGCGCCGAGTGATCATGTGGTCATCTTCGATGAAGCCCAGCGGGCATGGAACCGTGAGATGACGGCAAATTTCATGCTGCGAAAAAAGAAACGCATTGGGTTTATCCAATCCGAGCCCGAATTTCTTATCTCCTACCTCGATCGACACGATGACTGGGCTGTCGTGGTTTGTCTTGTGGGGGGCGGGCAGGAAATCAACCGAGGCGAAGCCGGCATCTCTGCATGGCTCGAGGCCGTTATAACAACATTTCCTGCATGGCATGTGTACGTTTCATCGAATCTTACCGACAGCGAATATGCCGCCGGTCATGCCCTCGATACGCTCACGGGGCGAGCCAATGTGGTGCAGGATGACAGTCTTCACCTCGCCGTCTCTATGCGATCGTTCCGCGCCGAAAACGTGTCCTCGTTTGTGAAAGCGATTTTGGACTGTGACAGTGAAAAGGCGCGCGATAATTTAGTGCAGATGTCCCCGCGCTATCCTATTGCACTCACGCGCGATTTGGATCAAGCAAAGCAGTGGATACGCACACACGCCCGTGGCTCGGAGCGCTTCGGCTTGGTGGCATCGTCCGGAGCCCAACGGCTCAAACCCCATGCCATCGACATTCGCGTCGAAATCAACCCTGTCCATTGGTTTCTCAACGATGCCGAGGACACCCGCTCAAGTTTCTACATGGAAGACGCCGGCACTGAATTCCAAGTGCAAGGCCTCGAACTGGACTGGGTTTGCATGACATGGGATGCCGATCTCCGTTTCGCTCAATCAGACTGGAACTATCACTCATTTATAGGAAGCAAGTGGACCGCAGTTCATAAAGCAGATCGCCGGCAATATCTGCGGAATGCCTATCGCGTGTTGCTTACACGCGCACGCCAAGGCATGGTTATCTTCGTGCCAACCGGTGACAGATCTGATCCGACGCGAGCACCCTCATATTACGATTCCACATTCGAATACCTTGCGAGTATTGGCATCCCTGTCCTCCATGAAAGTGCAGGTTACGCGTAGATGAAGCACGGCATGCAGTACCGATCACCCTGACGCACCGACAAACCGACGCGCTGCTTTTCTTAGAGCCCTTCACGGTGAAAACTACCGCGAGGGCGACCAGCCGCAGCGCAGAAACCAAAAAAACGCGTCGGTTTTGCGCTTTTGCGCCGGTTTTGCTACCATTATATGATGAGTAAGACATCCCATACAGCCCACCCCGCCCCGCGCCGGAAATTGTGGGGCGGGCGGTTCTGCGCCGCCACCAATGCCGCCGTCGAGCACTTTACCGAGTCGCTCTCGTTTGACCAGCGGCTGGCGCCCTACGATCTGCGCGGCTCGTGCGCGCATGCCGCCATGCTGGCGCGCATCGGCATTCTTTCCAAACAAGAGGCGGCCAGCATCATCGCCGGCTTGCAGCAGATTGCGCGCGATATCGCCGCCGGCACGGTCGTCTTCGACCCCGCCAGCGAAGATATTCACATGGCGATCGAAACGCTGCTCACCCAGCGCCTAGGCGCCGTCGCCAAGAAGTTGCACACCGGGCGCAGTCGCAATGACCAAGTCGCGCTCGATGAACGCCTGTACCTGCGGGACGTTTTGGCCCAGATGCGCGGCCAGATTGGCACGCTGCAAGCCGGCCTGCTTGCCTGCGCGACCCAGCACGCGGATGTGGTCATGCCGGGCTTCACCCATTTGCAGTTTGCCATGCCGGTCTTGGTGGCACATCACTTGCTTGCCTATGTTGAAATGTTGGAACGCGATTGGCAACGTCTGGGCGAGCAACAAGCGCGCGTGAATGTGCTGCCGCTTGGCGCGGCGGCCCTTGCCGGCAGCGGTTTTGCGCTGGATCGCGCCTTTGTCGCGCGCCAACTCGGTTTTGCCGGCGTGGCGCGCAACAGCATGGACGCCGTGGCCGACCGTGATTTTCTGGTCGAATTTCTGGCAGGCGCGGCGCTCATTGCAATGCACTTGTCGCGCCTGGCCGAAGACCTGATCTTGTGGGTTTCGCAACCGTTCGGCTTCATCACCCTGCCGGACGAATTTTGCACCGGCAGCTCGCTGATGCCGCAGAAGAAAAACCCGGATGTGCTCGAGCTTGTGCGCGGTAAAACCGGGCGCGTCTACGGCAATCTGGTTGCGCTGCTGACCACGCTCAAGGCGTTGCCGATGACCTACAACCGCGATATGCAGGAAGACAAGCAGCCGGTCTTCGACAGCGCCGACACGGTCAGTGCTTGCCTCGCGATCATGGCCAGCCTGCTGCCGCGCGTGCGTTTTTGCCGCGAACGCCTGGCCCAGGTCGTGCAAGATGATTTTCTGTGCGCGACGGATTGGGCCGAACAATTGGTGCGGCGCGGCGTGCCGTTCCGCGATGCGCACGAGGCCGTCGGCCGCGCCGTGGCGCTGGCCGAGCAGCGCGGCTGTGGCTTGGGCGCGCTGCCCTTGGCCGCGTTGCAGGCGATCTGCCCGCACTTTGATTGCGCGATTTTGCGGATTACGACCGCGCCGGCGTCCGTGGCCGCCAAACGCAGCCTGGGCAGCACCCAGCCAGCCAAGGTGGCGCGTGAACTGCGCCGCTGGCACCGGGTGCTGGCCGCGCGCATAACCACATGATTTTTGACTGCAACCAAGGAACGACGAGACTATGATGCAAAGTAATTTTACGCCGCGGGCCGGCCAGGTGATTGTCAATGCCAAGAAAGAAGCCGGGCGCTACAATCATCATTATGTCGGCACCGAACATATTCTGCTGGGCTTGATTGACCTTAACGAAGGCATTGCGCTGAACGTCCTGCAACGCTTGGGCGCCGAGCCGCACGCGATCCGGAGCGAGATCGAAAGCGTGGTCGGCTTTGGCCCGGACACCAAGATAGTGGGCGAACCGCCGTTCACGCCCAAGGCCAACAATGTCGTGCGCTTCGCGATGCAGGAAGCGCAGCAGATGCAGCATTCGTACGTCGGCACCGAACACATTCTGCTGGGCTTGCTGCGCGAGCAGGAAGGCGTGGCGGCGCGCGTGCTGAACAATCTGGGCGTCAACTTGGATGAAGCGCGCAAGCTGGTGAAAGAGGAGCTGAATGCGCTGGATATCCCGGCCAGCACGCCCGGTGAAGGCCCGCACGCCGGCGCCGCGCCCAGCGAAAAGAAGGCCGGCAAGACGGACACGCCGACGCTCGACGCCTTCGGCCACGACCTGACCAAGGCCGCGCGCGACGGCAAGCTCGACCCGGTCATCGGCCGCGAAAAGGAAATCGAGCGGCTGGTCCAGATCATCTGCCGGCGCCAGAAGAACAACCCGGTGCTGATTGGCGACGCGGGCGTGGGCAAAACCGCGATCGTTGAATTATTGGCGCAACGGATTGCCGCCGGCGATGCGCCGGATATGCTGTTGAACAAGCGCGTCGTCTCGCTCGACATGGCGCTGCTGGTGGCCGGCACGGTCTACCGCGGCCAATTTGAGGAGCGCATCAAGAACGTCATGGCCGAGATCAAGCGCAGCGGCAAGGTCATCCTGTTCATTGACGAAATGCACACGATGGTCGGGGCCGGCGCGGCACAAGGCGCGACGGACGCCTCGAACATTCTCAAGCCGGCCCTGTCGCGCGGCGACATCCAGTGCGTCGGCGCGACCACCATGGACGAGTACCGCAAGTACATCGAGAAAGACGCCGCGCTCGAGCGCCGCTTCCAGACCGTCCTGGTGGATCCGCCCAATATTGATGACACGATCCAGATTTTGCTCGGGCTGCGCAAGCGCTATGAGGAATTCCATCATGTGCATTACACCGAGGCGGCGCTGGTCGCGGCCGCCAAGCTGAGTGATCGCTATGTCTCCGGGCGGCACCTGCCCGACAAGGCGATCGACTTGATGGACGAGGCCGGCGCGCGCGTGCATTTGCGCAAGCGCACCAAGACGCCGGAGATGGAAGCCCTCGAGCAGGAAATCCGCGACCTGGCCGCCGCCAAGAAAAAAGCGGTCGAGGAGCAATGCTACGAGGATGCCGCGCGCCTGCGCAATGACGAGCGCGCCAAACGCGACGCCCTCGACGACGTCAAGAAAAAACAGATCGACACCAACTGGCCGACCCTCGATGTCAACCACATCGCCGAAGTGCTCTCGAAATGGGTGGGCATTCCGGTGACCCGGCTGGAAGAGGGCGAGTCCAAAAAACTGCTGCGCATGGAAACCGAGCTGCACAAGCGCGTTGTCGGCCAGGACGAGGCGATCAGCACCCTGTCCCGCTCGTTGCGCCGCTCGCGCGCCAATTTGAAAGACCCGCGCCGGCCAATCGGCTCATTCATCTTCCTCGGCCCAACCGGCGTCGGCAAAACGCTGCTGGCCAAGGCCTTGGCCGAATTCATGTTCGATGACAGCAACGCGCTGATCACGGTCGACATGAGCGAGTACATGGAGAAATTCTCGACGTCGCGCCTGATCGGCTCGCCGCCCGGCTATGTCGGCTACGACGAGGGCGGCCAGCTCACCGAGAAAATCCGGCGCCGGCCCTACTCGGTCGTGCTCTTCGACGAAATCGAAAAAGCGCACCCGGATGTCCTGCACATGCTCCTGCAAGTGCTCGACGAGGGCAAGCTGACCGACAGCCTCGGCCGCACCATTGACTTCCGCAACACGGTCATCATCATGACCTCGAATGTCGGGGCCGAGCTGCTGCGCAAGCAATCCACGCTGGGCTTCACCACCGGCGATGCCGACACGTCCTACGAGGGCATGAAAGCCAAGCTGCTGGATTCGGTGAAGAAATCGTTCAAGCCTGAGTTCCTCAACCGCGTGGATGACATCGTCGTCTTCCGCAATTTGCAGCGCGACGAGTTGCTGCAGATCATCGATCTCGAGCTGCACACCATGCTCAAGCGCATGGAAGACCGCGGCGTTAAGGTGACGCTCGACCTGCCGGCCAAGGAGTTCATCCTGGACAAGGGCTACAACCCGACCTACGGCGCGCGGCCCATCCGGCGCGCGCTTGAGCAGCGCATTGAGGATCCGCTCTCCGAGCAGATTTTGCAGGAAAAGATCAAGGATGGCGACACGGTGACGATCGTCCTGCGCGACGGCGCATTGGCCTTTGATGTCACACCGCGGCCGGCATTGGCGCAACCGGTCGCGCCGGTGCAGCCGGAGCACCCCGCCCTGTCAAACAACTAGCGCCAGCCTCGAACACATAGGCGGAGTGCGGCGATTCTGAAAGAGCAGATGGCGTTGGCTGAGAAAGCCCGCGGAAAATGATATGGGATTGTTAGCAAAGATATTCGGGGCCGTGTCTGCTAAAGAGCGGAAAGGAATCTGTTTAGACGGCCGAACACCACAATGGAAGGTGTCTAAAGCCAAGGATCTTCCGGCCTTTCTCCGGGCGCTCGCAGAGCTCGCGCCAGCGGATGCCATACTCTATCTAGAAGGCGGCACGCCGCCGACGGAACTTCTCGCGTTCTTCCGAGAACACGCCGTGCCGGAGCAGTCACATATCGCCATGGGGACAATCTGGCCAAGGCCGCTGGTAGTTCACCTTCCGGCCACACGGGCGAATCTTGTCAGCTTCGCCGCTCTCGCCGAACGCTGTGCGACGCCGGAGGCGGCAATCCATCTGCATCTCTACCACCAAGGTCGCGTGCTTCTGCAATGGTACGACGCATTCTATGATCCATTCCATATCAGTAAAGAAATTCCGGAAGAGCGGGTGCAGAAGTTATGCAGCAATTTGGGTTTGAAGTATGAAACAGATTCCAATCAGTAGA
>JAPLST010000018.1 GCA_026398485.1 bacterium
GCCGCCTTTTCTGACTGCTGCTGGCCCTGCCCAATCGCCTCGCGTAGTTCTTTCTCCAGCTTGCTCAGTCCGGTATCACGCAATCCTTTAGTACCGTTCGGATACTGCGTTTTCAACGCGGCTTTCTGCTCCGTCGTGAGGTGTCCGACAAGCTCTTGCAGCAATTTGATCTTGGCTTTCCGGTCGAGAACGGTGTCGAGGGATGTACCAGTGCCATTGCCTGCTTCTCCCGGCTGTGGTTGCTGATTTGCTTGCGCCGTGGCCACTTCATCGGCTGAAGCAATAGCCGTGTCTACACCGATGCCAAGGATGCCCAGCGCCCTGCCAACCGCACTCGTTTCGCAGTTCTCGATGTAGCTGGTCTGATTGATGAAGGTCGAATCCTTTTTCTCGAAAGCGTGACCGGTGGCAAGCACGCGGCCATGCTCATCTTTAATGGTAGCCGTCATCAAGACACAGCCATTGGCGTTTTCAGCAATGGCCGTTTCGATGGACCAGAGCGGATGCAAGGCACGAAATGCACGGATGCGTTCACAAACCTGCACGTACTCGTTGCCTTTAATGTTGATCGTCTTCAATTCCATATCTCAGTCCTCAATGTTGTACCACTCGGGAAGTGGCAGCTCGGTTAGACCAGGTGGGAATCCTGGCCACAAATTATTCGTGTTGCATTCGGCAAACACCTTCATCGCGTTTTGACATTCGCGCCAGCCTATATCCAGCGCGTCTTCTGCCAAATAGTATGCGCCACAGTCATACGGCGGTTCAGGCTCTACGGCAATGAACAGGAACAAGTCCACTGCCCTTCCACCTACCGCCTCTATGCCATGACTGTACCATGCCGCTTGGATGTGATAACCATATTGTGCCACTGACTTCTGGAACGCTCTGGCTGATGCATCACGCGTGCTTTTCAGGTCAATGACGATCAGCCTCTCCTTGTTTTCCAGCAACGCATCAGGTCGGCATTTGCAGTCAACATTGGCGTCTTTGTCCTTCCAGAAATATGACATTTCGACTTCCGGTATTTTGGCAAACAATTTGGCGGCGGTGGCATTGCGCAGGACACCATCTCGCATACCGGTCACGATGGCATAGTCATTGGCGTTCAAAATATTCTTGCCAGCATTGTCAGCGGCGAATGCTTTGTATTCCTTGGTGCGCTTGTCAAGATCAGATGCGGTGTAATTCTTGGCAAAGGCATCCGGTTCGAGCACAGCGGCATGAAATGCAGTGCCGAGGTCAAAGCATCTTTTTTGTTCAGTGACGCCATCTAGGACGCGACATTTGAACAGGGATGGACGCTGGCGCAAGAGCCGGATACCACTTGATCCAAGGGCAGGATGGGCATGGTATTCGGCTGAAGTGATGTTCATTTTAGGCATCGGGGATCTCCAGAGTTGGGTTATGTTTATGAATGAAATGAGCAGTGGAGGAAGAGCAGCAGCGGCAAAATTCCCCAACCGCGCAGCGCGGCCACCCCAATCTCCCTTTCGTAAAGGGAGTACCCGGCTTGGCGGGGGAGGGATTTTTCCCAAAGGGGGGCGGCTGCAGCATTGAAAATGGCCACCGCGAGCCGATTCGAACGGCTATTTCCTTGTTGAGACAAGATGTTCTATGTGCATGCCGATATTGCACAATCCATTTAAACTACGCGGTGCTCACACTGTCGAGGGCATCAGGCGACGGACATACTGGCAATGGGCTGGTCATGTACGGCTTCATTGTTGCCATTGTCGTTTGGCATAAGCTGGTGATGCAGATTGAGCAAATCATCCTCGGCCTTTTCCTGCAAAGCGTCAAATTCC
>JAPLST010000346.1 GCA_026398485.1 bacterium
CGGCGGCACGGCCACGACGGTGCGTGGCCCTCCAGCGGCACGGCCACGACGGAGCGTGGCCCTCCAGCGGCACGGCCACGACAGTGCGTGGCCCTCCAGCGGCACGGCGGCGCGGCCACGACGGAGCGCATCCCTCCAGCAGCACGGCCACGACGGTGCGTGGCCCTCCAGCAAACGACAAACACGGATGAACGCTGCTGGCCAGTCGAAGTATTGGATACGTTTATAACCTTGTTGATTCTGTCTGCAAGATGCACACGGCCGCGCCGGTTGACGTACCCGGCGTGGATTGCTACAATACCCGCAATTGGTTTCAGGCATTATCATTTTTCAGGGAGCCGCATATGAAGCAGTTTTTTCCGACGGTCAAGCAGATCCGCTATGAAGGGCCGGAGTCCGACAATCCGCTTGCCTTTCGGCACTACAATCCCGACCAGACCATCATGGGCAAGACCATGGCCGAGCATCTGCGTTTCGCCGTCTGTTATTGGCACACGTTCAAGGGCGCCGGCGCCGACATGTTTGGCGCGCCGACGATTGTGCGCGACTACACCAGTGCCAAGAATCCGCTGCGCGCGGCCGAGCTGACCCTGCGCGCCGCCTTCGAGTTTTTCACCAAGGTGGGCGTGAAATTCTGGTGCTTTCATGATCGTGACATTGCGCCGGAAGCCGCCACGCTGGCCGAGACCAATGCGCGCCTCGATAAAATCGTGGAGTTGGCCGGGAAGTTGCAGAACGACACCGGCGTCGGTTTGCTGTGGGGCACAACCAACGCGTTCTCGCATCCGCGCTTCATGGCCGGTGCGGCGACCAATCCGTCACCGGCCGTCTTTGCCTACGCTGCCAGCCAGGTGAAAAAGGCGATGGAAATCACGCAGCGATTGAATGGCCAGGGCTATGTCTTCTGGGGCGGGCGCGAGGGCTATGACACGCTGCTCAACACGGACATGCAGCGCGAACTGCAGCATCTGGCACGCTTTTTCCACATGGCCGTCGCGCATAAGAAGTCACTGGGGTTCACCGGCGCGCTGTACATCGAGCCCAAGCCGAAAGAGCCGACCGCGCACCAGTATGATTGCGATGCCGCCACGACCCACGCGTTTTTGCAGCAGCATGGTCTCCAAAAGGAAATCAAATTCAACATTGAAGCCAATCACGCGACCTTGGCCGGTCATGCATTCCATCATGAACTGGCGTATGCCATTGCGCACGACCTGCTCGGCTCGGTGGATGCCAACCGCGGCGATTTGCTGTTGGGCTGGGACACGGATCAATTCCCGACCAACATTTACGAGACGACCCTGGCGATGTACCAGATTGTCAAAGCCGGCGGCTTCACGACTGGCGGCCTGAATTTCGACGCGCATGTGCGGCGGCAGTCGATTGATGTGGAAGACCTGTTCTACGCCCACATTGGCGCCATGGACGCGTTCGCGCGCGGCTTGAAGAACGCCGCCCGCCTGATCAGCGACGGCGTCCTGGACAAATGCATTGCCCGGCGCTATGCCGGCTGGGATAATGAGTTTGGCGCCGCCATCGAGCGCGGCGCCATGTCGTTCGACAAGCTTGAAGCGTTCACCCTGGAACACGGCGAACCGGCCGTGCAGAGCGGCCGCCAGGAGTTGCTCGAAAACATTCTTAATCAGTACATTTAACTGCGCGCGGCGTAAATTCTCGCCTAACGCGATAATTTAAAACGCGGCCGACGGCGGCAGCATCGCGTGACGTGGCTTTCTGCTGCGCCACCCTTATCTGCCATTTTGCCACTCTTCCATATCTTCCTGCTGTCTGGCCATCCACACTATACCGGCGATGAGATACTATCATGCATAAGTCCAACAGATCTGGATCCGCCGTCGCGGGCGTTGCGCTCATAACGGTCTTGGCCGTCTTGACCGTCTTGGGATTGTTGGCGGCCGCGTTTACGATATTCACCACGACCGACACGATGACCAGCCGCACCAGTGTGGCGCGCGTCACGGCCGACATGATGTGTGCGGCCGGCTTGAACCATGCCTTGTCGGCGCTGTGGGCCGACAGCGTCGAGCAGCCCGCCTGGGATGACCCGCAGGAAAACTGGCGCACGACGTTCATGCCCGTGTCGCATTCGGCGGATGATGCCGCCGACATTGACGGCCTGCCCGGGCTGAGCCCGAGCGAATCGAAAGAGGATGGCCGCTGGATTTACGTGACCAGCGCCAATGGCAAGGTTACCGGGCGCTATGCCGTGCAGGTTGAAGATGAATGCAGCAAGGTCAACATCAATGCGGCGGCGGCGATTGGCACGCACGGGCAGAACATGGGGGTGGGGCCGTTTGAGCTGCTGATGAGCGACGGGCGCGGGCGCGGGCTGCCGCTCTCGACGGCCTATTGCGTCAACGCGCTCAAATATCGTTATGGCAACGATCTCGCGCCGGGCAAACGCGGCGAAGATGACAACCTGACCGAGTCCACCTACGGCTATGATGAAATTGACAATGATGCCGATGGCGTGGTGGACGAATTGGGCGAAGGCATTGATGAACAAGAAGAATACTCGAGTGTGCGCCCGGTCTGGGATGACCGCGTGTTCGCCTCGGTGGACGAGTTGCTGGACAAATGCGACACGGGCGGGCGCGTGACGTCCGTCGCCGGGCGGCGCATGCTGCGGCGCTATGCCACGATTTACGGCCGCAGCCGGGACATGTATTTTGACGAGCGCACGGGCGCCTGGCGCCGGCAAGTCAACATGAATGTTGCCGTGCGCGACCAGGTAAGCCGGCTGATGAACCGGGCCAACGCCGAGGCGCGCTTTGAGAGCAGCAGCAAGAATGTCGCCCTGACGGTCGCAAATATTATTGATTATCGCGACCAGAACCACGTCCTGACCACGGCTGCCAGTGAATACGGGGTTGAAGCGGTTTGTTTCAACGAAGTGCTCTCCTACGACGGCAGTTGGATTCGCGAAACCGACTGGACGGGCTGGGGATTCCCCACCGATGCTGACGGTGAGGGCCATGTCTTGTGCTACAATGTGTATTACGGCGCGGACAGGTCGGAAAATTACAGCGCCGGCTTCACCGTGCAGAACCGCTTCCGCATTAAAAGCGTTTCGGGTGCGTCGGTGACCCTTGATGAACCGGCCACCGCGCCGCGGCGGCTCAAGGAATTCCTCAAATGTGAGGCGCAAACCGGCGGCTGGCCGCGCGACTTGTGGAAGGATGGCACCGCCCATGTCGGCGTGATGGCCGACCAGCGGCGCGAGACCAACGGGTTTGATTGCACGGTTGAATCCAGCGACTCCGGCGGTGGCCGGCGTCTCAGCCTCAAACTCACTCCCGCGCAGTTGTCCATGCTCAACGTCAACGCGCGCTTCACCATCACGCTGAAGAACGCCTGGCATCATGACGGCTCCATGTGGACGGACAAACCGCGCCAGTCGGAGCTCTACTGCTTTCGCATGCCCAATCGCTACTTGGGCAAGAAACTCCATTACCAAGTCATCAACGCCAACCATTGCTTTCCGGCTGACTGGGGGTGGGCCCGTTCGAAAGTGCGCGACATGGATATGGACGGCGAGGGCAACCGCGATTCGGTGACGCAGGAATCGCGTTCCGACGACGGCACCTACCGTCTGCAATATCTTTACAAGGATGGCAAGGCCATCCAGCCCAACAGTGATGGCTATATCCCGGTGCTGCTGACCTCCTCCCTCCGTT
>JAPLST010000201.1 GCA_026398485.1 bacterium
ATCATACATGGGATAAATGCACCACTGCGTGCCGGTGCGGTGATGCGGCGTGTTGAGAATGCGGTACATGACCGGGTCGCGCAAGAGAAAATTTGGCGAGTCCAAGTCGATTTTCGCGCGCAACGTGCGCGAGCCTTCGGGAAACTCACCCGCGCGCATGCGCCGGAACAAATCCAGATTTTCCTCGACCGCGCGTGCGCGAAAAACCGTCGCCGTCCCCCCTTCCGTCAGATTGCCGCGATGCTCGCGCACTTCCTCGGCGCTCAAGTCGCAGACATACGCCTTGCCCTTTTTGATCAACTGCTCGGCAAATGCGTAGAGCTGCTCGAAATAGTCCGAGGCGTAAAACAGCCGGTCACCCCAGTCGAAGCCAAGCCAGTGAATATCCTCCTGGATGGCGTCGACGTACTCAACCTCTTCCTTGACCGGGTTGGTGTCGTCGAAGCGCAGATTGCAGGTGCCGCCATAGCGCGCCGCCATGCCGAAATCAATGCAGAGGGCCTTGGCGTGGCCGATATGCAGATAGCCGTTCGGCTCGGGCGGGAAGCGCGTCGCAACCCGGCCGGCGAAGCGGCCGCTGGCACTATCCTCTTCAATCGCCTGGCGGATGAAGTCCGGCGCGCGATGGGGTGTCTCAACGGCAACTGTCTCGGCTTCTGTGTTCATGCGGGTCATTTCCATTGCGAAGATTAAGAGTCTGGTTATTATACTAAAAACACGCGCGTGCTGCGCAACTCGGAATGTGGCCGCGGGGCACGCCGCGGCTGCTGCCGCTGCACCATTCATCCACCATTCCATCCTTCCAGTTCCGGCAGTCGTGGCCAAGGGGCACGCCGCGGCTGCTGAGTTTTAGGCTGCTGGGAGTCTCGCCGCCGGCGCATGCGCGTCAACTTACTAATGAATGCGCTTTGCCAATTGTAGCCGCGGGCGCTGACCGCGGCTGCAGAAACCGCCCTCACCGTACACTCGCTGAGTTGACGCGCATGCGCCAGCGGCAGGACGCCTCCGGCGCACCCGCGTGGCGCATAACCACGCGCGGATTCCCCCACCCCTGTTTTGACAGCATCGCCCGGCCTTGTTATAATACAGCGTTTTACCACTGGCTTCATCACGCACTCAGGGCTATGAAACTGCTTTTTGCCCGTCATGCGGAAATGCAGGGCGATCCGTATGCCTGTCCCCCGCCGCCCGTCCACGGCTGTTTGTCCGCGCGCGGCGCCGCCCAGGCGCTGCGTGCGCAACGCGCCATGGCCGGCACCCGTATTGATGCCGCCCTGGTCTCGCCATATGGGCGCGCCGTGGAAACCGCCCAAGTCATCCTGCAGGGGCGTGCGCTCACCCCGCACCTTTGCGACTTCCTGCGCGAATGGCTGCCGAACGACGCGCTGCGCCAGCTGCCCGCCGAACAACACGCCGAAGTCATGCGCCGCCATGAGCACACTTATGTCGAGGAACAATGGAAAACAGAATTGGGCGAGGGCTGCTTTGACATGTACGCGCGCATCTGCCCGCCGTTTCTGGCCGCGTTGCGCGCACATGGCATTCACCGGCGGATGGGCGGCTTCGTGCTTGATCCACCGGCGCACGACATGCATATTTTAGTGGTGGCGCACGGCGGCACATTGAATGTCCTGCTCTGCTTTCTGCTGGGCCTGCCGCCCTTTCCCCTCGGCCAATTCGCCTTTGAACTGACCGGCCTCGCCACGCTTGTCTTCATCGAGCAGATGGGTATTTTTTATCCGCAATTGGTGATTCCCGCCGCCGCCGACACCACGCCGGCACCGCCGTCTGGCCCATGACATGAGCATGCAGTATCAGCATCATGACCGGTCGGCCCATGGCTGGTGGAGCGGCGACGGACATCAGCATATCAGCGCCAATGGCGCCAACCCGGCCGCCCTGCGCACGGAAATTACCGACATCTGTCGCGCACGACATTTGCATTGGTTGTGCCTGTGCCAGCCATGGTGCCTGTCACCGGCGCAACTGGAACTGCACGGGCCGCTCGCCTTTGAACCATGGCAGGCAGACAATGTGCTGGTCTGGCTCGGTGGCGAATTGCCCAAGACCCGCTACGGACACACCTGGTGGCTGAACCTTGCCGATGTGCAATTGCCGCTGACGCAGATGTCCGATCCCGCGATTGAGGCGTGGTATGCGGGCAACCCGGCGCACGCCGCGCTGCCGGCCTATCAAGGCATTTCCCCGTGGGCATGCATGGTTGCGTGGGCGCGCGCCGGCGCGCTGCCGGTCTTTGCGCATCCCACCAGTTGGTGGACCAGCACGCCGCAGCATCGCTTTGTCAGCAATCTCGCCACGCTGCTGCCACTCTATGCCTTGGCTGGCATCGGCCCGCTGGCCATGGTGGTGATGGGCTATGATGCTGATCAGATTTTCTATCAGCAGCTTTGGTTTCAGCTGCTGAACGCCGGCTACCGCATCGCCGCCATGGCCGAAACCGACGGGACGCTACAGGCCGGCCGCGCGCGCTTCTGCCTGGGCGCCTTGCGCAGCTATGTCTGGCTGGATCCGGCGACGCCGCTGGCGCCCGGCACCGTGCGCGATGCCGTCGCCCAAGGCCGCACGCTGGTCAGCAGCGGCCCGTTCATTGACGCCACGCTCAGCCATGTCGCGGGCTACAATGGTCCGGGCGTTGTCGTCCCCGCCGATGGCGCCCGGCGCATCCTGCGCATTTGCGCCCATGCCGCGCCCGGCAACGCGCAATGCATCACCCACATTGTCGTGTATCGCAACGGCCAGGTGCTATCCCATCAATCGTGTACCGGCGCGCCCCAACCAGTCCAGAGCATGGAACTGGTGCTGAACGAAACCGGGAACAGTTGGTATGTGGTGAAAGTGTATGGCATGCCCGGACCAGCCTCGGCTGCCACGTTCGATATCGCCACGCAGACGCATGAATGCCTGGCGACCGGCGCCACTGATTATGCCGGCGACAACCACGTGGCACTGACCAGCCCGTTTTATTTCCGCACCGAGGTGACCCGGCCGGATCCCACGCCCATGGCCGTGCCGTGGCCGGACGCGGATCTGCAGCTCGACGCGCTGCTGCGGCCGGGCTACAGCGGCGCGTGGCGGGCGCGCTGGCCCAATGCCCAACCCGGGCAGGTGCCCTGGGATGCATTTGCTTTTGAGAAACTGCGCGATGCGCTGGCGCAGGCAGCAGAATAATGGTCGGGGTGACTGGATTCGAACCAGCGACCGCTAGACCCCCAGTCTAGTGCGCTACCAGGCTGCGCTACACCCCGATCACAGGTGTCCATTGTACTAAATGCGGCGGGCAAATGCAATCGGCATGGCAGTTGATAGTCCGAAGTTCATCGTTCCGCGTTCCACGTTCTGCATTGTTGGTTGTTGGAGACTGCGCGCGCTTGCGTTCCCTGAACAAATCCTGTAGAATCTATACAGTTTTGTGAATACGATAGTCTGGAGTGCAAGATGCCCGGCGCGAAGGGTTGCCGAGCTAGTCGTTCAGATGTAGCAGCAACACCAATGAACCACGTTCCATGCCCGCATGAACTCAGGCATTCGTGACAATTACCTGCGTGGTGGCGCCGGCGAGTGCCTGGCTGCCGCCATCCCGGATGATGCCGCGCTGTCATTCGTCTCCGCCTATTTTACTATCCACGCCTACGGCATGCTGCGCGACGCGCTGGAGCGCGCCGTCAGCTTGCGCTTTCTGTTCGGCGAACCTTGCTTTGTACGCAGCCTAGATTCGGAAAACAAGCAGTCGCGCCAGTTCCGCCTGACTGAAGCGGGACTCGCCTTGGGCAATCAACTGGTGCAGCGCCGGCTGGCGCGTGACTGTGCTGATTGGATTCAGCGCAAAGTCGAAGTCCGATCTGTCACCCGGGCCGGCTTTCTGCACGGCAAGCTGTATCATGTGCAAGATGGCAAGGTTGCCTACGCCATGGTCGGCAGCTCGAATTTCACGGTGCCGGGTCTCGGCCTGCTACCGGCCGGCAACAACATTGAACTCAATCTGGTCGTCGCCGATGACCGAGATCGGGCCGATCTGCTCGAATGGTTCAACCAGCTCTGGGATGACACGTCGCTGGTCGAAGATGTCAAGGATGCCGTGCTCAAAGAATTGGCCCGGCTCTACGGCAACCAGTCGCCCGAGTTCATTTACTATCTGACGTTGTTCCATCTTTTTCGCAGTTTTCTCGACGGCACACGCGATCTCGACGATGCCATTCGCCGCGTCGCCCTGCCGGACACCCGCATCTGGCAAACGCTCTTTTCGTTCCAAAAAGACGGAGCCAAGGCCGCCATCAACAAAATCCTGAACTACAATGGTTGCATCCTCGCCGACAGCGTTGGCCTTGGCAAGACCTACACGGGTTTGGCTGTCATCAAATACTTTGAGTTGCGCAACGAGCGCGTCCTGGTCTTGTGCCCCAAGAAGCTGCGCCGCAATTGGTCGGTGTATCGCTCGAACAGCACGCTCAACCCGTTTGCCGAAGACCGCTTTCGTTTTGATGTCCTGCATCACACCGATCTCTCGCGTGAGGCCGGCGATTCCAATGGTATTGACCTCGCCACGCTCAATTGGGGCGCCTACGATCTGGTCGTCATTGATGAATCGCACAATTTCAGAAACAACAAGCTGGCCACCCAGCGACCGGGTGACGAGAAGCAGCGCCGTAGTCGCTACCAGCGTCTGATGGATGATATCATTTCATCCGGTGTCCGCACCAAGGTGCTGCTGTTGTCGGCCACACCGGTCAATAATCAACTGGCCGATCTGCGCAACCAGATCTCCTTCATTGCCGGCGCGGATGTTGTACGCAACAACGTGGCCGACGCCGCCTTCAACACCAAGTTGGGCATCGCCTCCGTGCGCGAAACCACGCGCAAAGCACAGACGCATTTTACCAATTGGGCCAAACTTCCGCCCGGCAAACGCAAGACACGCGACCTGATTGCCGCGCTGGGCGGCGATTTCTTCAAACTGCTTGACGGCCTTAGTCTGGCGCGCTCGCGCCGGCACATTGCTACTTATTATGCCGATGAGATCGAACGCATGGGCGGCTTCCCGCAGCGCACGCCGCCGCGCTCCGTGCATGCCCAGATTGACCTGCAGCGAAAATACCTTTCCTTCGAGCAACTTGACGCCGAAATCAACAAACTGCGGCTTGCGTTGTATCATCCCACCAGATTCCTGCGCAATGATCTGGCGGACACCACCCGCGCGTTCTATCAGGACAAAATCCTCGGCGGGTTCACCCAGGAAGGCCGTGAGAAAATCCTCATCGGTATGATGAAGATCAACCTGCTCAAGCGCTTGGAAAGCTCGGTCGATTCGTTTCGCCTCACGATCCAGCGCACCATCGAGAAAATCAACGTCCTCGAGCAGCGCATTAACGCCTTTGAAACGCACCTCGATCAAAATCCCGATCTGGATTATGAAACGCTCACGCCCGGTCAGCTTGACGACCCCGATTTTGACGAGGAAGAGTTCACCATTGGCGCACGCCGCCGCATCCATCTCGCCCACTTAGCGCTGCCGGAGTGGCTGAAGGCGGTGCGCGATGATCGCACCCAGCTTCAGTTCCTGCTTGAGAAGACGCAGTCTGTCACTGCCGCCCGCGATGGAAAACTGGCCGAACTGCGTACAATTATTCAAGACAAGGCCACCAATCCAACCACGACGCGCGATGGCCGCCCCAACCGCAAAATCCTTGTCTTCACTGCCTTTGCCGACACCGCCCGCTACCTCTACGATAATCTCGCGCCGTGGGCCCAGAAGGAACTTAAGCTGCATACCGGCTTGGTCTGTGGCGATGGCGGCAACGCCACTTCGCTCGGCCACACCGACTATGATGACATTCTCACCAACTTTGCGCCGCTCGCCAAACGCCGCGCCGAACAGGTTGCCCATTTCCCCCAACAAACCGAAGCAATTGACCTGCTCATCGCTACCGACTGCATTTCCGAAGGCCAGAATCTGCAAGACTGCGATCTGCTGGTCAACTTCGATATTCATTGGAATCCCGTCCGCATCATTCAACGCTTCGGCCGGATTGACCGCCTTCGCTCGCACAACGCCGCAGTGCATCTCGTTAATTTCTGGCCGGTCGCCGATCTCGACTGCTATCTTGGCGTCAAGCAACGCGTGGAAGCCCGCATGGCTTTGGTTGACCTTGCTGCCACGCAGACTGACAACCTGCTGGATACCACCCAGATTGATGAACTTGTCCAAGAAGAACTCCTCTTTCGCGACAGCCAACTCAAACGCCTCAAAAACGAAATCCTTGATCTCGAAGACCTTGATGGCGCCGTGTCGCTGACCGATTTCTCGCTGGACGAATTTCGGCTCGATCTGCTGCGTTTCCTTGAAAGCCGTCGTGAGGAACTGGAAGAAGCCGGCGACGGCCTGTACGCCGTCGTGGCGCCGAAAGCCGACCTGCCCGCCGCGCGGCCGGGCGCGCTGTTCTGTCTGCGCCACTCGCCGATGCCGCCCAGTTGAATCCCATGGCGCCCTATTTTCTGGTCTATGTGCATGATGATGGCACGGTGCGCTTCTCATTTGCCCAACCCAAGGAATCGCTGCTGCTGATGCGTGACCTCGCCGCTGGTCATGCGTCGGCGCTTGAGAAACTGTGCGACCTGTTCGACGCGCGGACCAAGAACGGCGCGGATATGAGCCACTATGACGGCCTGATCCAGAAGGCACTGGCCTCCATCTCCCACACTTTTCACAAACGTGCGGCCTCAAGCCTGCAGGCCAGCCGTAGTGCCACGCTGCCCGCGGCCGGCGACATGCCTTCCGACGACGCGGCCGCATTCGATCTCGTCACCTGGCTGGTTATCCTCGCGCCATGAAATCAAACCCGGGCATTACCGCTGAATACATTGCCTTCATTGCGGAACTAAAAGCCCGCATTCAAAACGCACGGATCAGTGCCGCACGCGCCGTCAACCGCGACCTGATCCTGCTCTACTGGGACATCGGGCGCGGGATCGTGGAGAAACAGCAGGTGCTTGGTTGGGGCGAATCGGTGATCGCCCGGGTTTCGTGCGATTTACAGAAAGCGTTTCCGGCCGCGACCGGTTTTTCGCCGCGTAATCTGCGCGACATGAAGCGCTTTTATCTGGCCTACTCGGACGAGGCAGTGTGGCGGCAAGCGTTCGTCAAACTGCCGCCAAGCACGAATGCGCCAAAGGGCGCAATTTGGCCGCAAGCTGTGGCCAATTCGCCCGGCGAGCCGGGCACGGAAATTCTGCGCCAACCTGCCGCGGAAACAAGCGGCGCGGCAAAATGGCCACAGCCTGTGGCCAAATTATCCGGCAGTCAGGCATCGTCATTTCTGCCACCGCTTGTGACAGAAATTCCGTGGGGACATCACCGCTTCATCCTTGACAAAGTCGCCGACCTCGTCACGCGCCTCTATTACATCCGCGCCACCGCCCGCTTCGGCTGGTCGCGCAATGTGCTCCTCAACCAGATCAAGGCCGGGGCTTACGAGCGGGCGGTCACGGACAAAAAGACGCACAACTTCCCGCTCGCCCTGCCTGAGTATCTCGCCGAACAGGCGGACGAGATGCTGAAGAGCTCCTACAACCTCGAATTTCTCGGCATCCATAGGCCGCTCAAGGAACGCGAACTGGAAGACTGCTTGATCGAGCGGCTGCACGACTTCATCCTCGAGCTCGGCTACGGTTTCTGTTTCATCGGGCGCCAGTACCGCCTCGCCCTTGGCGCTAAAGAGTATTTTGTTGACCTGCTGTTCTACCATCGTTTTCTCAAAGCGCTGGTCGCGTTCGATCTTAAGATTGCTGAATTTCAACCGGAATTTGCCGGCAAGATGGATTTCTACCTTAATCTTCTCAATGAAAACGAACGCGGACCGGGCGACCACCCGTCCATCGGCGTCATCCTCTGCGCCGAAAAGGATAACCTCGAAGTCGAGTTTGCCCTGAAAACAAAAAACAATCCCATCGGTGTGGCCGAGTACCAATTGCAGCCGCGCCTGCCGGCCGAGTACAAAGGCAAACTCCCCAGCGCCAAGCAACTCTGCGATGCGATCCGCGACGCAGTGCCAGCCCACGCCAGTGCCGCGCGCCGGATCACATCAAGAAAATCCCGCACACCATGACCGAGCAGCAGACCAAGCAAGCCATTCAAGCCGCGCTCGCCGGCTTTGCCACAAAGCCGTTGGCCGATGCCGCCCATGCCTTCTTTGGCGCCCTGGGCTATGCCAGCGACAAACGCATTGCGCTCCAGCCCAATTCCGCCAAGAAGTTTTCCGCCATGTTTGCCCAAGACCGCCCGTTCAACGCCAAGGCTGCGCTCGTGGATGAATGGCAATCGGTGGACATGCTGTTGCAGCTCACCGATGACGAAATCCGCGCGGCTACTTCCAATCAACAAGCACTGCTGTTTGATTCCAAAGGCACCTTCTACAGCGCGATAATCGAAAGCTATCTTTTCTTCGCGATTGCGCTGCAGCCACGCTTTTACACCCGCACTGAACTCGCCGGCATCACGCGTGCCGTCAATCGTCTCTTCGCCATGCCGGTCATGTTGCTCTTCCAACATGGCGAGACCATTACTTTGTCCGTCATCAATCGCCGGTTGCACAAGCGCGACAGCACGCGCGACGTGCTCGAACAAGTGACGCTGATCAAGGACATCCGTTATGCCGCGCCGCATCGCGCGCACATCGAGATTCTCCACGATCTATCGCTTAACGCGCTCTGCGCCGCGCGTCCCTGTGATGAAGAAATTACCAGCTTCGTCGCGCTGCACCGCGCCTGGCAGAAAATTCTTGATATCCAGGCACTCAACCGGCGCTTCTTTCTCGAAGTCCGCAACTGGTTTTACTGGGCCCGGCTCACGGCGCGCTTTCCCGAGGGTGCGCTCAAAGACGGCGACGGGTGCGACTCGGATGCGCTCATCCGCATGCTCACCCGTCTTATCTTCTGCTGGTTTCTGCGCGAGAAAAGCTTGTTGCCCAATGAGCTTTTTTTACCACCCATCATTGAAGACCTCTTGCGCGATTGGCGCGTCAGCACCTGCGACAAAGACACCGCTGGCCGCTACTACAAAGCCATTCTGCAAAATTTGTTTTTTGCCACCTTGGCCACGCCGCCCGCCGAACGGAAGTTCCGGGCTAAAAATGCCCCCGATGGAAAAAACAGAGATTACGGCGATCAGCGCTTCTTCCGCCATGTTGCCCTCTTCACCGACAAAGCGCCGGTGGAAGAATTGTACAAGTCAATCCCATTTCTCAATGGCGGGCTGTTCGAGAACCTTGATGAAATTCCCACGCGCGACCCGGATGTCGAAAAAGAAATCCGCGTGGATGGTTTCTCCGACATCGCCGCCAAGCAGCCGACCGTGCCGGATTTCCTCTTTTTCGGCGAAGAACGTGCCGTGCCAGAACTCGCTGCCACGCTGGGTGAGCGCGTCACGCCCAAAGCGCGCGGCATCTTCCGCATATTCCTCGATTACAAATTCACTGTTGAAGAAAACACGCCGCTCGAACAAGATATCGCCCTCGATCCCGAACTGCTCGGCCGCGCTTTTGAGAATCTGCTCGCCGCCGTCAATCCTGAAACCGGCGCCACTGCCCGCAAACAGACCGGCTCGTTCTACACTCCGCGCGAAATCGTGCACTACATGGCCGAAGAAGCCCTGGTGCGCTATCTCATTGCCACCCTGAGCGCCGACGCCGCGCCGGCCGCCGACCTGGACGAGCGCTTGCGCGAACTCGTCGCCGAGCAGTACGCGACCCACCGCCTTAACGACGCCGAGGCGGACGCCATTGTTGTAGCACTCGGCACGCTGAAGATTCTCGACCCGGCTTGCGGCTCGGGCGCGTTCCCAATGGGCCTGCTGCACTTGCTCGTGCATGTCCTCAAAAAGCTCGATCCGCACAACGAGCGATGGAAGGCTGCCAAGCTTGCGGTGCTCCCGCCCGAAATGCGTGACAAAGCCGAGCAGATCTTCTCTGAAGAGTCGTTTGACTACACCCGCAAACTCGAACTCATCAAAGACTGCATTCATGGCGTGGACATCCAGCCGTCCGCGATCCAGATCAGCAAACTGCGCTTCTTCCTGTCGCTGGTCATCGAGCAGAGCGACCCGCAGCGTATCCGCCCGCTACCTAATCTCGAGACGAAATTTGTCTGCGCCAATTCACTGCTGGGCCTGCCGCGACCGAACGGCTGGGAACTGTTTCAACATCAGATTGAGCCCAAAGAGCGCGCCTTGCTTGAAACCCGCGCCCGCTATTTCTTCGCCCAGACCAAAAAAGAGAAAGACGCCTGTAAAGCCGCCGACCGCAAGCTCCGCCGCGAACTGAGCGAGTTCATCAAAGGCATGGGTGGCAGCGCGGCCAATCATCTTGCCTCCGCCGTTGCCGCGTGGGATCCGTATCACGGCGACCGCCGCGCCGGCTACTTCGACCCAGAGTCCATGTTTGGCGCCGCCGATGGCTTTGACATCACTATCGGCAATCCGCCCTATGTCCGTGCCGACGAGCAAAGCGATTGGAATCAAGACCAACGCCGCGCCATCCTTGAAAGCGAACAATACGAGACACTCTGGGAAAAATGGGATTTGTTCGTGCCGTTCATCGAGCGCGCCTACAAATTGCTGCGGCCAAACGGCATCTCGACCCTGATCGTCTCGGACGCCTTTTGCCACGCAAAATACGCTGTAAAGCCGCAAAACTGGTTCTTGCAGAACTCTCGCATCTTGCGCCTGGATTTCTGCAGCGATATAAAAATCTTCGACGCCGGCGTGCATAACCTAATCTACTTCTTCCAAAAAGCCGACGGCGCAAACAACATCCCTGAACGCCAGGTTCATAAAGACACTTTCGGCAACGTCACACTTCTACCGAGCGATCAACAGGTCCAGTTGACCTATCGCACATTCTTTCCAGAACAATGTGTTGGCAGAGATTTTGCGAACAAAGCCATAATTCTATCTGAAGTGTGCTACCTCACTTATGGTCTGAGACCTAGCAATGCACCTCAATATGAGAAATTTATTACTGCGGAGTTGGTGTCAAATACGCAAACCGCAATTCATTCAAAACGATATGTCGAAGGCAAGCATCTCACCAAGTGGATCATAAATGGCTGCATGTGGCTCGAATGGGGTACAAATCGAGCTCCACATCATTTTTACGCTCGCACTTTTAATGAGTTATACGAAGTACCAGAGAAAATAATCGCCCAGCGCAGTCCTGGCAGCAATCCAATATCTGTGTATGATGTAACCAACTTGATTTTTACCCCATCCAGTGTTGGCGTTGTTCCTTGGTATCTACTCTCGGGTGTGCGCAACAATTCTCTCATGAAAGTCACGCGCTACAAAGACGAGAAGCCGCCGCGGCCCGACTTGCCCAAGCGCGAGGAACTGGAGGAAATCAGCCGGCGTTTCGCCGTGAAGTATTTGCTGGCGGTGATGAACTCCAGCACAGCGCGGGATTATTTGCGCGCCAATCGCCGCAGCAACATTCATCTGTATCCCGACGACTGGAAGAAGCTGCCGATCCCGGATGTGTCGCCGGAAGCGCAAGCGCCGCTGGTCGCGTTGGTGGATCAGATTCTGAAGGCCAAGCGGGCCAACCCGCAGGCCGACATCGCCAAGCTCGAACAAGAAGTCGACACGCGCGTCACCGCACTCTACGGCGTTGAGAAGCCACAGCCCGCATCAGCACCAACGTCAGCATCAGCACCGGCACCATGCAGGATCAAACGATGAGCATCAACCTCAAGGATTATCTGCGCGACACAGTGCTGGCGGTTCTAAGCCAGCGAGGTCTTTACTTTGACGTGGCGGCAGTGCGTGCATGCCTCGATACGGCGAGGATACCATGGCAGGCCGCAACCGTCAACCGCTATATGCTCGCGATGGTGCGCGGCGGCTGTGTCTGGGATGCCGGCAAAGCGTGGTATTCGTTTGTGCCCGATCCGTTTGTGCTG
>JAPLST010000113.1 GCA_026398485.1 bacterium
CGGGCAGAGATACCGACCGCCATATATATTTCCGCATCCGTTTCCGCATCCGTGCTGTGCTGCACGCCGCACGCCGTGCGTCGGCTACGGGCAGAAATACCGACCGTCGTATATATTTCCGCATCCGTGCTGTGCCGCACGCCGCGGCGCGATGGGAGCGCCGATCGCCAGATCGGCTGAAGGCAGCTGCGCTCTCCCGATCGCAGCATCTGACGGAAGCCGCGTGCAATCATTGGCCGCGCCATAAATTCTCTCGCCGCGAGAGAATTTAGCGGGATATGGAAATCCCGCCTGCCCTCAGCGGCACGGGCGTGCCGCGTTCCCTTCGGCAGCCGGTTGGCGGCAAGGCTTTCGGCGGATGGCACCGCGCACGGAACCGCCGCCAGCTTCTGCACCTCTGCAACCATACATTCTCGTGGCGCACGAGAATGTAACGGGGTTCCGGCGGGTTGACTGCATCATCGAAAAACATTATACTAAGCCGGCACCCTTAGGAGAAGCCATGGCCGGACTCAAAGCGCGCACGCGCCTGCTCATTCTTGCCCTGTTGATTCTGGGCGGGGCAACCGCGCTGACATATGATGTGTGGAAATTGGACATGCGCCTCAAGCGCGATGTCAGCGTGGAATTATTGCATGGGCGGCACACGCAGGCCCAGCAGATTCTTGAGCTGCTTGGCCAGCCCTTCACGACCTTGGTCAATTTTGAATACACGCTCTGGGATGAGATGTACGCCTTTGTCGGCACGCCGCGCCGCAGCTGGGCCACGAGCAACATAGACGTGCTGCTGGACACGTACGCGCTCGACGCGGTGTGGGTGTGCACGACCAATGGCCGCACCGTGTATGGCATCAATCGCTGGCAGATGCCGGAGCTGGAGACGTTGGCATTGCTGGATCTTGCGCCGCGGCAGATGTTTGCGCAGACCAGCAGCGTGCATTTCTTTGTGTATTCGCCGGCCGGGCTGCTGGAGATGCGCGGCGCGCAGATTCAGCCGTCGGAGGACAATACCCGGCGGGCTGCGCCGGCGGGGTACTTTTTCGCGGCGCGGCGCTGGGATGCCGCGTTTCTGCAACGCCTCGGCGTGCTGGTGCATGCCACGCCTGAACTGCTGCCGCTCAACGCCACCCGCGGCGCGACGCAGGACGTGGTGGCCACGACGCTGATGAGCCTGCGCGATTGGCGCGGGGCCCCCTTGCTGAATCTGCGCATGACGACCGCCTCGCCCGTCACCAAATTGTTTGACGCGGCGATTGATAACCACACCTTCCATCTCATGTTGCGCAATGCGGCCATCTTGTTGCTGATCATTGCCGTGACCTACCGGTATTTCAACCGGCCGCTGGCGCAGATTTCGCTGAGTTTGGAGCGGAACGAGCCGCCGATCGTGGCGCACCTGATGTCCGACACGTCTGAATTCGGGCGGATTGCGCGGCTGATCACCACGCATGCCCGGCAGAAGGAGGAGTTGCAGGCCGAGGTGCAGACGCGCGAGCAAAGCCAGAAGGAGTTGCAGCAGGCGAAAGACACGGCCGAAATGATCAACCGGATTGTGCCGAGCGCGGTCTTGACCGTGGATGCCGAGCAGCGCATCCTGACATGGAACAAGAAGGCCGAAGAGCTGACGGGCTACACGGCGGCGGAGATCATCGGCCAGCGCTGCACGCTGTTCACGCGCGAGCCCTGCACGAGCTGCTGTGGCTTGTTCAATCCGGCGCGGACGGCGCCGATTGTCGCGCGGGAATGCACGATTGAGACCAAAGACGGGCGGCGCCGCACGATCTTGAAGAATGCCGAGATGTTTTACGACAGCAGCGGGCGGCTGAGCGGGATTGAGAGTTTTGTCGACATCAGCGAGCGCAAGCAGGCGGAAACCTATATAGAAATGGGCCGGGAAGTCCTGCAGATATTGAACGAGCCGGGCGATATGCAGAATACCATCCCGCGCATTCTGGCCACCATGAAGACGCGCACCGGCTTTGATGCCGTGGGCATTCGCCTGCAAGCCGGGGATGACTTCCCGTATGTTGCCCAGGACGGTTTTGCCGATGATTTTCTGCTGACGGAAACGTCGCTGATTGCGCGCGACGCGCAGGGCGCGCTGCTGCGGGACGCGGACGGCAATGCCAGTTTGGCATGCCTCTGCGGCCAGGTCATTGCCGACCAGACCGATCCGGCCCAGCCGCTCTTCACGCGTGGCGGCAGCTTCTGGACCAACGATGCCGGCCCGCTGCTTGACCTGCCGGCCGATCAGGATCCATGCTGCCGGCCCCGCAAGCAGTGCATCCATCACGGCTATGCCTCAATGGCCTTGGTGCCCATTCGGAGCGAAAACCGGATTGTTGGTCTGATCCAGCTCAACGACCGGCGCAAAGGCTGTTTCACCCTGGATATGATTGAGCTGCTCGAAGGCAGCGCCGCGCACCTCGGCGCGGCACTGATGCGCAAGCAGGCCGAGGAGGCGCGCGCGCGTTCCGAAATGAAGTTCCGCACCCTTTATGATGCCAACAGCGACGCGGTGATACTGCAAGACGGGCAGAGCTTCCTTGACTGCAACAAGGCGGCGCTGGAAATGTTCGGTTGTGCCACGCAGGCGGCGTTCTGCGCGCAACATTTCACCGGTGACTTTTTCCCGCCCCGGCAGCCGTGCGGCACGGATTCTGTGGTGTTGGCGCAGCGCATGATTGCCACGGCGATGGAAAAGGGCAGCACGCGCTTCGAATGGTTGTGCAAGCGGGTGGACACCGGAAAACACTTCCCCTCTGAAATTATCCTCAGCCCCATGGTGCTGGATGGCAAGCAGGTTATTCTGACCACGGTGCGCGACATCACCGAGCGCATGCGGATTGAGGAAGCGCTGCGCGTCGAGCGCCTGCAGTTGCGGACGCTGATTGACAACGTGCCGGACCTGATCTACGTCAAGGACATGGAAAGCCGCTTCATGGTGGCCAATGAAGCCTTGGCGCGGATCAGCGGGGTGGCCGCCCCGGCGCAGCTACTTGGCCGCCGCGACGGCGATTTCTTCCCGGCCGACCTGACCTGCCAGTATCTGGCCGATGAGCAGCGGGTACTGGGCGAGGGCGTCAGCATTCTGAACAAGGAGGAGCAGACCGGGACGAGCGCAGATTCCCTGCGCTGGATGGCCACCACCAAGATCCCGCTCCGGGATGCCACCGGCGGTGTGATCGGCTTGGTGGGCATCGGCCGCGACATCAGCGCGCGCAAGCAGGCGGAAGCCTATATGGAAATGGGCCGGGAAGTGCTGCAGATCCTGAACGAGCCGGGCGACCTGCAGGATGCCATCCAGCGTGTCCTTGCCACCGTGAAGACGCGCACCGGGTTTGATGCCGTGGGCATTCGCCTGCGAGACGGGGATGACTTCCCGTATTTCGCGCAGCAAGGCTTCTCCAAGGAGTTTCTGCTGACGGAGAACTCGCTGGTCGCGCATGCCGCGGATGGCGGCGTGTGCCGGGACAAGGACGGCAACGTCAGTCTGGTCTGCACCTGCGGCTTGGTCATCGCCGGCAAGATCGAAGCGGCCCATCCGCTCTTCACGCGCGGCGGCAGTTTTTGGACCAACGACTCGTTCCCGCTCCTGGACCTGCCGCCCGACCAGGATCCGCGCTATAAGCCCCGCAACCAATGTATTCATTGCGGCTATGCCTCGGTGGCCTTGGTGCCCATCCGGAGCAAGGATACGATTGTGGGGTTGATCCACCTCGACGACCGGCGCAAAGGATGTTTCACCCTTGACTTGGTTGAACTACTCGAAGGCATTGCGGCGCACATCGGCGCGGCGCTGATGCGCAAGCAGGCGGAGGATGCGCTGCAATCCAAGACCGCCTTGCTGGAAGCGCAGACGAACGCGACGATTGACGGCATTTTGGTGGTCGACGACCACAACAAACGCCTGCTGATCAACCAGCGCCTGATTGCGCTGTTTAAGGTGCCCCCGGCGGTGCTGGAGAATGAGGATGACACCGCGCTGCTCACGCATGTTGTCAGCCTCACCAAACACCCCGATGATTTTCTTGCGAAAGTCATGTATCTCAACGCGCACCCGGACGAAATCAGCCGGGACGAGATTGAATTCAAGAGCGGCATGGTGCTGGACCGGTATTCCGCGCCCGTGTTAAGCAAGGAAGGCGAACATTACGGGCGCCTGTGGATTTATCGCGAGATCACCGAGCGCAAGCAGATGGAGCAGACGCTGTACCAGCGTGACGCGCTGCTGCAGGCGACCGCGCATGCCAGCCATATCTTGCTGGCCGAGCGCGACATGGATCGCGCAATCAGCACGGCGATCGAGACCATCGGCCGCGCCGCCAACCAGGATCGCGCCTATATTTTTGAAAACCATGTGGATGCCAGCAGCGGCACGCGCATGATGAGCCAGCGCTATGAGTGGGCCAGGAGCGGCGTCAGCGCCCAGATTGACAATCCGGAGCTGCAGAACCTCTCGTATGACATGCTGTCCATGCGCTGGTACGACGAATTGGGCGCCGGCCGCCCGATTGAAGGCTGCGTCCACGATTTTCCCGAGAGCGAACGCATGATCCTGGAGCCGCAGGACATCATTTCGCTGCTGGTCGTGCCGATCACCATTGAAGGCGCGTTCTGGGGCTTCATCGGTTTCGACAATTGCCACAGCGCGTATGCGTGGAGTGACAGTGAGCGCTCGATCCTGACCGCGACGGCGGCGGCGATCGGCACCGCCATCGTGCAGCACCGCGCGCGCCGCAGCCTGCAGCACCGCGCCTTGTTTGGCGAAATCATGATCGACATTGCCAGCCTGTTCGTCGGCACCGGCAACGTCGACGAGGCCATCAACCAGGCGCTGGCCATGGTGGGTGAATTTGTCGGCGCGGACGCGGGCAGCCTGTACCTGATGAGTGGCGGCAGCGACACGCTGGCGGCCGCCCACACCTGGCAGCGGGCGCAGGATGCGCCGGCCGTGGCGGCGCTTTTCC
>JAPLST010000105.1 GCA_026398485.1 bacterium
GAACAGGCAGAAGCGTATGCCTTGCTGGGCCGCGTCATCACCGCTGATCGTAATGTCAAGCGTGCGCCAGACATCAGCCCAGAAAGCGACATGCCGCTGCCGGGCCATGTCGTAGGAGAGCTGACTGAGCCGGCGCGCCTGCGTGATGCCGCGTGTCCAAACGGTGGCGTCGGCAACTCGCGCGCATTTTTCCGTCAGGTTGACCACCAGCTTGTCATAGCCGGTGGTCGTGCCGTCCTGCAGGGGCAGGCTGAATGCAACGCCGATGAATTTTTCTTCGCGCAGGGGGCGCAGCTGCGCGGCCGGCACGCCATGCAGCTGGAAGCTGGAGAAGACCCGCTGGCCGCTGCGTTGCACGGCCGCCATGAGCGCATGCGCGCCGCCGGCGCGTCCGTGCTTGACTGCGCGCCACAGATTGACGCCGCGCGCGTGGTGTGGCACGGAGAAATCCAGGCCGGTGCGCACGCGCAGCGCGCCCGAGAAATTCAGCGGCGTCACCTGCACGCGCTGACCGCCAAGGGCCGGGTCAGCCATGCTGGTGAAGCGGCTGAAGCTGAGGCGCAGCCGTTTGCCGCCGCACGTGGTCCAGACAAACGAGCGCTCGAGCACGCCGGTGCGCAGATCGAGCTGGCGGACAAAGTTGCCGATGCGGCAGCGCGCAAGATCAAGCTGCTCGTCGTCGAGCCAGAGGCGCGTGTGCAGCCAGTCGACCGCGTTGACCATGAAATGGGTGCGGGTGGCAAAGCCCTTGAAATACTGGGTGTAGGGGATGTCCTCTTCCTCGAAAATGCCGTTGAAGTAGCTGCCGGTCATGCCGGCGCCGGCATAGCCCTCGTCGAAGTGGCCGCGCACACCCATGAACTCGTTGCCCAGCGCGAAGATGGATTCGGAGACGGCGGCGCGCGCGGGATGAAAGCCGCGCTCGCGGATGACCCACGGATCAACGTCAAGATATCTGGTGGCGACTTTGTGCATGGGGCCAATGGCGGGGTTCGGAATTCAGAATTCAGGGTTCAGGGTTCAGGGTTGCAGAGAAAAATGATTTTGTTGCAAAATCATTTTGTGCAAAATGAATTGCCGCAATTCATTTTTATAGCAGAACAATGACCAATGAACAATGACCATTGACCAATGGAATAGGGCATCATGGCGCGGACTGCCCGGTCACCAGGCGGGTGCTGGGCCAGATCGCCATCGAGATCTGGATCAGCCCGATCAGGATGAAGATGATGCCGGCCAGGATGATCAGCGCCGCGCTGCCCCATTGGGTGAACGTGCCTTCGCACACGCGGCTGAACCAGGCCAGCCATGCGCCGGCGGGCGGCCCCGGATCGGCGATCAGCACGGCGCGGGCCGGCTGCTGCGGGTCGTAATACACCCAGCACGGGCCGTACAGGATGATCGCCAAGGTCGGGCCGCTGTGCCGGCCGATGTGCGAGAGCAGCGCGTAGTGCCGGCCGCTGACGGCATAGGTGAAGACCGGCCGGAATTCCGTGGCATACGGCTCGCAATAGAGCAGAAAATCCTTCTTCTCGGGCGTGTTGGTCACGCTGCCGCGCAGTTGCAGATATTCGGTCATGGACTCGCCCTTGTTGTGCAGCAGCGCGGCCGGGTCGGTCGCGTCAAAAACGGCGCGCGTCGTAACCGTGCCGCGTGGCGGCACGCTGGCTGGCGCGCCGGCCGGGCGGATGCCGCCGGCGTCGCAGACCAGCGTGGCGGACACCTTCGCCATGTCAAAGAAGCCGTGGCCGGTTTCGGTTTTCTCAAGGCGCACCACGCGCGTGGGTTCGTCGGCATGACGGCCTTCGCGCTGCAACGCCCAGCGGATGGTGGTGGCATCGCCGCGCGCAGCATCAGCCAGGACGGCGCGCAATTCGCGCGTGAGCTGGCCGCCCGCGTTGGTGCCGGGTGCTAATTCTGCCAAGGGCAGCGCGCGCGGCGCGGTGCTGCCGCGCGCAACATACTGCGCGGCGACCGGCGCGTAGTCGCGATAATCAACCCGCACCTGCTCGCCGTTGGCCAGCGTTAGCGCGAGGGTGGTGTCGAGGCCGGTGACGAGATCGCAGGTGTCGCGCCGCACGATGGCCATGCCGGCCACGCACCCGGCCGTCTTCCCGCCGTCAAGGCGCAGGCACAATTGGGTCCAGCTCAAGATGACACCCAGCGCGATCAAGGCCAGGCCGACGAGGGGAAACACGCACAGGACCAGGAAGCGTTTCATGGGCCGGCTCCTTGCGTGGCCGCGGCTGGCGTGGCGGCGTCTTCGACGGGAATGAAGCCGGTCACGCCCAGCGGCTTGATGATGCCGCGCTTGACTTGGCGCGCGAAATAGACCAGGAACGCGCAGCCGATCACATTCATCAGGATCATGAACAGATAGCCGCTGAAGTAGTCATATTGGCCGGGCGGCTTGAAGAGGCGTGAGTAGGTGGTGACCCAGATGCCGATGCCGTTGAGCGTCAGCAGGCGCGTGATGCTGCGCACAAAGTTGAGGCCGGCTTGGGCGGTGCCCATCTGGTCGCGCGGAATGTATTCAAAGATGAGGGGCATCATGGCGATGCCGTAGAACTGGCCTTGCGCAATGCTGGGCCGCTGGTCCGGCAGGATGAACTGGACGAAGACATAATAGAGAATCTGACAGAGCAGCGTGCCGCCGACACCCAGGCAGAACATGGTCAAGAGCTTCATCCGTTCGGCGATCAAGCCGACCAGGGGAATGATGATCACCAGGTTGATCATGCCGCCGACGAAGACGTTGGTGCCCATGTCCTGCTTCGAGTAGCCCCATTGGTCGGTCATCAACAGCGGGTCGATCGCGCCCAGGCCGGCCTGCATCAGGATGGTGGAAAAGGCCAGCAAATACACGGGCCAGAGCGATTTTTCGGCGAAGAGATTGCCGACCACGCCGACCAGGCCGCGGCCATGGCTGGGCGGCGGCGGCTCGAGCGGTTTGCGCTCGCGCACAAACAACGCCACGAACAAAAAGCAGAGCAACAGGCAGGCGGCGCCAAACCAATAAATCAACTGCTCGCCGTTCAAGGTGAAGCCAATGCTGTGGACGATGTCATCGAACCGGCCGCTGATCACGACCGCGCTCAACATAATCGTGCCGTTGAACATCCAAGCCCCGATGGCGGAGGCGCGCGCGCGCTGCGGTGGCGGAATGATCTCCATGTAGAGCATGTCAAAGGTCGAGTTGACATCCCAGAAGATCAGCCACAGGACGATGATGATGCCCATCGGCAGGGCATGTTGCACCAAGGGCAGGAGAAAGAGACAGGTGATCATGACGACCCAGGCCGCCAGCACAAACGGGCGGCGCCGGCCGTAGCGCGTCCAGATGCGGTCGCTGATATACAGGCACGGCGCCGCCACGATGATGTTGAACAGCACATCCAGACTCGAGACCGAATTGATGATCATCGGCGAGGCGATGACCTTGCGCATCGTAAACGTCATCGAGCCGGAGGCGAACAGCGCCAGGATCCAGGCCTGCTTCAGGATCGTAATGGCAATGACCCAGCGCCACGGGATGTTCTTGTGTTGGGTTTCGATGACGTGCATAACGGGTGTCGCCGCGGGTCAGAGCGTGATGATCGCCAGCTCGTGAATGAACAAGCGCTCGAGGATGAAGCAGACATAGCCGTCGCGCATCGCCCAGGCCACGTCGCGCCCGTCCGACGCCAGCTGCACGCGCGCCGGCTTCTGGTCGAGGCGCACCGCGCATTCGACATGGTGCAGCGGCACGGCATCTTCAATGATCTCCATCTTCTGCGCCGTCGTCCAGCCAAACCCGGCCTCGCCGCGCAACTGCGTCTGGACATACAGCACGTGCAGCAGCAAACGGCCTTGCGCGCGCTGCTCCATCAAACTGATGCGGCCGTTGCTGGGCAGATTCGTGCGCACGCTGCGCGCCGGCAGCAGGCGGTTCAGCGCGCCGCGCACCAGATACTTGTACAGCGGCTGGCCCAGATTATAGTAGGATTGAAAGATGGGATGGCTGAAATAAATGACGTTGCCATCCTGCATGACCGCGTCGTACTCGGCGCAGCGTTCGAGGCGGTAGGGCGTGTGTTGGTGCGAGCAGAAATGATCCCACGCGCGATTGAAGTAGGGGAGGCGCACGTCCGCAAGCAGCTCGGCGCCGGCCGCTTTCACCTTGTGGGCGCGCTCATAGGCGACAAACGGTGCGGAGACCAGATCGGCATCCAGCCCGGCGCGCGCCTCAATGTAGTCGGGCGTGTAGTCACTCATGCCGCTGACGCTGGCCTTGAACGGCAGCGCAAACGCGGACAGATCGGGCCGCAAGCCGGACGCGCCCGACAGAATCAGTTTGCCACCGGCCGCGACAAAGCGCGCAATCTTTTCGGCCAGCGCGCCTTCGAGCGTAATGTCGTCGGGCAGCACCAACAATGTGTAGTTGCCAAACTCTTCCGCGCCATCAATGACATCAAACATGACCTGCATTTCCAGCAACATGCGGGCCGCGCCGACGTCGCGCTGCTCGTGCGCGTCGCGCTCGTGATGGCGCGCTTCGGACGAGAGAATCGCGATCTCGGACACCGGCGTGGCGTCGCGCAGATACGGCTCGAGCGCGGCGACGCGGGCGTAGGCCGGCGCGATCGTGGCATAGGTTGCCGTCTCGAGCACACCGCATGGGTGCATCTGGTCGCCAATGCTGCAGCGCGCGCCCATGGCACTCATCAGCATGCATTCGTACTCGAGCGCGACCGGCCGCTTGTAGCCGCCAAACTCGCCCCACGACGTGTGGAACTTGCCGGTCATGCCGAGATATTCCATGCCAAGGGTGTTGGCATAGCGCGCCGAGACAGGGAAATGATCGTAGCCCCAGCCGCCGGTCGGCAACGACTCAAGTTCGAGATGCGAGAAGTGTTGCCAGCGCTCGCGCTCGCCCTTGTAGACATGCCCGCTGTTAAAGAACACGCGCATGGCCGGGTCGGCGGCACGCACGGCCGTGCCAACCTTCTCATAGAATTCGAGCAACAAGTCGCGATGATTGGCCAACTGATCTTCTTTGTTTTCTGGATTGCGTCCGGCTGCCTGCATTCGCGCAAGGCAGTTGTTGCAGACGCAGCGCCACAAACCGAGAATGTCGAAGAAGAGGCCGTCCGGCTTGAACATCTCGATCACTTCCAGCGCCTGCGCGATGATGTAATCAATGTACGCCTGGTTGCTGAGGCACAGCGTATGCCAGCACGGCGTCAGTTGATTAAGCGATGCGCCGGCGTCCTGCTGGGCGTGCACGACGCGCCAGCCCGGATTCTCGCGCGCCATGCGCTCGTCCCACTGCACCGTGATGTAGATCGGCACATTGATGTCGTGCTTCCGGCAGGCCGCGACCATCGCACCGGTGAGATTGCGCGCAAGATGCGGATGCGGCTTGCAGACCTTGCTCGGATAATAGGCCCAGCCGTGATGGCAGCGCGCGAAGACGGTGACCGAATTGACCTGGCCGCGCTGGAGCGTCGCGGCGAACTGTTCCGCGTCAAACTGGGCGCCGACCTGTTCAATGTGCTCGGACGTGTGGAAATCCAGATGAATCTGGCGGTAGCGCAGCTCGCTCTTCATAGGGCGCAAGGGGTTGGCCATGATGGTTAGTCAGTATGTCCTGCAATACTAATGGGCAATGATATGATAATCGCAAAAATTAAACTCGCACGATATGGTCATGAAATAGCACTATATATCCGTGGTAAAAAGTATCGCATAGTCTGGTTGGCACACGCTACCATAATCTCACCATCTTTGTGGACATTATCACCATTGCTGGAGGAAATTCGTTGGCAGCCAACGAATTTAGTGACAGGTACTTGCAACCTGTGACAAGTAGCAAGGTGCGGCGGTACGTCGGTGAAGCAACAGCGATTGCGGCTGCAAAGTGGGAGCGGCTTCCACGCCGCGAATGCTGCATCTGCTCTGCCGCCACGGCAAAGATGTGGATGTTACGCTGCATCTCTCCTACACCGTGAACCTGTATTCATTCCTCGTGCGGCGGAGCAGCATGACCGCAACAAGCACCGTGAGTACGGCCGGTTCCGGCACGGTGATCAGCACGCTGGCGTAGTTGTTCGAACCAATCACATAGTGCGGTGCGGCTTGCAGCGCCAGCACGACAGTGGCGTTCGTGGCTGCGCCGGGCGCGGCCGTGACCGTGACGAAGGCCTGACTCTGGCTGGCGGCGATCGTCACCATGCCCGGTAGTGCATTCGAGTAATCCGCGCCGAAGCACGCCGTGCTTTGGCCGGCAATGTAATAGTACACCAGCAATGGCTGATTGGCTGTTGGCGTGCGGGTGACGGCCAATGTCGCAGTATCGTAGATGCCAATAAACGCCGCGGGATCGGTGGCAACCACCGTCACCTCGGGCAGCACAGTTGCGGCAACGTTGGGGATCACGTTGGCCCATGCGGCGCTCGCGCTGCGATACACCAGCGTGTCCCACGACCAGGGATAGCGGACAATGCCGCGCAACGGCACGGCGGTGAAGCTGGGCAGCGTGACCGCCGCGCCGCCGGCCG
>JAPLST010000177.1:0-8977 GCA_026398485.1 bacterium
CTGCGCGCAGCGCTGCGGAAGGCGATGGCAGATAATGATGAATGATGATCCCGCCGTTCGCGGGACTCCAAGCCGATGGTGAATGCTGAAGTTCTGCGCAGATACTTCGACCTTGGATATTGAGTGTTCGATAGTGGATATTCAGCAGGATTCAGGGGGCGGGGTTTGGGTAGTCTGGGGAGAGGTTGTGAAGTTGAGAGGCTGGGAAGTTGGGGGCGGAACGAGGGCTGGCAGACGAGATCCGGCCCCGGGAACGCCAATCGTCTGATTGGCGTCTGCACGTTTCTGCAGGTGATTGCCAGCTCCGCCGCGCCATATGCATTTTTTTTGCAACAGCCAATCAGGAGATTGGCGTTCCCAGGCAGAATATTCACAGCAGGGGTCACAAAGACACGCAGCAGCAGCAGCAGCGCGGCACCATGCCGGAATTTCGTGCCTTTTCTTTTTCGTTTGACGTGCCGCGCACCAGTGTGGTATAATGCCGGGATGAACACAGGCCACCATCAATATACAGCACTTGTTTGATGATCACCTACGATTTCGAAAAGCCGATTGTCGAGCTGGAGAAGAAAATCTCCGAGCTGCGCAAGTACGCGGCCGAGGTGAACATTGATGCCGCGACGGAGCTGGGCAGTCTGGAGCGCAAGCGCGACGTGCTCAGCCAGGAAGTGTACGCCGGGCTGGAACCGTTCCAGCGCGTGCAGGTGGCGCGCCATCCGCAGCGGCCGTATTTGCAGGACTATCTGCGCTTGCTCTGCACGGATTTCATGGAGCTGCACGGGGATCGCCGTTTTGCCGACGACCAGGCGCTGCTGGGCGGCTTTGCCACCCTGGCGGGCCGGCGCGTGCTGGTGCTGGGCCATCAAAAAGGGCGCGACGTGAAAGAGAACATGCGCCGCAATTTCGGGATGGCGCATCCGGAAGGCTATCGCAAGGCGCTGCGCCTGATGACCTTGGCGGACCGGGCCGGCCTGCCGATTGTCAGTTTTATTGACACGCCGGGCGCGTATCCCGGGATTGGCGCGGAAGAGCGCGGACAGGCCGAGGCGATTGCCGTCAATCTGCGCGACATGATCGGCCTGGGCGTGCCGGTGCTGTGCGTGGTCATCGGCGAAGGCGGCAGCGGCGGCGCGTTGGGCATTGGCATTGGCAACCGGGTGTTGATCATGGAGAATGCGTACTATTCGGTGATTTCGCCGGAAGGCTGCGCTTCAATTTTGTTTCGCGACGCCAAACGGGCGGCCGAGGCGGCCACCGCGTTGAAACTGACCGCCAAGGACTTGCTGCAGTTTGGCATAGTTGAGGAGATCATCGCCGAACCGATTGGCGGTGCGCACCGTCATCCCGAGCACGCCGCGCAGCTGGTGAAGGCCGCGCTGGTGCGGCATCTCGACGAGTTATGCGCCATGCCACCGGACGCGTTGCGCCAGCAGCGCTACGAAAAATTCCGGCGGGTGGGCGTTTTCAGCGAAGCATAGCCATGATCTGCATTCGCGGCGCACGCGAGCACAATCTCAAGAGTATTGATGTGGACATCCCGCACCACAAATTGGTGGTGATCACGGGCTTGTCTGGTTCGGGCAAATCGAGCCTGGCATTTGACACATTGTTTGCCGAGGGCCAGCGCCGTTTTGTCGAGAGTTTGTCGGCGTATGCGCGGCAGTTTTTGGGCCTGATGCAAAAGCCGCGCGTGGACCAGATCACGGGCTTGTCGCCGGCCATCGCGATTGAGCAGCGCAGCACGGCGACCGGCCTGCGCTCGACCGTCGGCACTGCGACCGAGATTTATGACTATGTGCGCCTGCTGTATGCGCATGTCGGCGTGGCGCATTGCCCCGCCTGCGGCGCGGCCATCCAGCCGCAAACGACGGATGAAATCATCCATGCCATTGAGACACTGCCGGCCGGGACGCGCATTGAGCTGCTGGCGCCGATAGTGCGCGGGCAGAAGGGCGAGCACCAGGAAGTGTTCGAGCGCGCGCGGCGCAGCGGGTTTGTGCGCGTGCGCGTCGACGGCCGCACCTTCGCGCTGGATGACGTGCCCGCCCTGGCACGCACGTTCCGGCACACGGTCGAGATTGTGATTGACCGGGTCGTGGTCAAAGAGGGCGTGCGCGAACGCCTTGCGGAATCGGTGGAAACGGCCCTGCGCCTCGCGGATGGCCGCGTGATCGTGGCCCGGCCGGATGACCGGCATCCGCCGCCGACCAACCACTGGACACCGCTGCAACCGGGCGACCTGCTGTTTTCCAAGGCGTATGCCTGCCCGCACTGCGAGACCAGTTCTGATTTTGAACCCTTGACGCCGCGCCTGTTTTCGTTCAACAGCCCGTACGGCGCGTGCCCCGCCTGCCACGGTCTGGGCGCCAGTTTTGCCGACTTGGCGACGCCCTGCGCGGCATGCCAGGGCGCGCGCCTGAACCCCTACAGCCGGGCCGTGCGCGTCAACGGCCTGACCGTGATCGCGTTGACGGCGCTCTCGGTGGATGCCTGTTTTGCGTTTCTCGAGGCGCTTGACTTGCGCGCTGCCGAGCGCGCGATTGTCGGCGATGTGTTGAAGGAAATCCGCAGCCGCTTGACCTTCCTGCGCAATGTCGGCCTGGGCTACCTGACGCTGGCACGCAAGGCCGACTCGCTCTCCGGCGGCGAAGCCCAGCGCATCCGCCTGGCGTCGCAAATCGGCACCGGCTTGACCGGCGTGCTGTATGTGCTGGACGAGCCGACCATCGGCTTGCATCCGCGCGACAACGAGAAATTGCTGACGACGCTGGAGGCGCTGCGCGACTTGGGCAACACGGTCGTGCTGGTCGAGCATGATGCCGAGACGATGCTGCGCGCGGATTACATCATCGACCTTGGGCCGGGCGCCGGCGCGCAGGGCGGCCAAGTCGTGTTTCAAGGACCGGTGCCGGCGTTGCTGCGGCATCCGACGTCGCTGACGGCGGCGTACCTGACCGGCGCGTGCGCGATTGCCTTGCCGCCCCGGCGGCGCACGCCGGCACGCGGCCAACAGCTGGTCTTCACCGGCGTGACGCACAACAATTTGAAAAACATCACGGTGGCGTTTCCGCTGGGCGTGTTCACCTGCGTGACGGGCGTGTCCGGCTCGGGCAAATCGTCGCTGGTGATTGACACGGTCTTGCCGGCATTGCGCCAGGCATTACACCAGAGCACGGATCCGTGCGGGGCGCACAAGGCCGTGCGCGGCATCGCCCTGATTGACAAGGTGATTGTGGTGGACCAGTCGCCGATTGGCCGCACACCGCGCTCGAATCCGGCCACGTACACGGGCATGTTCACGCTTATCCGCGATTTGTTCACCAAGTTGCCGGATGCGCGCATGCGCGGCTATCTGCCTGGTCGTTTCTCGTTCAACGTCGAGGGCGGGCGCTGCGAGGCGTGCCAGGGCACGGGCATCAAGCAGATCGAGATGCATTTTCTGCCGGATGTGTATGTGGTGTGCGAGGCGTGCCAGGGCCGGCGCTACAATCGCGAAACGCTGGATGTGCGCTATCGCGGCAAGAACATTGCCGAGGTGCTCGACATGACCGTCGAAGAAGCGTATACTTTCTTTGCGCGGGTGCCGCGCTTGCGCAAGGTGCTGCAAACCCTGCGGGATGTCGGCTTGGAATACATCACGTTGGGCCAGCATGCGACCACCGTCTCGGGCGGCGAAGCCCAGCGGGTCAAGTTGTCCGGCGAGCTGGCCAAGCGCGACACCGGCCGGACGCTGTATGTTTTGGACGAGCCGACCACCGGCCTGCACTTTGCCGATGTCGACAAGTTGCTGGCCGTGTTGCAGCGCCTGGTGGCGGCCGGCAACACGGTGATTGTGATCGAGCACAATCTGGATGTAATCATGAGCGCGGATCATATAATTGATTTGGGGCCGGGCGGCGGTGAGGCCGGCGGCCGGGTGATTGCGACGGGCACGCCCGAACAGGTGGCCGGCGTGGCCGCCAGTGCCACCGGCCAGTTTATTGCGCCGCGCCTGGCGCGCACACACCCCGCCGCAGCAAGCGCGGGACAGGAGCACAGCCATGAGAAATGAAAGCGTGTTTGCCAAAATGAACCGGCTGATCGTCGAGCCGGTGATGAACGTGATCGGCATGTTTTCGCGGGATGTCGGGATTGACCTCGGCACGGCCAACACGGTGTTGTACGTGCGCGGCGAGGGCATTGTGTTGAACGAGCCCAGCATTGTGGCGATCCGGCGCGACGGCCATGTGGTCTTGGCGGTCGGCAACGACGCCAAGCGCATGCTGGGCCGCACGCCCGGCACGATTGACGCGATCCGCCCGATGAAGGACGGGGTCATCGCCGACTTCGACATCACCGAGAGTATGCTGCGTTATTTCATCCGGCGCGTGCATGACCGGCGCACGTTGATTTCGCCGCGGATCGTGATTGCCGTTCCGGCCGGCATCACCGAGGTGGAGCGGCGGGCGGTGAAAGACTCAGCCGAGCGGGCCGGCGCGCGCAAAGTGTATTGCATTGACGAGCCGATGGCGGCGGCGATCGGCTGCGGCTTGCCGGTCCACGAGCCGGCCGGCAACATGATCATTGACATCGGTGGCGGCACGACCGAAGTGGCGGTCATGTCGCTGTCCGGCATTGTCTTTTCGCGCTCGGTGCGGATTGGCGGCGATGAACTGGATGAGGCGATCGTGGCCTACATGAAACGGGTGTACAACCTGATGGTCGGCGAGCGCACGGCCGAGGAGATCAAAATCGCGATCGGCTCGGCCTATCCGCTGGCCGAGGAACTGACCCTGGACATTCGCGGGCGCGACTTGGGTGCCGGCCTGCCCAAGAGCGTGGTGGTTACCAGCCAGGAGATCCGCCAGGCCATGAGCGACCCGATCGAGTCGGTGATCGGGGCCGTGCGTTACGCCTTGGAGCGCTGCCCGCCGGAACTGTCGGCCGACCTGATTGACCGCGGCATTGTCATGAGCGGCGGCGGCGCGTTGCTGCGCGGGATTGACAAATTGGTCGAGGAGGAGACCGGCTTGTCGGTGCATGTGGCCGATGATCCGCTCTCGGCCGTCGCGCTGGGCACCGGCAAGATCATCGAGGACGAAGACCTGCTGCACAAGATTGCCATCCAGGACGTCTGACCCGGGCCGGCGCCGTCCAGCAACAATCCGGCAGACGCGGCAAGGGTGCGGCGGTGGTCGGTGCGGCGGTACGTCGGTGAAGAAGCAGATGCAGAATCGCGATCCACGCCTCTGGCGGGACTGGCTGGAGCCTTAACTTGCTGCCAGCGCGGAGGTCGCTCCCACGTTGCAGCAACAATCCTGCAGACGCGGATTTTCATGCAGTTGCACATAACACAACATAGTTGACTTGTGTGCAACATTATGCTATGCTTATGTGTAGCGCATAAGTCCGTGCCGCGAGCGCCGCGGGCAACCCTGCGGCCGCGGCATGGCCGGCGCGCGCACCTTGTAACGCTCACATGAGACTCACAATGATTGCTTCCCACCACTTTGGTTCAGTTCGAATCATGCGGTTGTGTCTATGCGCCGTACTGGCTGCGGGCAGCGGCTTGACCGCGCCGTATGGCTTGGATGTCTATCGCCATCTCGAGTTGCTGCCGCAGGTGAACCCCTTGGTTTTCGCGCATGGTTTCTCGAGTTACGAGCGCAACGGCGGCAATTACGATCGCGGCTATTTCCTCTACAAAAGCGGCAGCGAATACGTGATGGCGGACGTGCGCGGCGCCGGCGCGCTCACGCGGCTGTGGACCACTGGACAGAACAGCGCACTGCGCCTGCGTGTGTATCTGGATGGCGCGCGCATGGTGGACAAGACCTTTTTGGATTTTTTCGACGGCGTTGGCGCGCCCTATCTGGCGCCCTTGATTGTCAATGACGACGTCTCCAGCGGCGGCTTTGTCTCGTACTTGCCGCTCACGTTTTCCAACAGTTGCCGCGTGACCAGCACCGACGCCAGCTTGTACTACAACATCCAACTGCAGACCTACCATGACGGCACGGCCATTCCGCACTGGCAGACCAATGCGCCGTCGGCCGACGTGCGCGGCATCTGGAACAACGCCGGCACGCCGGTGGGCATCTACACCAACACGAGCTTTGCCACGAATCATTTTGACTTGGCACCCTACGCGGCCGTTGCCGTGGCGGACATCGCCGGCGCGCACGTGCTGCATGGCCTGCGCCTGCGCAATCCGCACCTGACCTACGACGGGCCGCGCCGCGTCACGGACAATGGCCGGGCGTTTATTAGCACCAACGGCTTTTCCCGGTTTGTCATGCAGATTGCCACCAACAACAGCGGGGTGCAATTGACGCGCCGGTTGGACGCCGGCATCGGCGACCAACGCGCCCGCGTCGTGATTGATGGCAGCGCCGTGGGCGAGTGGTACACGCCCGGTGCGCAACAGGGGTTTCTCGACAGTGATTTCCCGATCCCGGCGGCGGTGACGGAAGGCAAGTCCGTCATCACGGCGCGCATCGAGTTTGTCAGCAGCGGCTTTGACTGGAATGAGTTTTACTATTGGGCGTATTCACTGACCGGCGCCGTGGCCACCCTGACCGATGAACTGGACGTCGGCACGCCGGCCAGCGAGACCGCGCATGCGTATCTCATCAACAATCAGTCGTGGAGTGGCACGCGCACCTATGAATACACCATCACCAATATGCCGCGCAACCTTGCATGGAGTACGGGCGTGTGGCTGTGCGCCGATTGGGACGTGACGATCACCAACGCGGTGCGCGCGCCGGTCGGGCTGTTCTTCTGCACCCCGTTCGGCGTGCAGGACGTGCGCACGCTGCTGGTCGGCTGCCTGACCACCGCCATGGAATACTACTGTTATGCGCCGATGCCGTTTGCCAGTCAGGGCCTTGTCTGGTTGACCAACACCAGCGCGCAGACGTTCAGCAATTTGTGGTGCGAAACGCGCTGGAGCGACCTGCCCGGCGATCCCGACACGCTGGGCTGGTTTCATGCGACCTATCACGGTGACACCATGGTCAGCAACCCGGCTGATTATGTGTTTCTCGACGTGCAGGGCTGCGGCGCGCTGATCGGTGTGGCGCATTGGATGCGCGGGCCGACGTTCCGCGGCTATCTTGAAGGCGATGAACGCATCTATGTTGACGGCGCGCGGGCACCGCGGGTGCAAGGCACCGGCACCGAAGATTATTACAATGGCGGCTGGTACTTCAATCGCGGTTGTTTCGCCGTGCCGAGTCATGGCAATCCGCATCATGTGGCGCTTGCCGACGAAGACTGGACGGCCTGTTACCGCTGGCATCTCGCCGATAGCATTCCTTTCCGCAGCGCGCTGCGCGCCAGCATGGAGCATGGCTGGGAAAACAATCTTGACGTGACCTACGCCAGCGTCGCCTTCTGGTACGGCCGGCCGCAATCCTTGCTGACCCACATGGATGCGTTTGACATCGGCGATCCGGCATCAGAAGCCGCCCATGCGTTCGTCACCAATGGCGCCGCCGACCTGTATACTCTGGACGCCGCCTTTGACGGCGAGGACGATCAGACGCGCATCGTTGACAGCGGCCGGCTGACCCGCGGTTCATATTCCTTTCGCATCGCCGTGGATCCTTTTGCCGATGCCCTGCTGCTGCGCCGCCAGAATGATTTTGCCTACACCAATCAAACCGCCGTGGTGGATGTCAACGGCGCGGCGGTCGGTGTATGGTATCAAGCCGGCTGGAACAACACGACGAATCATGCCGACTGGGCGGTCACCAATCGCTGGTGTGATGATGAATTTGTCGTACCGCGCGAATGTTATGCCGGCGCGACCGCGGTGGTCGTCACGGTCAGCGCCGCGAGCGGCTCGGTCTGGACCGCATTTCGCTACGACGTGTTTGCTGTCCAGCCGCTGGTCGTGCCCGAGCCGGCTGCGGTCCTGCTGCTCGTCCTGTTGCTGGCGGGCAGGCGGGCGCGGCGGATCGCACGGCGATAGTCGGATTTCGTTGCAGACATAGTTCGGCGTGCGTGAGTAACGGTTTCTTCCGCCTGAATGCGCTCCCTAAGTAGCGCCCGCGTCCTGCGGGCAATGCGGCGCAGTGAGGCTACTGCGCCACGACGTCGGTGTTTGCGTCGGTGGACGGCTCGACGCGCGTAAGACGTCGCGACAGGATCATCACATATTCAACGGCGTCGGTGTGAATGGCCGACGGGCCGTGCGGCACTTCGCCGCGGAAAAACAGGCAATCATTCGGGCCCAAACGATAGACCGTGCCGGCATAGTTGTAATCCAGCCTGCCTTTGAGCACATAAATGAATTGGTCACCAGGAACGGTCGCGTCGGTATTCGGCTTGAACCCGCGGCGTTGGAGGCGCACCAGAAATGGCATGAACAGTTTGCGGCCATAGCCCACGGCCACCAAGGGCGAGAATTGCATGTGGGGCGTCGCGACGAACTTGCGCGCCGCGGCATTCTGTTGCGAGATCTGCGCCACGCCGTCCTCTTGAAAGAACTCGCTGATATGGGCATCGAGCGCGTCGGCGATTTTGCCCAACGTCGCAATGGGCGGGCTGACCAAGCCGTTTTCAATGCGCGACAGCAGGCCTTTCGACAGGCCGGTGCGCTCCGCGACAATCGCCAGGGTCAAGTCACTGGCCATCCGCATATTGTGGATCAACGCGCCGATATATTTGTCATCAATCATGGTTGTCCCTTTGGGTGACTATTCGAAAATCGCTTGGCAATTATAGCGAAATACGGGCAGCACGTCAATGGGCAGTCCTTAGCATTGGTCATTCCTTGGCGATAAAAATGAATTGCCGCAATTCATTTTGCACAAAATGTTTTTGCAACAAAATCATTTTTCCTGAACCCTGCTGCGGCCGCGGCGTGGCCACATGGCGGGATTTATTGAAGTTGCGCAAAATACAATATAGTTGACTATTGCGCAACTTTATGCTATACTAGTCGCAAAGCGCATGCGCGTGCGCCGGGCACGCCACGGGCACGCCCGCT
>JAPLST010000177.1:8986-10574 GCA_026398485.1 bacterium
CGCTATCAGAGCACTTTTTGAACGATCTTAACGTCAACCCCAGAGGTTAGTCATGAGGACAGCCATACCAAGGATGCTTGCGTTCGCACTGCTGATCGGTCTGCTTGCCAGCGTCACCGTCCAGGCCGCGTATGATCTCACTACCTACAGCGCGACGACGGCCAATGGCGCCGGCGCGCCCGGGCGCTACATCGTGAATCTCGGCATTACGGAAGGGCGCACGACGCCGATTGGCAGTTGGAGCACGCTGACGGGCATCTATGAGTTTGCCTGCCGGGCCGGCAACGCCAATAACGGGCAATTCTATCGGATGAATGACGGTCTGACCAACGGCGCGGGCAATTCGATCAATACCTACGGTGGCAATCCCAACATTTTTGGTTACAATTTCAAACGCAGTGTCACGGTCGAGACGTTTGATTACTACGAGACCGACTTGTGGGGTGACTGCCGCTTCACCAATCAACCGCAGGTCGAGGTGAAACTGGCGATGAATGGCGCGTGGGTGCCGGTCACGTGTTCCTGCACGCCGGCCTACAACACGAACTTTTCCTCGCACACTGGCACGACCTTACGGTATCGGTTGGCGTTGGCGACGCCGACCAACTGTTGGGGCATCCGCATCAATGACTATGCCCGGCCGACGGCGAATTTTGCGGGCTTCACCGAGTTGACCGTGAATGGCAACGTGGGCCAGATCAAATTCACGGAAAACCTGGCGCGCGCGGCGGACGCGGCGCCGTTCCTCTCGAAGACCAACAGCGGGGTGGCGGCCAACATCAATGACGGCGACATGACTACCAAGGTGGATACCTTTGGCTCGTCGGTGACGGATTATGTGGGCGTGACCTGGGCGGCGGTCAAGAGTGGCGTTGTGGCGGTGGGCGTGACGCATTGCTGGTTTAGCGATGGCGGCGAGTTTGGCAGCAATGTGGTCGTGCAATACACCACGGATGGCACGACCTGGCAAAATGCCAGCGGGCAAGACCTAGGGGCATGGTTGAACGATTGGCCGCGTTTGCGCGTGTGGCGCAATACGTGGGGCGGCGGCGACTGGCGCGGCGGCTTTATGATTACCTTTGACAGGCTTGACAACATCAAAGGCATTCGTTTGTATGGCATGCCGGGCCTCACCGTAAGCGATGCCGGCAGCGGCTTCATTGGGGTGTATGAGTTTGAAGTGTTCAAGCAACTATCGGCTAACGAACCGGTGATTGTGATCACGACCCCGGCGCCGGTCGTCGTCAGCCCGTTGGTCACCAGCACGACCATTGACGGCACCAATGAGAATATTGTCGGCAGCATGCTATGGGTGAACGCTGCCGTGCCCGGCATCAGCAATTGGTTCAGCCGCAGTGGCGCAAGCTGGTCGGCGTTGATCACCGGGTTGCAGTACGGCAACAACGTGATCACGGTGTGGGGCACGAATGTGAGCGCGGTCGCAACCAGCGCGGCAATCACGATTACGCGTGACCCGCGCACCCCGGTGCTTTCGGTGTTGCCCGACACCCAATGGTATGAAAACCCGGTTACCAGCGTGAATGTGTCCGGCACCGTCACCAATGGCATCGGCGCGGTGCAATGGAAC
>JAPLST010000482.1:0-1911 GCA_026398485.1 bacterium
GCATGGCAAAATTAGAAAGAAGCCTGCCGCAGCAGCAAGCACCATTTTGCAATGCTCAATCAACATTATCTGCCAACTGCCTTGATACCCGTGTAACTTTCTTATTGATTGGCCGGGTGAGTGCGGTCAACCATGGTGGTCAAATTATAGCATAATTTAATGCAAATGCCGTAGTTCAGATGCATTTGCATCTGTTACTGCCGCCCAGATCCGGCGGTGCCAACACCCGCAGCAAAGGCAACACCAGTAAGCACGGCGAACGCTAGCGCGCACACGGGTTGGGCGGGTGGGTATGCTTCCGCCGATCCCGCCAGCAGCGCATACGCATCAATTTAAGCGGCTGGAAGCCGCTTCTACGACAGATGCACTTGCTAAGTTGACGCGCATGCGCCAGCGGCGGGATGGTCAAGCCGCCCCTGCCTGTGCCGGGCACGGCAGACAGGCGGCTTGGATCGCAGCTTCTGCTTCTTCACCGAACACTGACCACCGATTACCGAAAACAGCAATTATCGCAGCTTCTGCGGCATCTGCGGAAAAATTCCGCCGCTGCTCCATTACTCTTTTACTCTTTGTTCACCGCTGCTTGCTTCTTCTGCATTTGAGGTCGGTTCAAAAAGAACAAGAATGTCTTCGGCGCATTTTCCACCACGCCGCAAATGCGCATGCGCCCGCCACGGCAAACGCTGGCTCGGGCAGCATGACTCGATACAGCTCGATGCCGGCGCCGGTGCCAAGATTGCGGGTGTACTGCTTGTTGGCGGCGTCATTCCAGTGTTCATGCACACCCAGGCTGGCGCAGCGGACGCCGTCGCGCTCCGGGTCGTAGAATTGGCCGGACGGCGGGTTGGTCGCCTGCGCCGCTTCATGCAGATAGAAATCGCAGTAATTCAGATCCACGGCGGTGGGAAATTCGGTGCGGAAGAAGTCCAACGCCACCGAATCCACTGCCACGCCGTCTTCCGCGAGGAAGATGCTGGATGGCCAGGTGTTGCTGAACGGCGCCGATATCCATTTTGGCCCGGGCACGCCGTTCACCAACTTGCAGCCATAGAGTGCATCGATGATGAACAGCATCGTCTTTTCGCCGAGGTCTTTGTGGCCCAGAAAATCCGTGAAGGTCATGTAGGTGGCCACGCCGCTGTCATTGGCATCAAAATAGTCGTGTTTGTTCTTGGTCCAGTCGGCGTAGATGCTGGTCGCGCCGTAGTAGTTCTTGCCGCAGAAGGTGATGCCCTGGCCAACATGGCCTTTGAGCACGGCCATGTTGATCACGTAGCGGGCGTTGACGATGCAGGTGGCGAGGCCTTTTGCCAGAGTATTGTTGATGGAAAAGGGGATGGCGTTTGTCAGATACGCACTCTTCACGCGCCCGTCGTTGCCTGCGTTGTCCACAAAGACGACGTCAGGAAATTGCGCGTGGCATTTGTCGTAGATATTGTCCGTAATGAACCGGCTGGGTTCGCATACGGTAATATTGCTTTGGGCGACACCGGCGTTGTTGACAAGCTGCTTGAGCAGGGCGAGCACGAGATGGGGCGAGGCGTTGATGTTATTGTTGTTCGTGTGGCTGCTGGTGTTGTTCATGTTGATCTTGATGGCGAGCGCCTCGCCGGGCGCATAGCCGACGTCGCCGCGACCCTTGCGCTGATTGAACCCGTGGAATATTCTGTCCCAGCTTTGGGTATCCGTGCCCGCGCCAGCCGCGCCGCGCAGGCAGACCGCCAGCATGTTATCGATGGCATTCTGGTTGTTGCAGGCATCATCCCACCAGTTGCCCGTCGCGTTCCACGTGGCCGCCTCCGGGTCGCGCACCCAGGCAACGCGGCCGGGGCATACGCCTTTCGCGACACCCATCGGACTGTTGGACGAATCGGTCGAGATGAATCCCGCGGACACCTGCGCCACCGGCGG
>JAPLST010000482.1:1955-5593 GCA_026398485.1 bacterium
GACGCAACCAAGGGCTAGCGCAACCAGCATACGCGGGCGCAGCGTTCTGTTGTAGCATTTAATCATACCTTTGATCCACGGGTGTGGCAGCTTGATCGTGCGGTGTTGCATCCATTGTTCACTGCTTAGTGTAGCAATAAGGATACTGCGCGGTCAAACGGCCGCGTGACGTGCCGCGTAGCGTTTTACTGAAATTCCGATATAAGAAAAACATCCGCCGGACTGGTGCAGAGCGGTTGCTGATGTGGCCAAGCCGCCCGGCTTGGACGGCCGCCTCTGCTTTTTCACCGAACACGGAACACTGATTACCGAATACCGCGCTGCGGCGTGCCCCACGGCCACAGCTGTCGGAACTGGAACGATGGAATGGTGGATAGATAAGACGCAGAGGCAGCATCCACGGCGAGCGCCGTGGCCACATTCCGGCGGCAATTACCTTACCGGCGCCCGCATGCTTCGAATTTGTTATACTTATGCAGGTAACCCGCAACCATGAGAACACCTATGCAAATCAATGTCTGGCTGAGTGCAACGCTGCTGGCCGGCGCCCTTGTTCTTACCGCCGCGCCGGTCAAGATTTTCGAGGACGATTTCAACACCACCCACACGTATTGGAATGGCACGAGCGCCACGCCGGCCAATGGCTGGCGCGGTGTGCTGCACGGCAGCGTCAGCAGCATGATTGACGCCAACACCACCGTGCCGGGCTGCCTGAGCATTCAAATTCCCAGCGGCCAGAGCGGCAGCGCGGAAGGCGGCGTCTTCACTGCACCGGCCTTATACCTCAGTGTCACCGGCAATTTTATCGCCATTGTGCAATTGCATGAGCCGTTGCCCACCGAGAACTACGATAATTTCGGCATCATGGTTTTTAATCCGAATGGCAGTATTAATCATGCCACGCTGCACGCCTTTCCCGTGGCGGCGACATGGGCAAGCAATGTGGTGCTGCGCATCACGCAGAACGGCAGCAGTTCAGAGACGATCAAGCGCCAGCCCGCCCTGCCGTGGCTGCGGCTGGAGCGCAATGGCAACACTTTCACGGCCGCGTGCAAAGCCCAGGATGCCGATCCGTGGATTGAAATGGGAAATAACAGCGCCGCCTTTCTGCCGGCGGTGGTGAACGTCGGCCCGTTTGCGGCCAATTACAACAGCAGCGATGCCGACGTCTACAGTTTCGAGCGCTTTGAGCTGTGGCAGGAGCAAAACCCCGCGCTCACGCTCGGGCCGGACGTGTATCGCACCCATCTTTTTTACAGCCAGACCGGCACGTTTGCCGCGACGCTGCGCAACGACGGCACTGATCCGGCGACCTGGAACGCCGTCGGCGCGCCGGCCTGGTTGTCACTGGCGCCGGACAGCGGCGTGCTGGCGCCGGGCGCCGCCACCAGCATCGTCTTCCACCTGCTGACCACCGGCATGGCCACGCCGCAAATGAACACCGCCACGGTATCATTCAACAATCCGGGCGTGATCCCGGTTGCCACCGTCCTGATGAGCGTCGGCCCCGAGACCAACGAGATCGTGCTGTTTGACAGCGGCTTCGAGGCGGCCGAGGGCTATGGGCCCGGCAGTGTCTATGCCGTGCCTGGTTGGAAAAACTGGGGCCCGACCAATCAAGCCTTTGTGGTCGATGAAAAGCCCGCCAGTGGTGCGCACGCGTTAAAAGTGTTCTACACCGGCGCGCGTAATTATTTCATGCCCGGGCCGGAATGCGCCTTCCCCGTGCTCAGCGATGGCATCCGCAGCGGCCGCTTGTTCTTTCAATGCAAGATGCAGGTGCAAGGGCCGGACACGCTGACCGTCTATCCCAATCTGGTGGGCGCGCCACCGGCCTTCATGCCCGGTTGCCTGAAATTCCAGGCAGGCAATGCCGGGGCCATGGGCACGTTCATGCTGGGCAATCAAACCAGCACGGACACGGAGGTCAGTATTGACGTCCCCGGTGGGGTGACGCGGGATGTGTATCACGATGTCGCCTTCCAGTACGACATGGCCGACCGGCGCATTGTCTGGGCCGCAATCGATGCCAGTACCCAGGCATGGAGCGACCTGCTTTTTCTGCGGAGTGCGTACACCGGCGCGAGCGCCACGGACACGGTGGCATGGCTGGGCTTCGCCGTGGGCTATTATTTTTCACACACCAATGTCTTTGGCGATTGGGCCTATTTTGACGACGTCAAGGTCACTTGGCTGACCGACAAGTATCCCGCGCTGGTCGCCACGCCCGACCGCGTCAGCGCCTGGATGGAAGTGGAGCAATCCACCACCATGGTGGTGCGCCTCAACAACGCCGGTGACATCGGCACGGCCTGGTACTGCACATCAACCACGGACGCATGGCTGACGCTCTCGCAGACCAACGGCTATCTGGCGCCCGGTGCGGCGACCACCATCACGGCCGGCGTGCATGCCGTGCGGCGCGGTATTTTGGACGACACCCTGGTCTTCCACAGCGCCGCCGACACCCTGCCCGCCACGCGCATTACCGGCTATGTCATATCCCCCGCCGTGGTCTCGACGCTGCTCGATGATCACTTTGACCAGCCCTATGTGTATTATGCCGATGACGCCATCGCCGTCACCGGCACCGCGTGGTCGGGCGTGTTGCATGCCGGCTATGCCACGCAAATTGTGGCCCACAGTGAAATGGCGAGCCACCTCATGCTGATGAACAAGGCCGGGCTCTTCAGTGGTCTGGAGAACAATGAAGACACGGCGCCGGCGCTCTATCGCGCCGTCACCGGCAGTTTCGACGCCACGCTGTTACTCGGTGATTGGTTGCCGCCGGTGCAGTGGGAAACGCCGGGCTTGCTGGCCTGCGATCCCGATGGCGCAAACCCCAACTCTGTTTTTGTTGCCAGCTTCGCGGTCAACAATCGCATGCTGACCCGCAGCACCATCAACGGCGCATCCACGACCGTGGTGGCCGACGGCGTGCAACACTGGGTGCGGTTGCTGCGCGATGAAGACGTTTTCTGGACGTTCAGCCGCGCCACAAATGCCAGCACTTGGCGCGTGCTGGCTGCCTTTGAACGGCCGGACTTGCCGCAAGAACTATGGGTCGGCCCGTTCTCCTCGCCGTTCAACGACCTCGGCAGTGAGTACTTCTTTGACCGCTGCCGGATTGATCAGCGCGAGACAATTCCCGAGCCGTATGCCGTGGCCGTGGCCGTGCTGGCGTGGCTGGCCGTGCGGTGGCGCACTCCCTTGGCTAATAACAGCAACCTATCGTAGTGTCTCACTGAAATTTCGCTATAGGGGGAAATGCGAACCTGACGTAGCCAAATCTGTTGTGGATCCTGCGGGGCGTGGCCGGAGGGTAAGGTAGGGCGGTCAGGCCCTGACCGCCGTTGCTGCCTGCGCGCGCACGTCGGTGCTGCAATGGCGCAACGATGACAGCGGCGGTCAAGGGCCTGACCGCCCTACCTGTCTAAGCGCTCTACGCCGGCGGCTCCCGTTCTTATAGCGAAATTTTCAGTAGTGGCTCATAAATAGCTTGACAAATCAGAACTTTCAAGCAGGTGGCCTTCATCATAACCTAAATCCCTCTTGCATCTCTCCCGCCGCTGGCGCATGCGCGTCAACTTAGTGCGCACTTGCCTGCACACCAATTGGTTACGCATCTGAGGTGGGAC
>JAPLST010000118.1 GCA_026398485.1 bacterium
TCGTAGGTCAGGTGATAGGTCGAGCCGGGATAGTTCACATCGCGCAATTCGATGAAGACATTGACGGTCTCGTTGCTCAGCGACGCTGCGGCATTCGCAACATGAATTGGCTTGGGATTGAAATAGGCCGCGTCCATCTTGCCGCGGGGATCCACGCGCTTGATGGCGATGATGTACCCGCCGTCAGGTCGCTGCCATTCGCCGGTTAACTTCGCGAACGGCGCGTGCGACTTGTTCCACCAAACGCCAGCGACAGCCCCAATGATCACCACCAGCACGATCACCGCCGGAAGAAGCAGGCGGTGCCCGGTGCCCGGCGTTGCCGGCGGATGTGCGTTGCGCTTCATGCCCTTCGTCCGTTACTTCTTGTTCTTGATCACGCGGTCGATGAACGTGTCCATCCCGCTCTTGGCCGGCGCATTGATGTCGGCATTGGTATTTTGCAGCAGGGCTTTCTCGCGCTCCAGCACGGAGGTCGTCGCGGTGATGCGCGTGGGCGTCAGCAGGACCAGAATCTCGCTGGTCTTCTTGGAATCGATTTCGTGTCGAAACAGATAGCCAAACAGCGGCATGGAGCCAAGGATGGGCACGCGCTCGTCCGTCTTGGTGATGGTGTCCTTGCGCAGGCCCGAAACGGTGAACAATTCGCCATCCTGGAGCACCGCGTTGGCGCTCGTGGTGCGGCGATTGATAATCGGCTCGCCGCTGGTGGTCCAGCCGACGAGGCTGTTGACGGCCGCGTTGATCGTGAGCGTCATGGATTGCTGGGCAATGGCCGGCTTGATGTTAAGAATGACACCCACCTGGCCAAGGGGCGTCTGCTGCGCCAGTGGATAGGCCGGATCCTTGGCCGTATCAACGGTGTAGGCCTTGTAGTCAACCGTCTCAAGCGATTCGATCGTGGCATCTTCGCCATTCATGGCCACGATAGTCGGGCGCGACAGCACCTTGGCGTGGCCGGTCCGAACCAGATAGTTGATCATGTTGGCCACGGCCTTGGGGTGCATGCCCTTGAGGTAGACGCTTTGCGCGTTGTACGACGGCCGGAGTGCGAGGAGTCCCTCCGAGCGCCAGGCCGAAATTGAAATCGTCGCCCATCTCCACCTCGATAATTTGGGCCTCGATCCGTACCATCTGGGGCGGCTGGTCGAAGTGCGCGAGAATCTTGGCATTTTCCGCGAAATAACTCGGCGAATCCTGATAGTAGGCCACGTTGACTTTGTTGTCGCCGCAGAGCGTGCCGTCCTGGCTCTTGATCACGGAGCCGATCAGCAAAAGGTCGGACGCCAGCCGGTGCTGCATCGGCATCACCATCGTAACCATGCCATCGTTGTAGTAGGTCACGCCCTCTTTGTCCAAGTCGGCGATCATTTTATCCAAGGAAGGGAATTGGTAGTCCGGGCCGATGACGGTCATCTGTTCCTCGCCGGTCTTTTGGTTGACCGAGACATACACTTCACCATCGGCCTTCTGGACGACGCGGCGGACATAGCTGGCGATTTCGGCAGCAACACCCTTGGTCTTGATGGTGTACACTTTGCAGACATAGTCAATGTCGCGCTGACTGTCGATGACCTTGATGGCGCTGGAGGCGGTCGAGGGCGTCGACGGCAGCGCGTTGTAATAGAGTTTCTCGGGCGTGCCGGCGGACGGGGCAGTCGGACTGCCGGCGCCGGCCGGATAGCCGGCAGCGACCGGACCGGGCACTTGCGGCTGCACGGCCAGCATGCCGGGCAGCGCGGGCTCGGGTTGCTGATTGCCGGCGGCTTGGGCAACCAGTTGGGCGGCAACCACCTTCTTGCCGGTGGCGGTGATCGTGTCGGAAAGATGATCAACGGGACTGATGGGCGACATGCTGCTGGGCGCCACACTGCGGCCAGGCGCCAGTGGCCGCACGGTTTGAACATTCTGCACGGTTTGCGCGGCGTTTTGTGCTTTCTCGATCGCGGCGATGTCGTTCGGCCCGATGGCAGCGGCCGTGCCGGCAATACTGATGACGATTAGCAGACAAACGCATGTGTTCATGGTTGCTTCCCTGATGTGTGAAATAAAGTTAGAACCTGAAGGCCGTTACCTTGCGGTGGATGCCGGTCATGGTATCATCGATGAAATATCTGTCGGCGCTGATGATCGGCGTGGCGGATGCGCAGGCTTGTGCGGCCTGCTCCTTCAAACTGCCCGAGGCGATCTTGTGCACGGTGCTGCCCGGGCCATTGGTCTGCACCAGCATAAACGACGTGCCATACAACGCACACGACGCCATGCCGGCCATGCCCGTGGAACGCCGCAGCGCTCGGGCGCCCGCCGCAGTCACCCGATAGCTGCGCAAGGAATAGCCATCGACCGAGCTGACGCCTAAGGTGATGCGATCGGCCGTGGGCGTGATGTTGTTGAGCCAAGGAAACCATTGGGCCAGCCAGCTTCGTTGCACCGGTTTGGCAAAAATCCAGCTTGCACCAAAAACGTCGTTGGAGCTGGTGCCCGGAACGGCGAACGGCCCGGCCACGGTCTGCAATTTTGTCTTGTCGTACACATAGAAAAAACCATCTTTGCAGACGGGATAGACAAAGGGCCCGCTTCGTGTGCCCGACCTTGTAGAAATTGAAACGCGGAACACTATTGACCGGATCCGTGCCGTTCAACACCCGCAGATATTTCCCGTCATCTTGAAACATGACAATATTGCTGACGATGATGCCCGCCACGCCCGACTGCGCCGGCGCGGTGGTGTACTGCAGATGTGCTTCCACCTGCTGATCCAGCACGGGTGCAAATTTGCGGTTGTAGGTGCGCACCCGCACGGTGATGTTCGAGCCGTTGACGGCCACCACATCGAGCGAACCGGCGCCTTTGGAAAAATAGCTGACGCCGAATGAAATCAAGGCAGGAATGGTAAAAGCGCCGACCGCAGTGGTGATCGGCCCGGACTTTACGTCATACAACTGATACGTCACGCCGGTAAGCGTGAGCACGGAATAGACGAGCTGCTTCATCGTGCCGCGCACCGCAAAGAAGGTGGTGTCGAGCGCGCCGGGCAGCACGAGGCTGTGGTCAATCAGCACGCCGCCCTTTTCCTTGGCGCGGTTGAACAGTGTGGCAGTGAACACGCTGGGGTTGTCCGTGTATGCCAGCAACTCGCCGCGGCGGGTGGCTTTGCATGTTGCAAACGATGCCGGCGCCGCCAACTCCCATGAATAAATAAGTTGGATGCCGCTGGCGAACGCTGGGCAAGCCGCGCACACTACCATCAGACAAAGCCAAACAGATTTCATTAGTCGTATGCTAAAATAACGTCATATGTTGCGTTCTGCGACACAGTCGCATACAACATATGGCATCAAATGATACGATAATGCTCTTGAAAAGTCAACGCGCCGCGCACAACCGCCCCGAAATTACGACATAGAGGTTTGGGATGCGGGCACAGCTCGGTATTCGGCTGCTTGGAGTCCAGAACTCCTGACATAGGGGTGTTCATAATGTCCGCTATATTTCGTCAGAAAGTTGACACGTTGTCGGCGATGCGTGCGGAAAACCACGTTGCGTAGGCCGCTGCCGCGCCAACGGTGCGGAGTATACCAGCCCAGGGCAACGCCCTGGGAAATGCATGGGATGATCAGTGCGCC
>JAPLST010000054.1 GCA_026398485.1 bacterium
CGAGTTCCAACGGCGGACGCGCACGGTGTACGTGCCAGCGACCGGTGCGTCAATCAGCACCTGCTCGACATTGTCAATCGAGTTGTCGGCGCGGGTGGCGGCCGCACTCGGGTTGTTGTAATCAAGGTGGAACGGATAATGCGTGGTGGCGCCCGGGTCGATCACGCGCAGATCCAGGTCGTTGACCAGCTTCTTGGTGCGGTCATCATCGCTGGTCGTCGCTGTCCCAGGCGGGTCGGTCCAGCACAGGGTCGCTTTGAACGGCGCCACACCCGCGGAGGTGTAGGTGTATTCGAGCCAGTCGTCCGCATCCGTGCGCAGCGCTTCGCGGATGTGCATCACGCCCATGCCGCGGTGATCGCCGGCGATGAGGTCGGCGGCCGCCACGCCATTGACCAAGCCCCAGCCAAAGGCATAATCCGGCCCGGCCGTGCCGAGGTCGTCGGCCGTGTGAATCAAGAGGGCTTTCATGGTGCTTGCGCGCGGCTCGCTGCCGAAGCGCCGGAAATACTCGAGCAACTGCGCGGCCGTGCCGCAGACATTCGGCGTGGCCATGCTGGTGCCGCTGGCCGTGGCATAGGCCGCATTGCCGGCGTTGTGCGTCGAATACAAATCCACGCCGTTGCCGACCACATCCGGTTTGATCCGGCCATCATCAGTGGGCCCCCAATTGCTGAAGCCGGACATCGTGCCGGCCGCCGGCGAGCGAAACGGAAAGCCCCAATAGAGAACGACCGCATCGTTGACCGCGCCCACGGTCAGACAATTCTTCGCCAAGGCATGCCACGCCAGCGAGTCATAGCCGCCCTTGTAGACGCCATCGCCAAGTGGATGTGTGGCGGCATTGTAGGTCGCCGCGCTGTAGCCGCCGCCGTTCCAATAATAAAAGGTGTCGCCATTGGCCGGCCCGTCGCTGCGGCTGTTCATGCCGCAGAACATGGGCAAGTAATAGGGGGCGCCATAGACCACCGTGTCCACATCGCGCGCGTTGTCGTCATATTGCCCGAACGCGGGATCCTGCAGCGTGCCAAGGCCATAGCGCCAGTGCCAGCCGTTGCCGCCGGCCGAATCCCAAAACCAGCCGCCGTCCAGACCATACGAGTGATTGGACAAATAGATTTTGTCACCTTGGCCGGGCGCACTTGCGCCGCGCGCCGCCATCTCGGCCGTGTCGGTGTTCCAGTCATAACTGTGTATCCGGCTGCTGGGCGCCATGCCGCGCGCATTGGCATCCACGCCGGATGCGGCGATCGTGCCGCCCACATGGGTCGAGTGCCAGTGCGAGGCCGCGCCATCCATCACCCGCACGCGCCCACCAAATTCTTGATGGGTGGACAAGACCGAGCCGGCGTCCCACACGCCCACCGTCACGCTGTTGCCTGGCAGCAGATAACTGGTGCTGTCGCGCAGAATATTCGCGGCGGTCGAGATCGCCGCATTGACATTCGCCGTCGAATAATACAAGGGCCGGCCTTCCACATCGAGGCGCATCAATTCGCGCGTCACGCCGTTGACCTCATAGCGCACCGGCAGCCCCTGCTGTTGCGCCCACGCGACGGCGACGGCCTGGTTGTGCTGACTTTGTTCGGTGAACGCCCGCACGGCCGCCGCCCGCACGGCTGCATCACTGAACGGGGCCGCCACATCGGCGGGCGTGGGCGCGGCAAATAGTGCCGTGCCGAGAAGCATGCTGCAAGCAACGCTGCTGCTGATCTGGCGCATTTTCATGGCGATTTCCACCAATGGTTAATTCGATATGTAAATAGTGTAGCACACAATCGGTGTGCATTGCAAGATCTGGCCCTGCCCCGGATCCGGCAACGCGCAACATCGCTTGAGGGGAAAAACAATCATGACGGGCAATGAGCGCGGCAGTAAATGCATAGCGGGGGCGTGACCCGCGCCGGCAGTGCTATTGCCGGCGCTCGCGCTGGAAATCCCGCGCGGCGCGCCGGCGCAGAGGGGCGGTGCACAGACCGTGTGTCCGCCGGCTACGGCCGGGCGTAGATGACCCACGTCGGCGGCAGATTCGTCCACACCGTGGTTTTGAAAACATGCTTGCGCACGGTATAGTTCACGGTCGCATTTTTCTTGGCCTTGAACTTCCAAGCGGTGTGCTTCTTGTTGGGCGTCAAC
>JAPLST010000409.1 GCA_026398485.1 bacterium
CATTCTCACGTATTGTTTGATCCCCTAATTGGTAACGACAAGGAACCCGTATGGCAACGAAAAAAGCAAGCAAAAAAGCGGTCAAAAAAGCCGCCAAAAAAGCCGCGCAACCCGTGGCGAAGAAAATCAAGAAGGCCGTCAAGCCGGTCGCGGCCGTGAAGAAAGGCCCGAAATATGTCTATTTCTTCGGCGCCGCCAAGGCGGAAGGCCGCGCGGAAGACAAGAATCTGCTGGGCGGCAAAGGCGCGAATCTGGCGGAAATGTGCCGCATCGGCCTGCCTGTCCCGGCCGGCTTTACGCTCACGACGGAATGCTGCGTCGAGTACCTCAAGCTGGGCGCCAAGTATCCGAAATCGCTCGATGCGGAACTCAAGGCCGCCCTGGCCAAGACCGAAGCCGTGATGAACACCAAGTTCGGCGACCCCACGAATCCGCTGCTGGTTTCGTGCCGCTCCGGCGCGCGCAAGTCGATGCCGGGCATGATGGAAACCGTGCTGAACGTCGGCTTGTGCTCGGCCACGATCCCCGGCCTGATCAAGAAAACCAACAATCCGCGCTTTGTCTATGACGCCTATCGCCGCCTGATCATGATGTACTCGGATGTCGTCATGGAAAAGGCCGAAGGCATCGAGCCTGCCGAAGGCAAGGGCATCCGCCGCCAGCTCGATAATTTGTTGCACGACGTGAAAGTTGCCAAGGGCTATGCCAGTGACACCGATTTGACCGTGGACGACTTGCAGGAATTGGTCGTGAAATTCAAGATCCGCGTCAAGGATGTGCTGGGCAAGGAATTCCCCGACAGCCCGATGGAGCAGCTCTGGGGCGGTATTGGCGCCGTCTTCAAATCCTGGAACGGCAAGCGCGCCATCTCCTATCGCCGCATCGAAGGCATTCCGGACCAATGGGGCACGGCCGTCAATGTGCAGGCCATGGTCTTTGGCAACATGGGCGACTCGTCGGCCACCGGCGTTGCGTTCTCGCGCAATCCGGCCACCGGTGATCACCATTTCTATGGCGAGTGGCTGGTCAATGCGCAGGGCGAAGATGTCGTCGCCGGCATTCGCACGCCCAGCCCGCTGAATGAAGCCACCAAGAATGAGCAGAACAAGCAACTGGCCTCGCTCGAGACGGCCATGCCGGTTGTGTACAAGGCGCTTGATGGCATTCAGCAAAAACTCGAGAAGCACTACAAAGACATGCAGGACATCGAGTTCACCATTCAGGAAGGCCGCTTGTGGATGCTGCAATGCCGCGTCGGCAAGCGCACGGGCGTGGCCGCGCTGAATATGGCGATGGACATGTTGCATGAAAAGTTGATTGACCAAAAGACGGTGGTGACCCGCGTTGCGCCGGCGCAACTGGACGAAATGCTGCATCCCATCCTGGATCCGGCCGCCGAGAAACGCGCCAAGGTGATCGCCAAGGGCTTGCCGGCCGGGCCGGGTGGCGCCGTGGGCCACGTTGTCTTCACCGCCGCCGATGCGGTCGAATGGGCCAAGAAAAAGAAACATGTCATTCTGGTGCGCGAAGAGACCAATCCGGAAGACGTCGAGGGCATGCGCGCGGCCGAGGGCATTCTCACGGCGCGCGGCGGCATGACTTCGCACGCGGCACTGGTTGCGCGCGGCTGGGGCAAATGTTGCATCGTCGGTTGTGCAGACTTGCACATTGACGTGCATGCCAAGATTCTGCGGATCGACGGCACGACCTATGAAGAGGGCGCCATGCTGAGCCTGAACGGCAGCAAAGGCCATGTGTATGCCGGCGCGCTGGACACGGTTGATGCCACCGAGAATCCGCGCTTCCAGGAGTTCCTGCAGATCGTCGACAAGTTCCGCACCATGGGCGTGCGCACCAATGCCGACACGCCGGAAGATGCGCGCGTCGCGCGGACGTTCGGCGCCGAGGGCATCGGCTTGTTCCGCACCGAGCACATGTTCTATGGCAAGGGCAGCGACGAGCCGTTATCCAAATTGCGCAAGATGATCCTGTCGAAGACGCTGGATGAACGCAAGGCCGCGCTGGCCGAGTTGTATCCGTATGTCAAGCGCGACATCAAGGCCACGATGGCCGCCATGGACGGCCTGCCGGTGACGTTCCGCCTGCTCGACCCGCCGCTGCATGAATTCGTGCCGCAAAGCCCGGAAAAACGGGCCGAGCTGGCCGCCGAACTCGGCATCACAGTCGAGGATGTGCAGAAGCGCGGCGACGCCCTGCACGAAGTCAATCCGATGATGGGCCATCGCGGCGTGCGCCTCGGCGTCACCTATCCGGAAGTCAGCGAAATGCAGTTCCGCGCCATTCTCGAATCGGCAGCAGAATTGATCAAGGAAGGCAAAAAAGCGCAGCCTGAAGTGATGATCCCGGTCACCTGCTGCGTCAAGGAACTTGATGCGCAAAAGGTGATCTTCGACAAGGTCTACGCCGAAGTCTGCGCCGCGCAAGGCCTGAAGAAGATCCCGTGCCTGTACGGCACGATGATCGAGATTCCGCGCGCGGCGTTGGCCGCCGATGAAATGGCCAGGACGGCCGAGTTCTTCTCGTTCGGCACCAACGACCTGACCCAGATGGGCTTTGGTTTCTCGCGCGAC
>JAPLST010000037.1 GCA_026398485.1 bacterium
ACCGCGGTGCGTTTTTCAAGCACGACCTCGGCACCCGGCCGCAGCCGCAGTGCGGTGCGTAGTCGCGCGCAGCGCCCGTCCTGCGCAAACTGCCATGGTACCACAGGCGCGGCGAACACGGTGCGCAGGGCAATGGTGTCGCCGCCATTCGTGCGCACCGCGCAATCAATGCCGTTGGCCGCCTGTCGCGCCAGCGTCACCCGCGCAAACATATCGTGATTATTGGAAGTGACGCGGGCGTCAATGCCGCCGCACACCGTGACCGTCACGGCGCGATCAGCCGACAGGATCAGGCGTTGCACGCACAGCGCCGGCCGCGCCGCGCTGACAAAGCGTTCGAAGCGCAGCCGCACGACCGCGCCGGCGCGCGTATGCCAGACCAGCGCACGCGTCAGCAGCGCGCGGCGCAGATCGAGCGTGCGATGGTACTCGCCGAGGTGACTGCGCTCCATGTCCAGACGCTCGCCCTGCACCGACGGCACAAGATCGAGAAAGAAGGGCAGGTTGACGATCTGCCGCCGCAACGCCGGATGCGTGCCGTAGATGCCCGGCACAAACGTCCCCCATTTGACTTTCAAGGGCGGCGCATCGCCGCCTGCATTGGTGCAATCCTGCGGCGCGTCGGCCAGGTGTTCCTCGAATGAGCCACGCACGTGCAGGCGCGCGCTGCCCAGCGTGAACAGACCTTCATAAGCCTTGGCGGCCGTTACATCAAACGCCGATTCAACAATGGACCAAGGGCTGTTCATGGTGTCATTGCAGTTCGAGGATAAGGGACTGCTTCGTGTTCCGCAGGGCGAGAAACATCAGCGCCAGAACGGCGGTGACGACCACGGCGGGTTCCGGCAGCGTCACGACACTGTTCGATACACTGTCGGCCGAATGATTGCCCATGCCATCGAAGGCCCGGACCGTGTACACATAGCGCGTGCCCGGCAGGAGTCCGTGGTCGGTGTGCTGCGGCTCCCCCGCCGTGCCGACGCCATTGCCGTCGCGCATCACATCGTAGCCCGCCACAGCCACGTCGTCCGTGGACGCAGACCACGCCAGCGTTACCTGCGTGTTGCTGACGGCGCTGACCGCGAGTCCCTGCGGCACACTCGGCGCGTTGGTGTCATGCGCCAGCATGTGTTTGAGGCCGCCGTAGCTGGGATAGGCCGGATCGTTGACCAGCCGCACGCTGGCGACATCGGGTGCCTGCCAGAACGAGCGCTGCGCTGCATTGCTGGGCACGCACACCAGCGCGACATGATCCACGATGATCGTGCAGGCAACCGCCGTCTGGCGCTGGAACGGCGCAAGCAACGCAACCGCAATCAAGTCATCGCCCGTCAAGGGCAGGTTCTGCATGAAGCGGTTGCTGTAACTGCCGATCCCGTACGCGCACTGAAAATCAGCCAAGGGCAGCACCAGCGTGCGCCAGGCGTCCTTGGCCACGTAGCGCCGCGTGTGATAAAACGCAAAAGACAGGTTCGTCAACGCACGGATCGTATAATAGGAAAGATTGCAGTCATAGCCGAGCGAAGGCCCGGCCAGCATCTCGGGCGTCGGGCCAAAGCGCGCCCAATCGAAAGGCGGATTGGTGGGCGCGCTCATGATGAAGAAGTCCAGCGGATAATTTTCGGCCGAGCCGTAGACCGTCGCGTTCTGCCCGCCTTGGGCCTTGAGCGTGAAACTGACGGCATTCGCGCCAAGACTGCCGCGAACTTTGATGCCCACCCACGACATCTCCTCCTTGAATACTGCGCGGGCGGCCAGCGAATTGCTGCCGCAGCTGCCCTGGTTCACGCGCGTCAACACCGCCGGTGCGCGCGCGACGGGATTGCTGCTGAGCCAGGAGAGGGCAAAGTCGTTCGTCTGATTCTCCGCCATGTACAGCGTGAACGCGTTGGAAATGTCCTGCTCAAAGTCGGCCAGGGGCATGACCTGCGTGACGTCCTGCGTGGCAAACTGCGGGAAGGGCTGGCTCAAACCGGAGGCGATCAGTTCGATTTGATCAACCAGGAACTCGCCGGATGAGCCCTTGAACATCGTCAGCCGCACGGGCTCCTGCACCCAGCGGGTGAAGGCGACCAGCGGCGCGGCCGTGCTGTACGACGCCCGCCGGTAGTTGCGCACCAAGGGCACATTCAGCGGCAAGGTGACGGTCACCCATTGCGGCGGCGTGCCCGTGCCGAGCGTCGCGTAATCGGCGTAGGTGTCACTGTTGCGGCAGTAGATCGTGGCCGTGCCGACGGTGAGCATCAAACGGCCACTGCGCACGTTCACCCGCAGCCGGATCGTGTCTGCTTCGGGCGGAAAATAGACTGAGCCAAGCAGGTGGACGTCATAATAATCCTTGGCCCAGACCGTGTTGGTGATGGTCACCTGCAGGCAGCGCGTGCCATAGGGCGTGTCGCTGCTGAACGCCAGCGCGATGGGCGACTGGTAGCCCGCGCTGGGCAGCCCGCCGGATTCATAGTCCTGCATGACACTGACCCGGTATTCCGCCCGTGCCGGCACGGCCAGCAT
>JAPLST010000102.1 GCA_026398485.1 bacterium
CCTCAGCGGCACGGGCGTGCCGCGTTCCCCGCATCGCGGCCGCCGCGGCACGGCAGCCGCGACGACAGGCGCGGCGCGGAAGTATATGATGTAACTATGCATGAACGTAATTATGGAAGCTAACCACGAATGAACATGATGAAATCAACCCGGCGTATTTTCGCGCGCAGTTTTTTTATCGCCGCCGCAGTGGCGTGGCATTACTCAGCCAGCGCCGTTCTGCTGCCGGCCACGCGGGAGCGTGCGGCGCAACCGCAAGGCGCACCGCCGGCCGCGCCGTTTGCCGCACCGGCACCGGCTTTCAGCATCAGCCTGTGCGCCGCGACCATCGACACCGCGCCAGTGGCGGCGCGCGCGCAGGCCAGCGGGCGACCGGCCGACAAACTCGCGGCGGATGTCGCCACCACCATCCAGACGCCGACTGCGCGCGGCGTGCTGCCCTATATCGTGCAATTCCACGGCCCGGGGCAGGAGGCGTGGAAACAGCAAATTTACAATTTACAAATTGCAATGTACAATTATATTCCGGAGCATGCGTTCATTGTGGCGTGTGCGCCGCGTGACGTGGCAAAGATCGCCGCGCTGCCGTGCGTGCGCTGGATCGGCGCCTACCAGCCGGCCTACAAACTGCCGCCCAGCCTGACGCGCGCGGCGTTGGCGGCGCCCGCAGCCGTGCCGGCGCCGCGCACGGGCCAGACCTTGTTCAATCAGCCCTGCGCCGCGCCAATGCAATATGACAACGTCAGCACCACGCAATTGGATGTAACCGTGTTTGTGTTTACGGCCGAAGACAAGACCGCGGTCATGGATCTGATCAAGCAGGCCGGCGGCGTTGCCGTGGCGGCGACGGCGACGCGGCTGCGCGCGCGGCTGCCGGCGGCGGCGCTCGAGACCGTGGCACGCAGTGCGGCAGTCGCGTGGATCGAACGCTACCTCCAGCCGCAGATCATGAACAACGTGGCCGTGACCGGCCCGCTGATGAATGTGACGCCGGTGTGGGACACGCTCGGCCTGAGCGGCAATGGCCAGATTGTCGGCCATGCCGATACCGGCGTGGACACCGGCGACCTGGCCACAATGATGCCGGATTTCACCAATCGCATCCGGGCCGCGTTTGCCCTGAAGCGCAGCGCCAACAATGAATGGAGCGATCTGCAGGGGCACGGCACGCACACGGCCGGCTCAATTCTCGGCAATGGCTCGGCCTGGAGCAACGGCCTGTTTCGCGGCGTGGCGTATGAAGCTCAGTTGGTGCATCAATCCATTGGCGATCAATCCACCTCGGTGTATCCGCCAAGTGACTTGAATGAATTGTTCATCCAGGCCTACACGAATGGCGCACGCATCCATTCTGACAGTTGGGGCGGCGGGGAGAATGGCGCATACACGGCGATGGCGCAGGATGTGGACGAGTTCATGTGGCAGCATCCGGATATGCTGGTCGTGTTTTCGGCCGGCAATGGCGCGGGCGATTACGACCGGAGCGGCCGCATTGATCCGGACAGCATTGCCCCGCCCGCCACGGCGAAGAACCTGCTGGCGATCGGCGCCGCGGAATCCCAGCGGCCGCCCGGCGCGGGCGGCTTCGCCGCGGTCATGTACGGCGACCTCTGGACCGATCTCTTTCCGGCGCAGGTCAACACGGATTTTGTTTCAACCAGCGCGGATGGCGTGCATCAGGGCATTGCCGCGTTCTCCGGCCGCGGGCCGACCGATGATGGCCGCACCAAGCCCGACCTGGTCGCGCCCGGCACGGATATCATTTCATGCCGGTCGCACATGCCGCAGGCCGGCACGCTGTGGGGCACCGGCTATGGCGTGCTGTACAACGCCGCCAGTAATGATTATACCTTCAGTGGCGGCACGAGCATGGCCGCGCCGTTGGTGGCCGGGGCGGCGGCGCTGGTGCGCCAGTATTTTGCCGAACGGTATCTGCCGGCCATCACCAATCCGAGTGCGGCGCTGGTCAAGGCCACGCTGATCAACGGCGCGCGCTCTTTGACGCCCGGCCAGTATGGTTATGGCGCCACGCGCGAGCTTCCGCCCGCGCCGCGGCCAAACAATGCCGAAGGCTGGGGCCAGGTCGACGTGGCCGCCACCCTGACCAACCTGACGGTCTATGCCACCAACC
>JAPLST010000296.1 GCA_026398485.1 bacterium
CAGTGGCTTTGCTCGGTGCGGCGCTGGTCAGCGGCGCGGCGGCGACGAATGACGTGCCCGCCGTGCGGGCGTTGTACGACGCCGCCGGTGTGCGCGACCCGCTGATCAAGCCGCAAAGCGTACCGGCGCGCGCGGCCGGCGGGCTGCAAAGCCCGACGGCGCAGACGCGCCAGAGCCGGCGGGCGGACATCGAGCGCGTGCTGGCCACCTGCCGGATCGAAGGCGTGGTCGTGTCGGCGAACCTGCGCATGGCGGTGATTAATGACCGCTTGCTGGGCGAAGGCGACCGCTTGGCGCCGGATGTGGCCGTGCGCATTGCGCAGATCGGCCTCGACCGGATTGTCTTCGCGCTGGATGAAGACACCTATGACTATAAGCTCAGTCCCCCGCCGGAGACACCGCGATGAACGTGTGCAGTCGCATGACACTGGTTGCTGTTGCGCAGCAGCGCCTGCGCGCGGCCTGGCATGGCGGGCTGGCCGGCCTGCTGCTGCTGGCGCCGCTGGTGCAGGCGCAGACGGCCTTGGAGCGCGTGCGCGAACGCACCCAGAGCTACGATGCGGCGGAACGCGAGACCGACTCCGCCGTGCCGCAACGCGCGCCCAGCGTGCCCGGCGTCAGCATGGCAACCCGCATTGATTTTACGCCCGAGCAAGAGCGCACGATGCCCGTCTCGCAACGGATCGCCATTGAACAGTTGACCAATGACACGGCCGTCATTTCGTTGAATTACAAGAACGGCGACCTGCAGAACATTTTGCGCCTGATCGCGCGTGTCAGCGGCGTCAATCTCGTGGCCGGCCCGGAAGTGCACGGCACCGTCACGATCGAATTGCACGATGTGCATTGGGAACGGGCCTTGACCCTGATCCTGACCGCCAACGGCTATACCTACGTGCGCGATGGCAACATCCTGCGGGTGGTCAGCGCCGACCAAGTGGAAAAGGAACCGCTCTCGATCATCATTATTCCGGTCAACTATGCCAAGGCGAACGAGCTGCTGCCGGTGCTGACCCCCTTGCTGACGGGCACGCGCGGCAAGATTGAAAGTGATGAGCGCGTCAACGCGTTGATCATCACCGACATCCCCGCCAAGCTGGGGCAGATTGAAAAAGTGGTCCAGCGTCTGGACCAGCCCACGCCGCAAGTCCTGATCGAAGCCAAATTTATTGAGATCACGGTCGGCGACGTGAACAGCGAGGGCGTCGACTGGAGCAATCTCGGCGACTATGGCGTCGTCCTGCACGACATGCTGTACACCTTTGACCGCGAGGTGACGCTGGCGCGCAGCGGCTCCGGGGAAGGCGACTTTTATGGGTTCCCGATCCCGAGCGGCTTGCCGGCCAACAAGGCGCGCTCGTATGGCATCAACCAGACCCAAGCCACCACCTATCAGCTTGAACCCGACCAATTCCGCCTGGCGTTCAGCATGCTGCTCAACAACTCCCGCGCCAAACTTATCAGCAACCCGAAAATCCAAACCTTGGACAACAAGCGCGCCACCATTCGCGTCGCGGAAACGCGCTACAAACCCAAATTCACCTTTAACAAGGAAACCGGCTCCTACGAAATTAACGAGCTCGAGGATATTTATGTCGGCATCACCCTGGAAGTTACCCCGCACGTCAACTACAATGGCGATGTGACCTTGGATATCATACCGGAAGTCAGCGACTTGACCGGCAACCAGGTCATTCAGGGCGTGGAAGTGCCGATTACCAACATTCGCCGGGTCGAGACGCGCGTCTCGCTGCGCGACCGCTACACCGTCGCGGTCGGCGGTATTATCAAGGACAACTGGGTGACCAGCAAACGCTCGATCCCGTACTTGTGCGAGATGCCCTATCTGGGCCCCTATCTCTTTACCTGGGAAACCAAGGATATGAAGACGGTGAACCTGGTCATTTTCATCACGCCGACGATTTTGCGGACGAACAACACCGACCCGCGCTGGCAGCCGCAATTGGAACAAATGCATGTCGGCCGGGAGGGCGAGTGGCGGGATGTCATTACCAACACGCCGAGTATGGCGCTGCTGCGCATGCGCGAGCAGCTCTTGATTACCGCGGCCACCAATCAGATCGGCGGCTTTGATGTGACGACCATGCCGCGCACACCCTGACCCAGAGCCGGACAGACCCATGCTGACCCCCGTTGAAATATTGTCCGCCGCCGTGACGCGCGACGCCTCGGATGTGCATATCGCCGCCGGCTGCCTGCCAACCCTGCGCGTGCATGGCCGGCTGTCGCCCTTGGGTGATACCGCCCTGACCCCCGAGGATACGCTGCGCTTCGTGCGCGAGATCACACCGTCCAAGCATCTTGACTTGCTCGCAACGCGCGGCGGCTCGGATTTCTCGTATGAGTTTCAGGCCAAGCACCTGTTTCGCGTCAGTATTTTCAAGCAGCGCGGCATGGCCAGCGTGGTGATGCGCTTGATCCCCGGCGCAACCCGCCCGCTGGCCGACATTGGTTTGGGCGACCGCGTTCATGAATTACTCAACCGGCCGCGCGGGCTGGTGCTGGTCACCGGGCCGACCGGCTGCGGCAAATCCACCACCCTGGCCGCCATGGTGGATTGCATCAATCGCGAGCGCGACTGCAATATCATCACGATTGAAGACCCGATCGAGTACCGCCACACGCACAACAAATCGATTGTGGTGCAGCGGGAAGTGGGTGAAGACGTGCCCAGCTTCGAGGAAGCGCTGGTGCGCGCCTTGCGCCAGGACCCGGATGTCATTCTGGTCGGTGAAATGCGCAATCTCGAGACCATCGAGGCCGCCGTGCGCGCCGCCGAAACGGGCCACCTGGTCTTCAGCACCTTGCACACCACCAGCGCGGCCCGCACCGTTGATCGCATCGTCGATGTGTTTCCCGCCAACCATCGCGATGAGATCCGCACCCAGTTGTCCGGCACGCTGCTGGCGGTCATCTCGCAACAGTTGTTGCCGCGCATTGGCGGCGGGCGCGTGGCGGCCTTTGAGATCATGTTCAACACGACCTCGATTGCCGCCTACATTCGCGACAATAAAACCTATCGGATTATCTCTGATCTGCAGACCGGCGCGAAGTTCGGCATGTGCGCCATGGACATGTCACTGATGACCCTGTACACCCAGAATCAAATCACCTATAGCGACATGCTCGCGGCCTGCTATGACCGCGACTCGTTGCAGAAGATGCTGGACAACTACGCCGCGATGCAGCCCAAGCACCGTTAGCGGAAGTCAAACAGCTGGCGGGCGTCGGCCAGCCGGCCGGCGCGAAAAAGGACGCCCTCGGCGCGCAACAGCGCCTGCTTGCGGCGCAGGGCCGCGCCGCCGGTCTGCCCGCTGAACCCACCCGGCCGCAAATCCGCGCTGATAATCCGATGACAGGGCACGCGCGGCGCGTAACGATTGCGCCGCAAGGCCTGCCCGACCGCGCGCGCCGAGCCGCACCCAAGGTGGCGCGCAAGCCGCACATAGGTCGTCACCATGCCGCGCGGGATTTCTTGCGCGGCGTCATACACCCGGCGCTGAAATGGCGTGGTGGCTGCGTCGTAAATCAAGGCCATGCCATGTACAATTGACAATTGATAATTGACCAATTGCGTTTGTTTGTTCAACCTTATCACCTTCCAACCTTCCAACCTTCCACTTGCATCAGGTGCAACTGAGCATCGTGCCGGACCAGGCCCAATCGGCGGCGGACGAACCCGCATAATGGACGTACAACCGGTCGGGGCTGACGCCGATTTCCTCTTGCAAGAGCTTGGCAATGCCTTTGACAATCTTTTCTTTGAGCTCGGCCGCAAAGGCGCCGATATACTTGATTTCAACATACGCGGTGCGCGGGTCGCTGGTGCCTTGGAAGAACAACAAGGTGGCCGGCTGAATGGCGATCATCAGCCATTCCTCGGGCTTGCCGGCAATGTCGTTCATGATCCGCGCGGTTTCGGATTTGATGCGCACCTCATGCTGCGTGGTTAAGGTTACATTCGTCGTGATGCTGATAAACGGCATGGCAGCTCCTAATGCAGAAGTGAAGAACAATGATGCAAACAATCGGTCAGGACGGCCGTCAGCCGCGCATTGGCCTGCTGCGCGCAGGCAACGACGTCGGCATGCGACAACGGTTGCAGCGCCACGCCTGCGGCTTGATTGGTGATGACACTGATCCCGCCGACGCGCACGCCGAGGTGCCGCGCGGCCATGGTTTCCTGCACGGTGGACATGCCGACGGCATCGGCGCCCAAGGTGCGAAACATGCGGATTTCGGCCGGCGTTTCATAGGTCGGGCCGGGCACGCCGGCATACACGCCCTGCTGCAAGCTGACGCCGGCACGCTGCGCGGAAGCCAGTGCAATGGCGCGCACGCACGGGTCATACATATTGGTCATGTCAGGGAAGCGCGGGCCGAAACGCTCGTCGTTCGGCCCGGTCAACGGATTAACTCCCTGCAGATTGAGTTGGTCGGTAATCAACATCAAATCGCCGGCGGTGAATGCCGCATTGACGCCGCCCGCCGCATTGGTGACGAGCAGCAGGCGCATGCCGAGTTGCGCCAGCACCCGCACGGGCCGCACCACATCATCCACGTTGTGGCCCTCGTACAAATGCGCGCGGCCCTGCAAGATCGCGACGGCCGCCGTGCCGACCCGCGCGAACACGAGGCGCCCGGCATGCCCGACGATGGTGGGCTGCGGGAAATGCGGAATGTCCTGGTAGGACAGCGCGCGGGCCAGCGGCACGGCGTCGGCAATGCCGCCCAAGCCCGAGCCAAGCACCACGCCGATCTGCGGCGCAAACGGCATGTGCTGCTGAATGTAGTCGACGGCTTCCGTGATTTTGGCAGTGTTCATCAAGGGTTCAGGGTTCAGGGTTCAGGGTCTGCTGGAGGAAAAACCTTCGCAACGAAAGTTTTTTAGTGCAGCGCAGGTCTTCTTCGTGTCTTCTAAATTCTCGCGCGGCGCAATAATTTATAAAGCGGCCGGGGGCCGCATGAAAGTAGTGCTGTGCCTGTCTTTCGATGTTCGATGTTGAATGTTGAATGTTGAATGTTACTCTCTTTTTCATGGCCATACTATCTAAGCTGCGGCAGGGTTAAAAAATAATTTTGTTGCAAAATCATTTTCGATATTCGATATTCAATATGGTCAGCAGATTCTCTCAAGCACCAAGGGTGATGGCACGCAGGGCCCATCGCCGATCTGCATACATTCTACAAAATCCTGCGTGGAAATGCTGCTGCGGGTGTAGAGCGTGGCCAGGACGGCGCCGGCATTGACCGGATCACCGAGATGCACATGCAGTTGCAGCGCGATGGCGGGGTCAATGACATCGGTCAACGCGGCCCGGCCGGCGCCGAGTGCGCCGAGCAGGCGGCCGATGCGGGCGGTATCAAATTGCTGGAGAATGCCGCTGCGCGGCGCGCGAATTTCTTGGGCCACCGGCGCCGGCGCCAAGCACGCCGGCAAGTTCGCGCACGTGGCCGGGCTGACGCCCTGGGCGATGGCGACCTGCATAAAGCGCTCACAGGCGCTGCCGTCGCGCAGGTGCTGCTCCAGAATGGCGCGCGCGGCGGCAACGGTCAAGGCCGGTTGCGCAGCTTGCAACATTTCGCCGGCCAATTGCAGGGTGACCGCCTGGAAGCGCGGCTCGACCGCTTCACCGCGCAACATGGCCAGCGCCTCGCGCGTCTCGACCGCATTGCCGATCCAGGCGCCGAGCGGCTCGTTCATGTCGGTGATCAGCGCCACCGTGCGCATGCCCAGACGCTTGGCGGCCTGCACCAGGCTTTGCGCCAGGGCGTGGGCCTGCGCTGGTTCGCGCATGAAGGCGCCATTGCCGCATTTCACGTCGAGCACCAGCGCGTCAAGATCCTCGGTGGCTTTTTTGCCAATGATGCTGGCGGTGATCAGCGGGATGGATTCGATCGTGCCGGTCACGTCGCGCAGGGCGTACAACTTGCGATCCAGCGGCGCAATCGCGTCGGTTTGGGCCATGAACACGCCGCCGAGTGTTTCGAGAATTTGCAGGTACCGTTCGGTCGGCAAGCGCACGTTCATGCCCGGCATGGCCTCGAGTTTGTCGAGAGTACCGCCGGTATGGCCGAGCCCGCGGCCGCTCATCATCGGCACGCACACGCCGGCAGCGGCCAGCAAGGGCAGCAGCACAAGGCTGGTCTTGTCGCCGACGCCGCCGGTTGAATGCTTGTCCACTTTCGGCCGGTCAATGTGCTGCAGGTTCAAACAGGCGCCGCTGTCGCGCACGGCTTCCGTCAAGCAGGCTGTCTCGGCGGCGCTCAGGCCGCGTAGCCAGGCCGCCATCAGCCACGCCGCCATCTGATAGTCGGGCACTTCGCCTTGGGTGTACGCCGTGAGAAAGGCGCGGAATTGCTTGAGATCATGCGCGTTGCCGTCGCGTTTGTGAATGATGTGTTGCACGTGTTGCGTCATGGAAAGGTCTCGGTGTGGGTGGTAAAAGAAGGAATCTGCAAATAGTCATCAACCTGGTACACACACGCCGGCGTGTTGGTGGCAAGGCAGGTTTGCATTTGCGGCGTGGTGAAGACCGACGCCATCGAACGCGGCTCGAGCAGCAAGGTAATGAGCCGGGGAAACGCTTGGAACAGCGGCACCACCAGGTCGCCTTCCTGCACCGTCAACATGACCGGCACAGGCGTGGTGAGATAGCGCGCCGAGGCGCCGCACAAGCGCAACGGCAGATCTTCACGACCGGTAACCTGCAGCGCGACCGCCGGCACCTGTGCTGGTTTGTAGGCGCGCAGAAAAGCAATGCCGTGCATGGTCAGGATGCGCGCCAGCTCGTCCTGGTGGCGGGTGATGACGAAGGCGCGCGGCGGCAGGACTGGCTCGCTCGCGCGGATGGCGCCATAGTACGGAAAGACGAGATTGGTGACGAGCCCGTCCGCAATGCGCCGCAACGGAACGCTGCGCGTGGCGGCATCCGCCGGCACATACGTGAACGCCAAATACACCAGCGTGTTGGAGGTGCGCGGCAGCATCTGCACCAACTTCGCCGACAATCCCCTGGTAATGTCCTTCAATGGTTGGCGGGCTGTGGCCGTGGCGTTGGTGATTGCCGCGGCGTGCCGGGCGCAGACCGTGAGCAGGCTGGTAATCGCGATGGTTTGCTTGCGCACCCGTTCGGCAATATTGCGCGGCGTCGCATAGCTGCCGGTTGAGGGATCCAGTTTGCTTTCAAGCAGGAAGCCCAAGGTGCCGTGCATGCCGGCGTAGTTGCGCAGATTGCGCAGCGACAGGCCGCCGTGCGTGATACCCTGATTGGTGCTGGTGATCTCGCCAAGGTAGCGCTGGGCCGGCAGGCCGCGTTGCTGCGCGTTGGTCAGGATCTCCGGCAGGAGCGTGGCGTACACCAGCGTGCGGAAGCCGGCCGGCACATTGGGATTGTTCGGCCCTTCGAATTGGGCCTCGAAATCAATCAGGAAGCCCTGCGCACCCAACGTTTTCTTCTTCAATACGGCCGACTCGTGCACATCCAGCACGACGTGCGGCTGCCAGCGCTGCAGGACGGCGGCCAACGCGCTGCTTTCCGGCTGGCTCAACAACAAGTAATCCGTGCTGAGGTTTGCGTTGTTGCCATTGACGCGCCGATTCGTGTCGCGCCCGTCAGGATTGCTGTTGGGCACGATGATGAATTCGCAGGCGGCGAGCAAACTGGTCAGCGGCCCGGCGGCGAGGTCATGCGCGAGCGCGACCAGCGCGTCGCCGCCTGACGGCTCCATCCCGTGCTGGGTGCCGACCAGCATGATCCGCAGACGGCCGACCGGCGCGGCGGCGCGGGCAAGCTGGTCAGGCTGGCTGCTGATCAGCGCGGCATCGAGCGGCGTGCCGCGCACGGACGCGCCCAGACTGACACTACGCACCGTTTGCGCGGTCGCCGCCAATGCGGTTAAAGCCGCGTGGATCGCGCAAGATGACAATGCGCCGGGCTGCGCGGCAGGGGCCGGACGCGCCGCGGCACGTGGCGTGTGCGAAGAACTGGCGCAGCCGCTGAGCAGCAGCGCCGCCGCCGTGCAGATTACAATGGCAAAAGCAGAAAGAGCATGCGCGCCATGGCGGCTGCGTTGCAGAGGTTTTCGGTGTTCAGTTTTCAGTGTTCGGTGCAGCATCCAGCATCCAGTATCCTGGTGGAATCCGACCAGTGCGCAACTGCGCATTCAGCGCTCGTCCGCGTCCTGCGGCGCATTCCAGAAATGATTGGTCGGGGCATGCCCGTGGCCGATGGCGCGCGCCGTGATAATGGCCTGGGTGATGTAGGTCTTCGCGCATTTGATCGCGTCGAGCGGCTCCAGGCCGCGCGCAAGATAGGCGGTGATCGCTGCCGAAAAAGTGCAGCCGGTGCCGTGCGTGCAGGTCGTCGTAATGCGCGGGCCGCGCAGAAAATGGTGGCCTTCCTTGCGGTACACCAAATCCGTTGCATCGCCCTCAAGGTGCCCGCCTTTGATCACCACGCATGCCACGCCGGTTTTCAGCAACAGGGCGGCGGCGTGCAACATGTCGTCTTCACATTTCACCACCACGCCGGTCATCACTTCCGTCTCGGTGATATTGGGCGTGACGATCAAGGCCTGCGGCAGCAGCTCATCCAGCAGCGCCTGCACGGCGTCATCCCGCAACAAACGCGCGCCGCCTTTTGCGACCATGACCGGGTCAACCACCAAGTTCGTCACCCGGTGCGCGCGCAGTCGCTCCGCCACCGTGCGGACAATGCCCACGGTGCCGAGCATGCCGGTCTTGCAGGCCTGCGCGCCAATGTCGCTCAGCACCGCATCAATTTGTTGCGCGACCAAGGCCGGCGTGACATAGTCGACGCCATAGACATCCAGCGTGTTTTGCGCCGTCACGGCCGTGATTGCCGTCGCGCCGTAGACGCGCAACGAGCAAAACGTCTTGAGGTCGGCTTGAATACCGGCCCCGCCGCCGGAGTCAGAGCCAGCTATGGTCAATGCATGATACATTATTAGAATTGTAACATTTTCGGTTTTCAGTTGCAGAACATGCATAATGTGCGGCGTCTGGCATCGCCACCATCCGCGTAAAACGCTATAATAGTTGAAGAGACGTAAACGCGTCATAACCCCTTATCTGGATGGCGCCATGAAATTACTCCATAGGTATGCGATGGTCGGTGCCCTGCTGTCCCTGCACGCAGGTGCGGCGGCGTTCTATCCCGGCTTCGGCAGTCGTTTTGCGGTGTACACCAACGATCTGCCTGCGGCGTCCGAGTACAGCGGCTGGCTGGCACTGAAGTGCGTCAATGGCAGCGGCGTGCTACTGACGTCCGGCCCGCAATTGTTCACGACACCCGTGCCGGCGTGGCAGCCGCAGGTCATGGCGCTCGCCACGCTGTTGCGCGATCATCATGTGCAGAATGCCGCCCGCGCATTTTCGCGGCCTGCCGCCGAACTGGACGCGGAGCGCGGGCAGGGCAACGTGCGCGGGAGTGCGCCGTTGTCCGATCTGAATTTGTGGTTTTTGCTCGCAGTACCCGACTACACCACGGCGCGGGCATTGCTTGTGCCGCTCTTTACCAATCCCGTCGTGGAACTCGTCTACATGCACCCCGTCGCACCGCCCCTGCCGACGACCAATCTCATCGGCGCGCAAGGCTATCTGCTGCCATCCATGTCCAACGGTTATGACGCCCGCTACGCCTGGACACAACCGGGCGGCGACGGCGCGCAGGTGCGTCTGGTCGACATCGAATACGACTGGTGTCTTGACCATGAAGACCTGAAACTGTCGCCCACCAATCTGCTGGGCGGCGTCATGACGAACCTGTATGGCGTCAGTCGTGATCACGGCACGGCTTCGCTGGGTATCAGCGCGGCGCGCAGCAACAGCTATGGTATGTGCGGCATCGTCTACAATGCCGACTTCAAGGTGATTTCGTGCGTGGACGCTGACGGTTCATGGCTCGTGCAGGATGCCATCAATCTGGCGGTGTCAAACACGCAACCCGGCGATGTGATCCTGCTCGAGCAGCAAGCGTACGCGAACGGCGACTATTGCCCGGTCGAGTATTGGGCGTTGATCTACGCCGCGATTGCCAATGCCACTGCGCTCGACCGCATTGTCATCGAGCCGGCCGGCAATGGCAACGCTGACTTGGACAACGCCGTCTGGGGCGGCATCTTTCAGCGCAGTTACCGCGATTCACTTGCCATCATGGTAGGCGCCGGCACGGCGACCGGCCGCGCGCGCTGCAGCTTTTCCGGCTATGGCAGCCGGCTCGATATTCAGGGCTGGGGCGACTGGACGGTGGCATCCCTGGGCTATGGCGATCTTTGCGGCACGCAGCCGACCAATCAGTACACCAGAACCTTCGCCGGCACGTCGAGCGCCAGCGCGCTGTCGGCCGGCGTGGCCGCGTCGGTGCAGAGCTATGCGCGCGCCACGTACGGCTTATATCTGCCGCCGTTGACCCTGCGCTCGAATCTAGTGCAGAACGGCCAGGCCCAGACGTTCGGCCTGGCCGGCGTGATCGGCCCGCGCCCCAATCTGCGCGCCAGCTATCAGGCCGTCGTGCCGGAACCGGGTTGCTTGATATTCTGGCTGCTCGTTAGCGCAACAGCAAAGCGCTATACGGCACGCAAGGAATAAGACCAGCTTCAGTTATTCTGCGACTGTAACAGCATCACTGGTTGCGACGCGCACGCCCTGGAAACAACGCGCGATTGAACGTGATCAGCTTGTGCAGCAGGAAATTCACCGGCAACATCGCGCCGGTCGTCAGCATCCGGCTCGGTACCTTCGCCCAGTCAAACACCTGCACGCAGAGATACATGCAGGCCATGCTCAACAGTAACGTCACCAGCGTCAGCGCAAAATACACCGCGAGTTGCTGCGATACCTGGCGCGAACGGCATTGAAACACAAACAATTTGGTGATGGTGTAATTGACCAGCGCACCCGCGACAAAGGCAATCACTAAACTGCCTTGATAATTCAACTGCAGGCGCGTGGCCAGCAGCCAAAAAGCCGTCCAGTCCACGGCCGTCGCGACGCCGCCCGAGACAACATAGCGGGCGAATTGCAGGGCATGCTGCCACAGCAGTTGGAGCGGGGACGTGGGCTGAGTATCTTCCATGCAAGGGCCTGAGTAACGAGATGAGTGCGCAACGGACGCCGCACCGCGCGGCGTCCGCCATGCTCTTAGTATAGTGTTCCGCGCCGCCGCATGCAACCGCAGAAAGGCTGGCCGGCGTGATGTGCTGCACGCCGCACGCCGTGCGGCGGCTACGGGCGGAGGTACCGAGCGCTGGATGCATTTCCGCTTCTGCACCTCTGCATCCTTAAATTATCGTGGCGCACGCAGAAATCCGCATCATTGGCTGAAATTCCGCTATAAGAACGGGAGCCGCCGGCGTCGCGCGCGCAGACAGGTAGGGCGGTCAGGCCCTTGACCGCCGCGGTCGTCGTGGTGCCGTGGTAGCACCGGCGTGCGCGCGCACGCAGCAACGGCGGTCAGGGCCTGACCGCCCTACCTCACCCGCCGGCCACGTCCGCGCAGGACCCACCACAGATTTGGCTACGTCAGGTTCGCATTATCTCCTA
>JAPLST010000369.1 GCA_026398485.1 bacterium
GCGGCGGCACGTTCGGCGCGTTCATACCAGAATTCAGAGTACGAGCCGGGATACGAGACAATCGTCTGCTCCCGCACTTCCAGCACGCGCGCCACCAGGGTGTCGAGAAAATAGCGGTCGTGCGAGACGACCAGCAGCGTGCCGCGATAGTCGTCCAGCGCGGCTTCGACGGCCTCGCAGGTTTCAATATCAAGATGGTTGGTCGGCTCGTCCAAAATCAGGAAATTCGGATTGAGTTGCATCAGGCGCGCCAGTTGCAGCCGGTTGCGTTCGCCGCCCGAAAGTTGGCACACTTGTTTTTCCACGTCATCGCCGCGGAAGAGAAAACGGGCCAGCATGTTGTACGCCTCCTGCTGCGAGGCCGCGCCGGCCGCCATCAACACCTGCGTCAATGTGCATGCGGGATCCAGCACTTCCTGCTGCTGCGCGCAATAGCCGACCGAAATACTCGGGCCGATGCGCAGCGTGGGATTGTCCCAATGCGCGTGGGCAATGATGTCGCGCAGCAGCGAGGTCTTGCCGCAACCGTTGGGCCCGACCAGCGCGACGCGCTCGCCGGAGGTTAATTCAAAGGTGACGTTGTGCAACAAGACGCGCGCGCCATATTTTTTTTCATACTGCTGCACGCGCAGGACGATGTTGGCATGCGTGGCCTGGGCGCCGAAGCGCATCGCGGCACTGCGCACGGTGGCCTCGGGCGCGGCCACGGCTTGGGCCTCCAAATGGGCCAACTGCGACTGGCGCGCGCGGTAGCGGGTGCCCCAGGTACTGTGGACCCTGGCCAGGTCGGCGAAGCGCTGCACCAGCGCCTGCACGCGCACCAGTTGTTTTTGATAGGCGGCATGCGCGCGTTGCTGACTGAGCTGCGCATGCAGTTTCTGCTCGCGATAGGCCGAGTAGTTGCCGCGGTAGCGCGTCAGCGCGCCTTGGCTGATCTCGGCAATGCCGTTGGTGACGCGATCCAGCAAATAGCGATTGTGCGAGACCATCAACACCGCGCCGCGATAGCCGGCCAGAAAGTCTTCAAGCCAGGCAATGCCGACATAATCGAGATGATTGGCGGGCTCATCCAGGACCAGTAATTCCGGGCGCGCCAACAGGGCCTTGGTCAAGGCCACCAGATTTTGTTCGCCGCCGGAGAGGGCGACGACGGCTTGGGCCCAGCGCGCGCCAAGGCCAAACACCTCAAGCATGCGCAGCGCGCGCGCCTCGGCATGATCGCCATCCACCAGCTCAAATGCATCGCGCGCCACCTGGTAGTCACGCATGGCTTTGTCGAGCGTGGCCGGGCTGGCGTGTGCCATGCGTTCTTCACAGGCGCGCAACTGCACACCGCAGCGCCGGCATTCCTCCAGCACATAATCGGCCACGGTCTCGTCGTCGTTGACGCAGACATGCTGCGGCACATAGCCGATGCGCACCGTGTCCGCCACCGTCACGCTGCCGGCCGTCGGCGTGTCGAGCCCAAGCAGGATGCGCAGCAAGGTCGTCTTGCCGCAACCATTGGCGCCAATCAGCCCGAGCGTGTCACCGCTGTTGATCTGCAGCGTCAGGTCGCGCAAGAGCACGCGCTCGCCCAGCTCTTTGCGGATGCCGGCCGCGCGTAGAATAATCATTGCATGAACACCATGGGAAAAACAGACAAGGCGGAGATCCAGCGATCCCCGCCCCGTCGTGCGTGCGTCGTTGCGTGCTTACTTCTTGCTGATCGCGCTGACCGGGCAAACATCCACACATTTGCCGCAATCAGTGCATTTTTCGGCGTCTATCGTGTAAATCGGATCGCCCGTGGCAATTGCCTCGAAGGGGCATTCCGGTTCACACGTTCCGCAGGCAACGCATTCGTTGCTGATGACATGCGCCATCGCGTCTCCTTGTCGTTGATGTGCTGGTGTGCACAGGTTACTGACAGGTGAAGGCACGGAGGTACCTTCGCGATACTATAGCAAAACCCGGCGGACGCGTCAAGTGCGCCAGGCAAAAGCCGGCCGCCCGTCAACCGCTCAGTACTTGCACAGCTTGTGCGTCGCGCCATCCTCGATGCAGCACAAGCGTTTGGCTTCGTTAATCCCCTTGTAGTCGCCAGCCTCGTCGAGCAGCTTGGTGAAGCCCCGGCGGTCCACTTTCCAGATCTGCGTACGGGTTCCGTCACCGCAGTAGAAATAACCTCCGGCATTGAGTGCATTGGGTGTGCCCAAGACCGTGGCCGGCGCACCCAGCGGCTGCATGTTTGCGTCAAACAGCTGCACTGTTTTTGTGGCGTTGATGTACGACACGATATTCTTGCCGGACATAAACTTGAAGCGGAAGTCGGTGCCGGAACGAGAGCCCAAGGCCACCATGTTTTTCGCGGAAAGTTTTACGGAAAAATATGTGTCTGTGCCAGTGGTTTCCACCAGCAGCACGGCCCACTTTTTGTCAAAATACGTGATCGCCACATTTTGCGCGCCGATCCCTTCGGCAAACAGGACGCCGTCCACTTTCTTCTGCGCCTTGGGATCGAAGATCGTGAAGGTGCACACCACCACGGTGCTGCCGGGCCCGCTGGTTTTTGCCAGTGCCATCGCCAGCGAGTTGGCCGCCAGGTCATGCACCAGCCGGCTGTACGGGCTGGCATCAATGGTGCCCGTCACACCCGCGCCGGCATGCACTGCCGCGCTGAACGCACAAATCGAGAGACATGTCATGAGGTTTTTCATCACGGTAATCCTGGTTTTGTTATACGCACCACCCCGCTGTTTACTGCACCAAATTGGTTTGCCCGACCACGGGATTGGTCAGCTTGACGCGCTTGCCAATCTGGCTGGCCGGAATCGGCTTGACGAAGGTTGCGCCAATCACGGCCGGGCCAATTGCCTTGGCACCCAACATTTTCAGATTGCCCATGACAACCCGCGGCAGCACGGTGTTCGACGCCAGACACGCGCGGTACGCGCCGGCGTAGTCATAATCATTGGATGGCGCCAATTGGCGGCATACCAGCACAAAACTCACCCGCCCTTTCGGATTGGCCTTGCACTGCCCGTCCGGGCTGGCCTCGCCGACCGCAATCACCCCGGGATCCTCAGCCGACGCGCCGCCAAAACCGCCGTGGTTCGACTGCAAACGCTTGAGCTTGCCGGTCGTGATGACCGAGTGAATCCGGCCGGGCTCGTACAGCACGCCGGGCTTCCGCGCGTGTTCCGTGCGTTTGGTTCTCTTCGAAATGTTCTGAATGTGCACGCCCGTTGCATCCCCGGCGTTGTTCACCACGATTTTACCCACCACGCTCATGCCCTTGAACATGATCTTGCGCGGACGGCCTTCGATATACAGGTAGGGCACCAGCCCGGCGCCCTTGGCCTGGCCACAATCCACATCAAGTTTGTCCGGCGTGCCGTCAATCATGAACGCGTACGTGCCGTTGTCCGCCTTGTTGGCCGGCGAGAATTTGGCGTTGCCGGCATTGGCGTTGCTGACCATGATCAGCACCGTTTCAAAGGGCACGATTGCCAAGCCGCCGGCCGGCGCGTTGGTCAGCAGATCGCGAACCACATCACTGTTGGTCACGGCCGTCGCCGTGCCGGGCCCGTTGTATAACAGGCCGGTGCCGGCGATCGGCGTGCCCGGCGCCGCCAGCGCCGCGCTCGTCAGCAGTGCACACACAGTCATGAGAAGTGGGGTTTGCATACCGGCTCCTTGTGCTTTCTGGTGATGGCGTCATGGTATCACGCAGTTGACTATGATGTTCGTGCTGGGATCAAGGGGCAGCTTTGCCAGATTCTTGACCGGGTTCTTGGTGACAATCAACGCGGTTAATTATTCGACTCCGAGTTATTAAATCCTGATTTATTATACCACACACCGCACATTATAACAACAACGGCCGCGGGTGTCACTAAAATTCCGATGGAGTCTTACGGAAAATGAGTGATGTGTGTCCAGCATGTAACACCTGCTATGCTGCTTGTTCTGCATTCATCATTTCTGCAGAACCCTGACTGCCAGTGCTGTCTTCGTGGCACATTCTTTGCCGCGACTGCAACTTGCCGCGGTCTTTGCTATACTAGCCCATGATGCACTCATCACCCGCTTCCACCAGCTCGTTTCGGCAAACCGTACCGGACGCCATCGCGCGCGTGCTCGACGCGCAGGGCGTGCCGGTTGCTGATTTGCTGCTTGCCACCACCACCGACATTGATTTTGTCGGCGGCTATCAAACCATCTGGCTGTTTGTCAGCAATGAGCGACTGCTGACGGTGGTGGCGGGCGACCCGCCGGTGCTGCAATTGAATGTGCTCAAAAAAGACATGGCCGAAGTGCGCATTCAAACCAATATCGGCTCCGGCCTGGTGCAAATCCGCGTCGGCGACATGTTTGTCGATGTGCTGCGCTTCAGCAATCGGATGGCGGATCGCTTTCATAAAATTGTGCGGAAGCTGGAGCGCTATCTGCGCGGCGAGGAGATTGTCATTCATGCCGACGACGAGTTCAACCCGCGGCGCTGCGCGCGCTGCGGCCTGATGCTCGAATCGGCTGGCGACGCCTGCCCGCGTTGCGTCAATCGCGGCGCGGTGCTGGCGCGCATGTGTTCGGTGCTGCGCGCCTATCGCTGGCAGGTGCTGGGCATGCTGGGCCTGGTGCTGGCGGGCATCTGCCTCGATCTGGTCGGGCCGCAATTGACGCGCTACCTGGTCGATAATGTCCTGCCGGGCAGCCCGGAAGCCGCACAGCGCTTGCAGCACGATCTCGGCTTGGGCCGCGAGCATGTGCGCCTGTTGCTCTATGTTGTCTTTATTCTAGCCGGCGTGCAATTGTTGCGCATGGTGGTGAATATCATCAATGGGCGGGTCGGCGCAAAGGTCGGCACAGCCGTGACCTTTGACATGCGCGGCCGCTTGGTGCAGCACATGCAACAACTGACCGTGGCCTATTATGACCGCCAACAAATCGGCTCGCTGGTGGGCCGGGTGGCGTATGACACCGAGGCGTTGCACGGCTTTGTTCAGCAACTGGCCGGCGGCTTCTTGGCGCAGATATTAATGGTCATTGGCGTCGGCGTGATGATGTTCAGCTTGAACGCGAAACTGGCCTTGTTCACCTTGATCCCGGCCCCGCTGGTGGTGACCGGCAGCATCATTTTCTGGCGCTATGTCTATCCGCGCTATTACCGCTTCTGGGACGCGTCCAGCAAGCAGGCCGGCACGCTCTCCGGCATTCTCTCCGGCATTCGCGTGGTCAAGGCCTTTGGCCAGGGCGCGCGCGAAGTCCGCCGCTTTAATGCGGTCAGCGGCCGGCTGCAGGATTCGCGCCGCAATGTCGACATGGGCGTCTCGACCTTCAACCCGATCATGGGCCTGGTGTTTCAATTAGGCGGCTGGATCGTCTGGTATGTCGGCGGTCGCGATGTGATCGGCCAGCAAATGACCCTCGGTACCTTGATGGCCTTTTTCGGCTATTTGTGGATGTTCTACGGCCCGCTCAACACCTTGACCCAGTTCACCAACTGGCTGACCCAATTCATCACCCAGGCCCATCGCCTGTTTGAAATTCTTGACACGCCGGTGAATATCGAGGAACCGAAACAGCCGGTGCATGTCAAGCCGATGCTGGGCGAAATCACCTTTGACGACGTCAGTTTTGGTTACAATCGCCATGCGCCGGTGCTGCATGATTTGAGCGTGCAGATCCAGGCCGGCGAGATGATCGGCGTGGTCGGCCGCAGCGGCTCGGGCAAGACGACCATTGTCAACCTGGTCAGCCGCTTCTACGATGTGGACGAAGGCACGGTTATGATTGACGGCGTCGACGTGCGCCGCATTCCGCTGGATGAACTGCGCGGGCAGATCGGCGTGGTGCTGCAAGAGCCGTTCTTGTTTCGCGGCAGCATTTGGGACAATGTGACCTATGGCAAGCCGCACAGCACGCCCGAAGAAGTCATCACGGCGACCAAGGCCGCCAATGCGCACGATTTCATCATGCGCGCGGCGCACGGCTATGACACCTGGGTGGGCGAGCGCGGCGCCGGCCTGTCGGGCGGCGAGCGCCAGCGCGTCAGCATTGCGCGCGTCTTGCTGACCGATCCGCGCATTTTGATTTTGGATGAGGCCACCAGCAGCGTGGATGCCGAGAGCGAAGCCGCCATTCAAGCCGCGCTGGCCGAAGTGGTCAAGGGCCGCACGACGATCGCCATCGCCCACCGGCTCAGCACACTGCGCAACGCCACGCGCATTTTGGTGATTGACCGCGGGCGCATTGCCGAGCAGGGCACGCATGAGGAACTGATCGCCAACGACGCCCTCTACGCCCGCCTAGTGAAGATTCAAGGCCAGCACAGCATGCCGACGCTGGACACAATCAAAGCGCAGGAAACCTGGCGCGGCACGTCGTCCACCTTTGAAAACGCGCCGATGCCCGACCCGCGCAGCCATCATCCGCGCTGGCTGACGCCCGAAAATGCGCGCATTCATCTCGGCAGTCTCATGGCGCTGCACGTCACCATGCCGCAGGAGCGCATTTACGGCGGCGTGTACGCGGTGCGCTGTTTGCCAGTGCGGCATCCGCGCGAGTACATCTCGCTGCGCTTCCTGGATCATGACAAGCGCGAAGTGGAAGTCGGCCTGCTGCGCCAGCTCGACGCCTGGCCGCGGGAAACGCAGCAATTGCTGGAAGACTCCTTGCGCAAGCGCTATTTTGTGCATGCGATCCAGACCATTCACAGTATCGAGCAACTGGGCGCCTATCTCAGTTTCGCGGTGGACACCGACCTGGGCCCGATGCAGTTCATGTTGCGCTGGCAATCCGATCGCGCCCAGGATTACGGCGCGCACGGCAAGATGCTGCTGGACACCGAGGAAAACCGCTTTTTGATTCCGGACGTCAACACCCTGCCGGACGCCGACCGCGCCCTCTTCCAGCGCTTCATCTACTGGTAAGATAGTGATACAAAGATAGTGATGCCAGCTGCAATTCATACCTGATTTCTAACCGGACAGAGTTTAGATGAACTGTAGAATATGTAATGAGGTTATAAAACAACATGACTCTTTAAGGGTTCCTGAACATATGTACGGAACCGGACAGGTCTATGATTATGTTAGTTGCGCTCATTGTCTATGTCTCCAAATATATAAGATTCCGGATGATTTAGCTGTTTTTTACCCAGAAGACTATTACAGTTTCGCTCCAAACAGGAAACGTACGTTTAAGAATGTAGTACGTAACTTTGCATATTCGATGTTGTCGAGGGCGAATAATGATTTCTATCCGACGCGCGGGCAGTGGGCAACTGTGTTTCATCAATTCGGAATTGCGTATAGCGATCGCAATAGAAAGATTATCGACATCGGATGCGGCTACGGCAAGCTGTTACGTGAATTACATAAATATTCATTTAATGAATTGACTGGCACAGATCCATTTCTAAAAGAAGAAGTCGTGATACCCGGAATGAGGATACTTAGGTTGGCGACAGAAAATATTCAGGGGAGCTATGATATCGTTATGTCACATCATTCACTCGAACATATGCCAGATCCTCATGTTCTGTTCAGAAAGGTTAAAGAGTTACTTAAGCTGAATGGCAGGTTCGTTCTGCGTATTCCGATATATCCAAACTATATATGGGACATTTACAGAGAACACTGGATTCAGCTCGACGCACCTAGGCATCTCTACACGTTCCATTTGAAGACGATTGAGTATTTGTGTGACCTATATGGCTTTCTCCTATCTAAGAAGCACTATGATGTCGAAAAGAATGTAGTGATCACGGATGAACAGATAAAGTTATGCGATGCAGCAAACCGAAAAGAATATGGAGATCAAGTCTGTTTAATACTGGGCCACAGAAATGTATAAAGTATTTGTAGTTGTTGTCACGTATAACGCGCGCGGTTGGATTGAAATATGCCTTAATTCGATCGAGCACGGCAACGTAAAGATGAACGTTTTGTGATCGACAACAACTTGTCAGACAACAAAGCCGATGTTATTAGGAACTGAATGCACATTTATTGTCTGTAAAATAAGCAGTACTCAAGATAAGAGAAAGCAATGTCAATCAACAATCAACCACATTGCAGAAAATCGCACATCCACAGTAATGAAATTATAGATGGCAACAAAACACGCCTATAAAATACAGTATTAGACTCTCATATTGCACTTCTTCTCTCTTCCAGTAACGACCACCATTTCTGCCTAAGTGCCATTCGCGTCCTTCGTGGTGAAATCGCCGCCGCGCTGCGTCAGAGACGCAGACCTGCAAACAATCTGTGTCATCTGCGGCATCTGCGAACCATCACGCTGTGCTGCTGTCCGCAAACGACAAGACTCGTTGAGGATTACGGAAACACACGATAGATGTCACGGCGGTGGCGCACCCGCTCAAAGATGAGCACATCCGATTCAGGCATGGTGATCCCAACGCGGTAGTCGCCCACGCGAATGCGGAAACAATGCGCATACCCGTGCAACGGTTTCACCTGCGCCAGTTGCTGCAGCGTCGCTGCGGCGGGGGCGACCGTGAACGCGAGATGTTCCACACGCCGGCGCTCGCGCGTCGGCAACGCCGCCAATTCCTTCACAAAACGCGGGCGGTAATAACAGGTCATTTTTTGTGCCGCGCGGTGCGATACGCCGCGCGCGCCTCGTTCAGCGTCAGCAGCGGCTCGTGCTGCACTTCCGCAATCGCGCGCAGCATCGCGCGGTCTTCCACCAATTCCGCCAACTGCTCGGTAGAAATAAACACGCCCAGCGCCTTGCTGCCGCGCATCACTCGCACAATCGGGTGCGCCAGCGCCGCGCTGGGATTGCGCTGCAGCGCACTGACCGACACCACTGTTTCACGCTGTAATTGTTCCAGCAAACTCGCCATATTCACCTCTTTTTTGTCTGTTATTTTCTACATGATATTATACAGTGTTTTTTAAGCACTGTCAACAACGATGCAAGAACCCAGATCCGGCGGTGCCAACATCACAACAAAGGCAACACCAGTAAGCACGGCGAACGCAAGCGCGCCCGCGGATTGGACGGGTGGGTGTGCTGAGACCCCCACGACCTCGCGTCGTGGGTGAATGAGATTGAGTAAAAAGGCGCGCCGGCGCCTTTTCTTCATCTCCGCTTCCACCGATCACGCCGACGGCGGCGATCGGTGGGGAGCAACAGCACAAACAAACCGCCGGATCTGGGCAAGGATTCTTGAATAATTCTTTCGCCGCGAAAGAATTAACAAAGGTGCTTGCCACGCGCGGCAGCGTATGCTATACTATGACAACAATACAACAACGTTATAACAACACACGAGCGCGAACATGAGTGCCTATGCAACCTTGCGGGAACTGCAACAGAATGCGGCGGCGGTTCTTGAAACGGCCCGCCAACAACAGAACGGCATGACCTTGTTGACCTCGCGCGGCAAACCGGTGGCGCTGCTCGTGCCGGTCACCGCGGAGAGTGCCGATGAGCTGGCCCAGGCATGGCAACGCCTGCGCTTCGCGGCCGCGTTTCGCACCGCCCAAACAGAACTGGCGCAGACGCCGCCGGCCCGCCGCCGCGCAGTGTCGGCTGCGCGGCTGGTCGCGACCACCCGCCGGGCCCGCCGCGCATGACCGTGGTGCTCGACACCAACGTGCTGATCTCGGCCTTGCTGCATCCGTCACGGGTGTGCGGGCAGATCATGGAATACGTGCTGGCAGGTCACGTGACCTGGCTTATCACACCGCCCATACTGGCTGAATACGGCGAGGTATGTGCGCGCCGCGAACTGCCATTGAGCGAGCCGGCCCGCCAGCAATTATTGCACGCATTGCGCGGCCTGCCGATTCTGCCACTGCCGCCACTGACCGCCGTCGCGCCGCGCTGCCCGGATCGCGAAAACCAAACGTTCCTGACTGCGGCCTGCCATTACCGTGCCGACTATTTGATTACCGGCAACACGAAACACTTTCCCACCACACTCGCCCCGCCACCGCACATCGTCACCCCGCGTGCTTGGCTGGCGCTGGTGCTCTGACACAGAGATCCGGCGCTGTGCTACTGCCCGCAAACGACAACCAATGTTGATTGAAGCGATAAATTATCGCGCGGCGCGCTAATTTATGCGGGAAAAAGGTATACTTAAAGGCGATGAATCTTCTGGATGTTCTTCTTGCCGGTTTGATTCTTGCCGGCGCGCTGTGGGGCCTGATCAAGGGCTTCGTGCGCATCACCGCGATGCTGGTCACGCTGGTGGCCGGCGGTATTGTCGCGGCGCGCTGTTATGCGCCGGTCGCGGGCGTGGTGGCGCAGATCATCACCAATCCGGCACTGCAACGCTATGTGGCGATGACGATTGTCTTTGTGGGTTTTGCGCTGGCGGTCGGGCTGCTGGCGCGCTGGATCACGCATTGGGTCGTGGCGGTCGAGTTGGGCTGGCTGAACCGCATGGCGGGCTTGGCGGCCGGGGCGGTCTTGGGCTTTGCGACCGGCGCACTGTTGATCAGCGTGCTGACCGTCTGGCTGCCCAAGAACGACACGCTCTTCGAAGCCTCGCGCTTGTATCCGCGCTGGCTGGCGTTGTTGCGCCAAGCGCACGCGGTGCTCCCGCCCGATCTGGCCGCGCGCTTCGACCAGTACCAGCAGCACCTGCGCGACCAAGCCACGCGTTTACCCAGATAGGATGGATCGGTGATCGGTAATCAGTGATCGGTGCGCCGGCCGAGCCGGGTTTAAAATTTCAAGTTCAAGGCCTAAAAGCCAGAGATTTCGGATCTCGGTGCGGCGGTACGCCGGTGCGCCAATGGTCAGTACGTAGCCGCGGAACGGCGTTCCGCGCTTCTCCGCAGCAGAATCGCGGCACTGAGGCTGCTCCCATTGCAGAGGTTTGGCGGTGCGGTGGTAGTCGGTACGTCGGTGATCAGCAGAGTGAAGAGTAGCGGCAGAAAATCCCCCAACCCCCTTTTCCAAAGGGGGACGGCAGAGGCAAAATGCGGCGCGGAAGCCGCTCCCGCTTTGCAGAGGTTTTCAGTTTTCGGTTTTCAGTGCAGCATCCAGCATCAGTATCTACATCACGCGGCCGGCGTGGAGCAGCGCTGCACTTCGATGGTCACATGCGCAAGCCCCTCGATGTGGCCGAGCAAATCTTTATAGCGCTCGGGCGCCTGGGGATGGTCGGTGACAACCGACACAATGGCCGCACACGTCTGCGGCCCGACTTTCCAGACATGCAAATCGGCCACACGATCCGTCCCGCGTGCCTCAATCGCCGCGCGAATTGATTGCAGCAAGGACTCTTCGCCGACCGCGTCCAGCAAGATCCGCCCGGTCTCGCGGATGAGCCCGTACGACCAGCGCGCGATCAAACCGCCACCCACCAAGCCCATCAGCGGGTCAAACCACACGAGGCCCCATACCTTGCCGGCCGTCAACGCCATGATGGCCAGAACGGACGTCACGGCATCCGCCAAGACATGCAGATACGCGGCGCGAAAATTGTGGTCGTGCGCATGACCGGCATGGCGGTGTGCATGCGTGTGTTCGTCATGCTCATGGTCGTGCTCGTGCTCGTGATGAGCATGAGTATGGCCGGTGCCCAGCACCACGGCACAAACGACATTGACCGCCAAGCCAATGACGGCAACAACAATGGCCTCATCGAAGCGAATCACGGCGTGGGTGTAGAACCGCACGGCCGATTCACCCACCATGAGCAGTGCGACGAGGGCCAGCGTAATGGCGCTGGCAAAGCCGCCCAGCACGCCGACCTTGCCGGTGCCAAACGTGAAGCGCGGATCCGTGGCGTGGCGGCGCGCATAGCGATAGGCAAACACCGCGATACCGAGCGCGACCACATGCGTGGCCATGTGCCAGCCATCGGCCAGCAAGGCCATCGAGCCGTAGACATAGCCGGCCAGCACTTCGGCCACCATCATCGCGGCGGTAATGATCACGACAACGAGCGTGCGCCGCTCTTTGCTTTGGTCGGCCGCAACAAATTCGTGATTGTGGATCCAGGGATGCAGGCTAATGGTGTGCATTGTTGATTCGATGTCGCCGCGAGGTGTTAGTTGGTACGGTGCGCGAATAGCGCGGCATCGCACGACGATTCATAGCCGGGATTGCCAGTGTGTTGGTTTACGCTTGATATGCAGCACGGCAAGGACAAGGATGCCCTCTTCACGCATTTGATATAGCACGGCATAAGGGAAACGATTCATGATGCAGCGTCGTGCCCGCCGTGAACACAGTGGCCATGCATCGGGGAAGAGCACAATTCGATCAAGGGTGGACTTGACTTCGGCAGCAAACTTGTAGCCCAGTCCTGGAGATTGGCCGTTGTAGTGGTCAACAGCCTCCGCGAATTCCTGCTCGGCGCAGGACAAAAATCGCAATTTCATCGCGTGTTGATGCGCTGAAACACGGCTTGCGCAGAATCGGCTTGGATCATGCCTTTGTCATAGGCGTCAATCCTGGCTTCGGCTTCCTCTGCCCACAGTGCCTCAACGTGACCTCGCCCTGCCGGATCGAAGCTGTGGTACAACTCCTCAATCAACGCGGCGCGTTCAACAGGTTTCAGTCGCAATGCTTCTTCGAAAATTGTCTCAGCAGCGCTCATGAGTGCCTCGGTGTTATCATATCTTTCATTATACTTTTTGCC
>JAPLST010000502.1:0-6291 GCA_026398485.1 bacterium
GCCGGCCGGCAACCTCCTCGTCAACGGCGGCTTTGAACAACCGCCGCTCAGCCCCGGCAACACCTGGTACGCGGGCATCAGCGGCTGGACCATCGGTGGCGGCGCCGGCGCCGGCACCATCTGGGCCGGGCCGCAAAATTCGTCCACGCCCTGCCCGGAAGGCAACCAATATGTCTGGGGCAGCGTCAACCAATTCTACCTCGAACAAATCCCACTCACCATCCAAAGCAACACGCTCTATACCTTTGCCGCCGACTTGTACCGGATGAGCCCCCAAGGCGCCGGCAACAGCATCTCGTTCGGCTTGGTCGACGGCACGACCGGCGGCTATCTCGCCGTCACGGAGTATCAGCCCACGTATCTGCCCTCCAAAAAAGATTTTGATTTTCTGACCGACCAGTGGACCCGCGTCTCCGTCACGTACAATTCCGCCACAGATCCCAGCCGCGTCGGCCACCTCCTGAAAGCAACCGTCAACAGCTACTTGTGCGCGCTGGACAACGTCACGCTCACCACCGGCACCTACGTGCGGGCCTTTTACATCAGCGCCGCCGGCAGCGATCTTAACGACGGCCTCTCCCCCGCCACGCCCTGGCGCTCGTTCACCAACGTCAACGCGCGGACGCTGCTGCCGAACGAGTCCGTGCTGCTCCGCCGTGGTGACGAGTGGCGCCAGGAATTGCACCTGCGCGGCAAAGGCGCGCCCGGCCGGTACATCACCTTGGCCGATTATGGCTTGGCCGCGCTCGACCGCCCGCGCATCCGCCGCTATGATGTCGAGTATGACCGCTGCGCCGTCGTCGAGGGCGCCTCGTACTGGCGCATCCACGGCCTCGATCTGCGCGACGCCAAGATCGGCCTGTATTTGCGCTACAATCAGGACTATGTCAACACCGACGTGGCCGTGTACGATTGTCATGTCGAAGGCTTGACCGACCAGACGCTTGATCCGCCCAAACACGATTACGAACTGGCCTGGTCAGTCGGCATTTTCATCGGCGGCAAAACCGGCGGGCCGGTGGGCCATCCCTTGAATTATAGCAACGTGCTCGACGGCGTCAGCGTTTCCAACTGCACCTTCCGCCGCTGCGCGATCGGCTTTGGCAATGCCTGGTACTATCCCGAGCCGTACAAAGGGCGCCTGCGCAATGTCCGCATGAGCGACTGCACGGCGCTCGATTGCATGAACGGCGCGCTCATGTTATTTGACACGGATGGCGCCTTGGTCGAGCGCGTGCGCGCCATTGGTGGCGGCGGCGATTGCTGGTGCGGCTCCGCACTCGGTATCGTCCAGTCCGCCCGCAACATTGTCATTGACAATTGTGAATTCGCCTGGATCAACCGGGCCCACAGTGCGGACGGCGTCGGCTTCGACTTTGAGGGCAGCGCCGAAAATTGCGTCTTCCGCAATGTCGTCATTCACGATTGCTCCGGCGCGGCGCTCCTGAATCTCACCACCGGCGGCATCAACAGCAACATGACGTTTGCCAATTGCACTTTTTATAATAATGCCCGCAATCCGTGGAATGACCAGATCGGCAGCGAAATGTGCTGCGGCTATGCCGGCAACCTTGGCATCGTCAGCAACTGCGGCCTCTACACCAGTTGGAACGCGGACAGCGCCCTCTCGGCCAATTGGGGCGGCCACACTATGATTAACGTGCGCACCGGCAGTTTTCAGACGGTTTACAACCGGCCGACGTGGTGGGGCTGGCAGGCCGACGGCAATTTCGACGGCTGGAGCTCGCCCAATCAACTCGACGGCCTCGTCGTCAGCGGCGGCGCACTGCACGCCACCAGTTCTGGCACTGACCCATTCATCGTCTCAGCACCAACGTGGACACCCGCGCTGGCCACCCGCTTCGCCTGGGTGCGCATGAGCCAGTCCGCCGGCACTCACGGCCAGATTTTTTGGATTACCGAGACCGATCCAAATTGGGACGGCGCCAAGAGTGCCGTCTTTCCCATCATCGCCGATGGCGCACCGCATGACTACTATGTCGACCTCGTTGCCGCCGGCGCCAAGGGCCTTGTCACGCAACTCCGCCTCGATCCGACCATCGTCGCCGGCTCGGCCATGGCCATCGATTACGTGCGGCTGGTCGAGTCAATCAGCCCGCCGCCCACCAATGCGCCCGCGCCACGCCCCGCATGGCCGCTCCAAATGACGCTCACCGGCCAGACCCTCGACAACTGGATGTTGGAAAGCTCCTCGAACTCGCAAGCGGGCGGCTCGATTGGCACGGTCAGCGCCACCACCTTGCGCGCCGGCGATGAAACAAACAATGCCGCCTATCGCGCGATTGTCGCGTTCGATACCTCGACGTTGCCGGATAATGCCAGTATCTTAGAGGCCACGCTCGCGGTGCGGCGCAGTTCCGTCGTCGGCAATGACCCATGGACCCATGGCGGCTCCCTGATTGATGGCGATTATTGTGAAATTGACCAAGCAGTGCCCTACTTCGGGACGTCGTCCGCCGTCGTCGCCAGCGATTGGGAAGTCACGGCGAATCTCACCAATGTCGGCCGCTATATCATCGCGTATCAAAACGGCCTGCAAGTGCGCGAGCAACTGGGTGCCGCCGCACGCGCGCTCATCAACCCCGGCGTCGGCGGCGCCGCGCAGTTCCGCCTGCGCTTCACGCGCGCGACTAATGGTAACAACAGCGCCGATTATGTCAACTTCGGCTCGGCCAATCACGGCACCGCCTCGTATCGCCCCATCCTCAAATGCGCGTATTATACCTCGGCGCCGCCCGTGCTTGTCAGCGCGCCATTCACTGCGCCGACGGTCGGCACCGTAAACTTGCCCGCCACACCCATGCCGGCGGTGACCACGCGCAGGGCCGGGCCGCAGCCCACCAATCGTTTCATGCAAACCGACAACACCTGCTTGCGACCCCCTGCACCTGACCGCACGCCGTGAAGTCACTCGAACAGTATCTCCGCGCCAGCGCCGTTGCGCGCGACGTCATCGCCACCTTCCTTGACACGGCCCAGCCACACTGGGCGCAATTCGACCCGGAGGTCGGCTACACCCTCGGGAATTTCATGCCGCGCGACGGCATGGATGGCTGCTGGACGATTTCGACCGCGCAGCCAAACGGCATGCGCACCGCGCAGGTGTACGCCAACAAGCCGTGCCGCATCAACACCTATGGCAACAGCTTTACGCAATGCCACCAGGTCAGCGATGGCGAAACATGGCAGGAATATCTCGCCGCGCATTTCGGCGAGCCCATCCGCAATTTCGGCATGGGCGGCTACGGCATCTATCAAACCTACCGGCGCATGCTGCGCACCGAACGCAGCGGGCTGGGCGCGCCGAACGTGCTGTTGTACGTCTGGGGCGACGACCATTGCCGCAGTGTCATGCGCTGCCGCCACGCCGTCACCTATCCGCACTGGGACTCGCGCGGCGGCGCGGCCTTTCATGGCAATTTTTGGGCGAACGTCGAGCTCGATCTGGCCACCCGCCATTTTGTCGAAAAAGAAAATCTGCTGCCCACGCCGGCAAGCCTGTATCAAATGGCGGACCCCGACTTCATGGTCGAGGCCCTGCGCGATGACCTCATGCTGCAACTCTATGCCGCCGACTGCGTGGATCCCGCCACGCTTGACCTCACGCGCCTGCACGCGCTGGCCGACGCACTCGCTGCGCCGCGCCTCGACCTGCGCGATGCCGACCGCCTGCGCGCCTCCGCCTTGCGGCTCCGCAACGCCTATGGCTTCGCCGCCACACAGTCCATTCTCGACCTGAGCGCCGCCTTCTGCAAGGCGCACGGCAAACAGCTCCTGATCATCCTCCTCTGCCCGCTGGTGACCATGGGACTCTTGCGCGGCCAGCCGCGGTATGACCAGCCAATCGTTAATTTTCTCGAGGCCCGGCGCTACAAATATTTCGACATGAACCTGGTGCATCTGCGCGATTTCGCCAGCTTCAATCTTTCCGTCGACGACTACCTCAAGCGTTATTTCATCGGCCATTACAGCCCGGCCGGCAACCATTTCTTCGCCTACGCGTTGAAGGACACGCTGGTGCAATGGCTCGAGCCCAAGCCGCTCACCTATCGCGACGACGGCACCCGCCCGTTTGATTTCAAAGGCTACCTGCCCGCGTGAGCAGTGAGCAGTAATCAGTAATCAGTAATCAGTGAGCAGTGAGCGAAGTGTGGCATAATGGCGGGCGGGAATCACAACTGCTGATTACTGAAAACCGAAAACTGCTGCCGCTGCACCTATAATTTGTTTTGCTGCAAAAGAAATTACCTGCGAAGGGAACGCCGATCGCCTGATCGGCTGAAGGTACGTGCGATCGCCCGATCGCACTTATGATTTTGGAGTGGGAGCATACATTGACCGTTGACAAATCGCAGCGGCCTCCGCTTGAAAGGAGCTACAGCGGCGGAAATTAACAAAGAGCGTCCAGCGCGGGGTTACGTCCAGCGCGGGGTCATGCATTGCGAATTGCTATTTGAAAGATTGCAGCGTGCCACGGTCTGAGGCAGAAACTGCCAGACGCAGCGCAAAGTGCCGATGCGGCACGCAAATTCGTTCCGCAAACGAATTTGGATAGAGAATGCGCGCTGCCGTGCTTTCGTGCGCCACTGCATTCAGACATTCATCCTTCCAACCTTCCAGCATCGCGCGGGCGGATCGGGTCAGGCCGTAACTATTAATCGGTTTGAACCACTGAAGGAAATTCTTGGCGCAACCGTCTTGTTGGCCGTTCGGATTTTCAGATTACAAGCGTCTCCCAGATCAGCGGCGCAGAGAGCAGCACCAGGATGACATTCAGCACGAGGCCGATAACGGCGAGCGCGACCCATTTCTCTCTGCGCACTATCGCGGTGACGGCGAGCGCGACACCAATGCAACCGAGCGGAAACGCGGCAAGACCTGCAAAGATAGCGGGAGCGAAGCAAGAGAATTCGCCGTTGCCACGGATGGCAGGGAGCGATCCCAGAATGAATGCGAGTGGCATGCCCAACACCGGCAGCGCCAGACTCAACCAAGCACACAAAGGCAGACGCTTTGAAGTCCTGGGCGTTCCGTCTGCCGATGCGGCTTGCTGGCGTTCCGATTCCAGAATGTCGGCTGACGCGCGCGGAGTATCCTTTTTTTTCGTCATTTTGTCTGTCGTGACTGTGTAGGCGATTGCAGTATAATCACCCCTTCTTGCCGCAGACCGTCCAAGTGGAACTCGATGGCTTCGTGCATGCTGCATTATACCATTCCGCGGCGCACGGATCAACCATTTTGCCAGGCAAATAAAGTCGTTCTGCCGGAAATTCTCGCGGGGCGCGAGAATTTGAAGGCGGAGCTACCGCGGCAGCAGAGATTAACAAAGAGTAAATGAGTCAAGGAGCAGACAGCATTTTTTGTTGTTGCAAACAAAAGCCATGCAGGCTGGTCAATAGTGATCAGTGATCGGTGGGCCGTGCGGCGGTGGCCGTGCCACGCATGCAGCCTGGTGCCACCGCATACTGGATACTGGATACCGGATACTGGATACCGGATGCCGGATACTGGTTGCTGCACTGAATACCGAATTACCGCACGGCGTACAGTCGTATGCCCGCTCCGGCCGCAATCCGCAGTTTCTCGCTCCGTCGGCCAGTGCTTTCAATCGCTCCCGCCGGCGCGCCCTGCTCGTCCAGCGGCACCAGCCAAAACAGCTCCGGCACCGGCCAGCCGAGCTGCGCTAAGTCAATAACGGTCTCGCCGCGCGCGTCCACCAGCAGGCGGGTCTCCGCGCCGTCGCGCCAAGCGCAGACCGTGCCGTCCACGTCGAACGGGCCTGATTGCGTGCGCGCGCCGCTCTCGAGACTGCGCCAGTGCGGCGCAGCGATCCGCGTGATCGGCAGGCCATCTTCCATGAGCCGTGACTGGCAAATGCCGGGCGCGACCGCCATGAAGCCGAAGGGCGCCAGCAGGAGCTTGTTCCCGTCGCACAATGCCGCGCGCGGTTTGTCGGCGAAATTCACCAGACACTGCCCGCCGCCGGCGAAGCGCGTCTCCTGGAGCATGGCGTCATCACTCAACCAGCGGTGATCCAGCATGCGCTCGCTCATCAGCGCGCCCTGCCAGCGCGAGGTGTTGCGGGCCACGCGCAGCAGGTCGGCGCGCCGCCGCTGCCAGCCATAACAGATGTTCTGGTCCTTCTCCACATTGGCGAGCCACACCATGGGCATCTGCGCGTGGAGGATGTTCCACAGCTCCCGCCGCGCGGCGATCTCGGGCGCGATCTCGGCGAACTGGCCGTTGGTGTCACCCCAGTACCAGGTGCTG
>JAPLST010000502.1:6313-7384 GCA_026398485.1 bacterium
GGTGCTGACCACGCAGTCGTGGAACACCAAGTCCCAAAGCGGGATGCGACCGGCCGGGTTCGCGCCCCAGCGCAAATAGTTTGGCTTCAATTCCTGGCGCGTGGCCACCGTGCGCAAATGCCCGCCGGGCATTTCCCACCAGAACGCGCCGCTCAGCATGCCCTCGTTGTAGTCCAGCAGGTCAACGTTCCAGGCCTTGCCATGTTCGCCGCCCAGAACCCAGCCATGGTCAACCACATATTTCAAAAGCGCGCGGCGGGCCGCCAGATCCGCACGGCGATCGAGCGGATGCGCGGGATGAAAGTCTTCCACCAGATCCAGCGAGGGAGACACGTCAATAAAGCGGCCCCGCAATCCATGGGATGTATGCACCGGTTCAACGAGGCGTTTGAAGGCCTCGAGTTCGAGCGCCGGTGAACGCCGGTAGTACTGCGTCTTGCCGTCGAAGGTAAGCCAGTTCTTGACCGATTCGCCGGCGCGATCGCGCATAGCGGCATCGGCGATAGGTTCCTCAGCGCTCTCGAGCATATCCACCGTGTTGGCATATTGCGATTCGAGATAGCCCAGGTCGCGAATCGTCTGGACTTGCTGCGGCTCAATGTGCGTATCGCAATAGAAGAGCGACCGGTCAATGCCGTGGGCGCGAAACTGGCGCGCCACCACATCGGATTGGCCGGCGCCCGACGCGCCCCATGCCACCACTGCGCCGCGGAGCAGTTCAACATTCGGCCGCGCGGCCGTCTTCTGCCGCAGCGTCTTCAGCTCGCCCGCCTGCTCGACGATCTGGCGGTAGCGTTGCGCCAAGGCGACATAGCCGCCTTGATCCACAAAATACAATGTCACAGCCCGGCTATATGCCCAGGCATCCTTTACTGAGAGCCACTCCGTCTGCGGCCAAGCCAAACCCGCCGCGTCGCGCACGAGATGCACGACCACATCGTACGACGTGTCGTAGTGCACCATCATGCCGTCGCCACGGCGCAGGTCGGTAAGGCCGATCCACGGCATGTCGAGGCCGAGGTTGCCGTTAACCATGAAGGCCGGCGCGGGGTACGGCTCGGCCTGTGGCAC
>JAPLST010000149.1 GCA_026398485.1 bacterium
GGGCTCAGAACACCCACCCGCCCAACCAGCGTGCATGCGTGCGTTCGGCGTGCTTACTGGCGTTGCGGGTGTTGGCACCGCCGGATCTGGGTGGCAGGAACAGATGCATCTGAACCATGGCATTTGCATTAAGTTATGCTATAATTTGACCACCATGGTTGACCGCACTCACCCGGCCAGTCAATAAGAAAGTTACATGGGTATCAAGGCAGTTGACAGATAATGTTGATTGAGCATTGCAAAATGGTGCTTGCTGCGGCGGCAGGCTTCTTTCTAATGCTGCCGTGCAGCGCAGCATCCACATCGGCAGCGCCTCCCAATGAACAACCGCGGATCGTTTTCCTTTCCCGCTCCAACAACACATACTTCGGCCGTAGCGGAATTGACATGAGTTTTCAACTGCATTTTAGAAAAAACGGCACATATCGCGAGTTCGCACAAAGCATCTCGACTGAGTTGCTTGATGCTGGAACATGGACGCAGGACACTAATGGTGTCATGCTGCTCAGCTCTGTGCCCAGCCGCACGATCTTCTTCACGCAGCGTCAGGCGCGCAGACCCTACTGCGCAGGAATCTGGCAGTACAAAGGCATCACCTTCTTGGTGGACGATGAAGAAAATCTTGTCGCCGAGCGAGACAAGGTCACGTCAGAGATCGATGATAAAGGCAAATCCGCACCTTCCCACATACGGTGGCTATGCTGGCAACCTGTTGAAGCGCTCGAATCTGAAATCGATGTCGGTGGCATCAACTACCTTGTCGGACTACTGTCTGTGGCCGGTTATCTTCCGTGTCCAGTGCCACTGCTCGTCCTGTTTCAGCGCGTATTGGAAGTCCCTATCTTGATCCTTCCGCTTGCCGCTTTGTGTGCCTTTGTTTTCATCAGACCACGAACTGCGTGTCCTTCATGCGGTGCGCGACTGCACTCTTCGGCGCTTAAAGGCCTCTTGACGATGCGCTGTCGAATGTGCAAGTCGCAATTCGCCGTGTCCGCCAAACATACTCCGCGAATTTACGCTATCATGTGGCTCTTGACCTTCATCGTCATTTTATGGTTCGTGCTTGTGATGGGCACTGCCTCCCGTATTTTCTGCCTGCGCTGGCTACTGATTCTATCAATTGACATTATGTCGTGCGCGTTGCTGTGTGGCCGACTTTACGCCCGCTGGCTTTATGGCCGCATCGGGCACGGCATCGAGCTGGTCAAGATCGAGAAGAAAACGCGGCGGATGTAAGGTGGCAGCGGGGACAGGCATGCAGTGTGCCGGTTTCGCCTTATTCCCAGGGCGAGGTGTGAATAGAAAAAGTTCCCCGCCCGCCCGTCGCGATCATGGCTGTGCTCCCCGCCGGCCTTGTGCCGGTGAGAGCAAGGAACGGCGGCGGCGCCAAGTTTCGTGGGCGGATTGCGCGCCGTGGCCGGTTTCACTATAATTTCACCATGATTATCACGGATGAGCCACAGCACGATGCCGCGGCAGGCGGCGCGCCAGCCGCGGCCCGCGCGTGGCTTGCCCGCGTGTGGGCGCCGGCCGCGGTCATTGTCTGGCTGGCGCTGGTGGGTATGGCCTATTGCGGTGTGACGCAGTATTTATGGCACAGGACGGCGCAGATGAACGCGCTGGCGCGCTTGGTCGAGCGGGCCCAGACCACCACGTTTTTTCTGGAATACACCCTGCATGTCAACGGCTATCGCGATATTCAAGAGCTGCGCGCGGCGCAGCGGCCGGCCAA
>JAPLST010000178.1:0-3078 GCA_026398485.1 bacterium
ATTTGCGGCTGACGCTGGGTGCGGCGGTGGGCGCCGCGCTGGCGCAGTATCCGGCGGCGGATGCGGCGGGCGTGGGCGCGCATGTGCTGCAGGTGTTGCGCGGACGTTTTGAAACAGTCTTGAAAGACGCCGGGGTGCGCTATGATGTCAGCGCGGCGGTCATGGCGTCGCCGGCATGGGAAGCGGTGACACAGACGTATCACAAGGCGCAGGCGCTGATGAGCTTGTTGCCGGCGGATGAATTCCGCCAGGCATGCACGGTGCTGGAGCGCTGCGAGAACATCACGCGCGCGGCCGAATTCACGCCCGGCGCGGTGGATCCGGCGGCCTTTGTGGACGCGCTTGAAACGCAGGTATGGCAGGCATGGACGCGCACGCGCGAGCTGCTGCCGGCGGCGCTGCAGCGCGACGATGTGCGCGGCGTGGTGGGGTTGCTGGCGGCGGACGTGGCCGCGCCGCTGCATGCATATTTTGAGGGCGTGCGGGTGAATGTGGCGGACGACGTGACGCGCACCAATCGGCTGCGCATGCTGCGCGCAATCCGGGATGCCCTTGTCGCGCAATTTGCCGATTTGGGCGCGGTTGTGTTTGATCAAACGGCCGATGCGGCAGCGCGCGCAACCAAGAAATGATATACTATCACGTTGTATGACAATGCCCCTCTGTGCGCCTGTAGCTCAATTGGATAGAGCGTTGGCCTCCGAAGCCAAAGGTTGTGGGTTCAATTCCCGCCGGGCGTACCACTATTATAGTTGTAACAACTGACTCATCCCCATCAGGAGCCTGTAGATGAAAGCAACAACGAATTTTGCCGTGGTATTCAAAAAAGAAGTGACGCGTTTGGTGCGGCGCGAACTGCACAAAGAAATGGCGCCGCTGGTGGCGGCCGCGCGCAAGCAACGCCAGCTGGTGCAGGCGTTGAAGCAGCAACTGGCGGGGTTGTGCCAGCCAGCCAGCGCGCCGGCCAGCAGTGCGGCAATCCAGGTTGATGAGGCCACGCTGAGCAAGGCGCGTTTCTCGGGCAGCTTGATCAAGAAGCTGCGTTTGCGGCATAAATTGGCGCGCTCGAACTTCGCGAAATTGCTGGGCGTCTCGGCCTTGTCGGCCAAACTCTGGGAAGACAACAAGGGCCGGCCGAACGCGGAGAATCAAAAGCGGCTGGTCGCCCTGCGTCAGCTCTCGACCCGCACCCTGAAAAAAATGCTGGCCGACAAGTTGACCATCGGCCAAGCCTAAGCGCCGCCGCAGTACTGCGAGTATGGCACAGCGCGCCGGGGCCCACGGCCACGACGATTGGCTGCGCCGCTGCGCGGCATTGCGCACGACCGTGACCCTTATCACAGCACAACCCGGCGGCCCAGGCATATGTCCTCATCTGAAGTAATTCTACGCGGCATCGGCACCTCGGAAGGTGTGGTTATTGCGCCGGCCTATCTGCACACCAGCGTCATGGATGCCGAGGGGCTGCAGCCGGCGCGCACGGTGGTTGCGGCGGGCGATGTTGCGCATGAGCTGGCGCGCTTGCAGGAGGCGCTGGCGAAGACGCGCGCGGAGATTGCCGAAGCCCAGGAGCGGGTCGCCAGCAACATCGGCCAGCGCCACGCGAAAATCTTTGATGCACAGTTGCTGCTGCTGGACGACGCCGTCTTTCAGGAGAAAATCGCGCAACGCGTGCGCGACGACCACGAAAACGTCGAGGCCGCATTCATGGATGTCACCAACGCGCACGTGGCCGTCTTTGCGCGCCATGCCGACGAATATTTCCGCGAGCGGATCGCCGATATCGAGGACTTGGCGCAACGCGTGCTGCTGCACTTGGTCGGGGCCCAACGCCCGACCTTGACGACCTTGCGCGATAACGTCATTGTCGTCGCCCACGATTTGTCGCCGTCGGACGCGGCCGAGATGCACCGCGGGCATGTGCTCGGCATGGTGACGGAAGTGGGCGGGCCCACCTCGCACACCTCGATCATGGCGCGCGCCATGGAAATTCCGGCCGTGACCGGCGTGCCGGAATGCACCCGCGCCATTCGCGATGGCGACGTGCTGATCGTGGACGGCATTGAAGGCGTCGTGGTGGTCCGGCCGAGTGCGGCGCGGATTGCGACGTATGAGCACGAGCTCGCGCAAGCGCGCACACGCCGCACCCAGTTGCTGCAATTGCGTGACCTGCCGACGGTCACCAACGACGGCCGCAGCATTGCGTTGATGGCCAACATTGAGACGCCCCAGGACGTGGATCACGCGCTCGAGCAGGGGGCCGAAGGCATTGGCCTGTATCGCACCGAGTTTTTCTACATGAACCGCCACGGCCTGCCCAGCGAAGATGAACAAGTCGAGGCGTACAGCTATGTCGCGCAACGCTGCGGCGCCAAGCCGGTGGTGATCCGCACCCTCGACCTGGGCGGCGACAAGTTTGTCTCCTCGATCAAATTGCCGCGCGAAATGAACCCGTTCATGGGCTGGCGCGCTATCCGCTTTTGCCTCGAGCGCACCGATATTTTCAAGACCCAGTTGCGCGCGATTCTGCGCGCCAGCGCGCACGGCAATGTGCGCACCATGTTCCCGATGATCGCCACCGTGCATGAAGTGATCGCGGCCAAGCAGCTGATTGAGGAATGCAAACAAGAACTGCGGCAGGCGCAGATCGACTTCAACCCGCACATGCCGGTCGGCGCCATGATTGAAATCCCCTCGGCCGTGCTGACCGCGGATTTGCTGGCCAACGAAGTGGATTTCTTCTCGATCGGCACCAACGACTTGATCCAGTACACCCTGGCGATTGACCGGATCAACGAGAAGACCGCGCGCATGTACGATCCGTTCAACCTGGCGGTGTTGCGCCTGATCAAGACGACCATCGACGCGGCCCACAATGAAATCTGCAAGGATGTCTCGACGCAGGCGCGCCCGAATCCGGCCTGCCTGTTTGCCCATCGGCCGCGCACCAAGAAAATCCCGGTGGCCGTCTGCGGCGAAGTGGCGGCCAATCCGATGTGCGTCTACATGCTGGTCGGCTTGGGCGTGGATGAATTGAGCACGGCCGCCACGTACATCCCGCAGAACCGCGAGCTGATC
>JAPLST010000178.1:3114-11982 GCA_026398485.1 bacterium
CGCACCATCAGTTGCGCCGAGGCTGAAGACACGGCCTACCAAGCCCTGCTGCAAGACACGTCGCATGCCGTCCGCGCCATGATGCAAAAAAGTTTGCCCACCTTGGCCTTCAAATCAACCCACGCCTGACCGCACCCGCCATGGCTGAACTTCGCGATTACACCTTTCTCGAGATCGAGCCGCGCTGGCAACGCGCCTGGCAGACGCACGGCGTGTTTGCCGCCCGCGACAATGATCCGGCGTGCCGCAAGGCGTACGTGCTGGACATGTTTCCGTACCCGTCCGGCGCCGGCCTGCATGTCGGGCATCCCGAGGGCTACACCGCCACCGACATTTACTGCCGCTTCCTGCGCATGAACGGGCACAATGTCCTGCACCCGATGGGTTGGGACGCCTTCGGCCTGCCGGCCGAGCAATTCGCGCTGGAGACCGGCACGCATCCGCGGGCCTGCACCGCGCGCAACATTGCGCGCTTCCGCCAGCAGATCGAGGCGCTGGGCTTTTCCTATGACTGGTCGCGCGAAGTCGACACCACCGACCCGCAGTATTTCAAGTGGACCCAGTGGATTTTCCTGCAACTGCTCAAGCGCGGCCTGGCCTACCAGGCGGATGTGCCGGTCAATTGGTGCCCGGCGCTGGGCACCGTGCTGGCCAATGAAGAAGTCATCAACGGCCGCTCGGAGCGCGGCGATCATCCGGTCGTCAAGAAGCCGATGCGCCAGTGGATGCTGAAGATCACGGCCTATGCCGAACGTTTGCTGAAGGACCTCGACCTGCTGGACTGGTCGGAGTCGTTGAAACTGATGCAGCGCAACTGGATTGGCCGGTCGGACGGCGCCACGGTGCGCTTTGCCCTGGCCGACGCGCCCGGGGACATCGAGGTGTTCACCACCCGGCCGGACACGCTCTTCGGCGCGACCTACATGGTGCTGGCGCCGGAGCATGCCATGGTGGATGCGCTCACCACGCCGGCCCAGCGCGCCGCCGTGGCTGCGTATCGCGCCCGGGCCGCGCGCAAATCCGACCTTGAACGCACCGACCTTGCCAAGGACAAATCCGGCGTGGACACCGGCGCGCAGGCCATCAACCCGGTCAACCAGCAACGCATTCCAGTCTGGATTTCCGATTATGTGCTGGCCAGCTACGGCACCGGCGCGATCATGTGCGTGCCGGGCCACGACCAGCGCGACTGGGAATTTGCGCGCCTGTTTGGGCTGCCCATTGTCGAGGTGATCAGCGGCGGCGAGCTCCGCAACGCGGCCCACGAAGGCGACGGGCTGCTGGTCAATTCGGGCTTCCTGGACGGCCTGCCGGTGGCGGCGGCCAAGCAGCGCATGACCGCTTGGCTGGCCGAACACGCGCTCGGTGAAGCCAAGGTCAATTACAAATTGCGCGACTGGCTGTTCTCGCGCCAGCGCTATTGGGGCGAGCCGATTCCCGTCGTGCATTGCCCGCAGTGCGGCACCGTGCCGGTCCCGCAAGACACCTTGCCGCTGACCCTGCCGGAGGTCGAGCAGTACCAGCCCTCGGGCACCGGCGCATCACCGCTGGCGTTGATTGACGCATGGGTATGCACGCCATGCCCCGTCTGCGCCGCGCCGGCGCGCCGCGAAACCAACACCATGCCGCAATGGGCCGGCTCAAGCTGGTACTATCTGCGCTACCTTGATCCGCACAACGACGCGTGCCTGGTCGCGCCGGACAAGGAACGCTACTGGATGCCGGTCGATGTGTATGTCGGCGGCGCGGAGCATGCCGTGCTGCATTTGCTGTATGCGCGCTTCTGGCATAAAGTCCTGTATGATTTGGGCGTGGTTTCGACGCCCGAACCGTTCATGAAATTGATCAACCAAGGCATGGTGCTGGGTGAGGACGGCGAGAAGATGAGCAAGTCGCGCGGCAATGTGGTGAACCCGGACGACATCATTGGTTCGCACGGCGCGGACACGCTGCGCTTGTACTTGATGTTCATGGGGCCGCTCGAAATGCCCAAGCCGTGGAACATGCACGGGGTCGAGGGCGTGCATCGCTTCCTGCAAAAAGCCTGGCGCCTGAGCCAGCGCGCATGCCTGGCGGACGCGCAGCAATCCGTGGCGCTGCTGCGGCTGCGGCACAAGACGGTCAAGAAAGTGACCGAGGACATCCAGCACTTCCGGTTTAACACGGCCATCAGCGCCATGATGATTTTCGTGAACGAGGCCCAGGATTGCGGCGCGACGCGCGCGGATCTGGAGGCCCTGACGCTGCTGCTGTCGCCCTTTGCGCCGCACATGGCCGAGGAAATCTGGCAGGGCATGCTGGGCCAGGCCGCCTTTGCCTGCACCCAGCCATGGCCGACGTTTGACCCGGCGCTGGTGCAGGACGAGACCATCGAGATGGTGCTGCAGATCAACGGCAAATTGCGCGCGCGGCTGAGCATGCCGCGCGACTGCACGCAGGCGGATGTGCGCCAGGCTGCCCAAGCCGACGGCACGCTCGACAAAGTGTTGGCGGGCCGCACCATTGTGAAAGAAATCTTCGTGCCCAACAAGCTGCTGAACCTGGTGGTGACGGCATGACCGAAACCACGGCGGTGGCGGGTGCGCAAGGGCGGGCATGGGCGGCCACGTGGGCGCGCGCCGGCGTGGAGCTGGAACGCCTGCGCCGCGCTGAGCTGCGCACCTTTGATTATGCGCAGCACATGGCGGAAGTCGACGAATTACTCGATCTGGCCGCCCGCTTTGCGCGGCCACGCACGACCAGCGGCTTGGTTGAGCTGCAGCGCTGGCTGGGCCGGTGGCGGCCATGAATGCGCTCTTCGCCGCCGCACTGGCGGTTCATAATGGTATTGCATCCGGGAGAAACCACACCGCATGACTGATTCTTCATTCAAGGAGCTTGACAAACTGACGTTGCGTGCCGGCGGGCGCAAGCCCGACCAATTGCGCGCGGTGACGATCACGCCGGACTACATTCCCAGCGCACTCGGCAGCGTGCTGATTGAATGCGGCCGCACGCGCGTGATTTGCGTCGCGTCGCTCGAGCAAAAATTGCCGCGCTGGATGATGGACGAAAAAGAGCGCACCGGCTGGGTGACGGCCGAATACAGCCTGCTGCCCTATGCCGGCGGCGGCCGCAAGATGCGCGAGGCGACGGCCGGAAAAGTCACCGGGCGCACCCAGGAAATTCAACGCCTGATTGGCCGCGCCTTGCGCGCCGCCGTCACCTTGAAGGATGTCGGCGACAATACCATCTGGATCGACTGCGATGTGATCGAGGCCGATGGCGGCACGCGCACAGCCGCCGTGACGGGCGGGTACCTGGCGCTGCACCTGGCCCTGCAACGCCTGGTGCAGCGGCGCATCCTGCGCAAATCGCCGTTGCTGCGGCGAGTGGCGGCCGTGTCCGTCGGCATGGTCGGCGACCGCGCTTTGCTGGATCTTGATTATAGCGAGGACAGCAGCGCCGCCGTTGACTTCAATGTGGTCATGACCGACAGCGGCGCCTTTGTCGAAATGCAGGGCACGGCCGAAGAGCAGCCGTTTGCGCCCGCGCAATTGGCCGCCATGCTGGAACTGGCGCAAAAAGGCTGCGCGGAATTGTTTGCCATTCAGGACACGATCATTCGCGGGTTTGCCTGAACCTTAATTTATTTCGCCGCGAAAGAAATTACCATGGACCGCTACGCCACCAAACACGGGGAAGTGTATTGTGAGGACCTGCCGCTGCGCGCGCTCGCGCAGCAGTACGGCACGCCGCTCTATGTCTACAGCGCGGGCACGCTGGCCGACCATTTTCAGCGCCTGGACCGGGCGCTGGCGCCGGTCGCGCACACCATCTGTTACGCCGTCAAGGCCAACAGCAATCTGGCGGTGTTGCGCACCTTTGCCGAACTGGGCGCGGGCTTCGACATTGTCTCGGCCGGCGAGCTGCACCGGGTGCTGAAGGCGGGTGGCGACCCGGCCCGGATCGTCTTCGCCGGCGTCGGCAAGACGGCCGAGGAGATCGCCTTCGCCTTGCGCCACAATATTTTGTTCTTCACCATCGAGTCGGAAGAGGAACTGCTGCGGATCAATGCCATCGCGGCCGCCCATGACACGGTCGCGCGCTTTTGCATCCGGGTCAATCCGGATGTGGATGCGCACACGCATCATTACATCACCACGGGCAAGAGCGAAAACAAGTTTGGCCTGCCGTTCACGGCGGCACGCGCGCTGTATCTGGCGGCGAAGAATTTGCGGCATGCGCGGGCGGTCGGCGTGCAAATGCACATTGGCTCGCAAATCACGACCACAGCGCCCTTTGTTGCGGCGATCACCCTGCTGGCCGCGTTTGTCAACGAGCTGCGCGCGGCGGGTGTCGCGCTCGAGTACGTGGACGTGGGCGGCGGCATGGGCATCATCTACCACGATGAAACCCCGCCGACCGCCGATGAATTCGCCGCGGCCGTCGTGCCCGTCCTGCGCACGCTGCCGGCGCATGTGCTGTTCGAGCCGGGCCGTTTCATGGTGGGCAACGCCGGGGTGCTGGTCACGCAAGTGCAGTATCTCAAGACGACCGCGAGCAAGCGCTTTGTGATTGTGGATGCCGGCATGAATGATTTGATCCGCCCGGCCTTGTACGAGGCGTATCACGCGATTCTGCCGGCCGTGCCGCGCGCGGGCGCGGCGCAGGTGGTGGACGTGGTCGGGCCGATTTGTGAATCGGGCGATTTTCTGGGCTTGGCGCGCGCGCTGCCGCCGCTCGAGCCCGGCGATTACCTGGTCGTGCGCAGCGCCGGCGCGTATGGCTTCGCCATGGCCTCGAATTACAACACGCGCCCGCGCGCCGCCGAAGTGATGGTGCAGGGCGACCAGGCGCGCGTCGTGCGCCGGCGTGAAACCATTGACGACCTGCTCGCCGCGGAGCTGGGCCTGTGACCAAGATCCAGCGGTTGGTATGTGTTGTTGCGCCCCACCGATCACCGCCGTTGGCGGGATCGGTGGACGCAGAGATTGGGAAAAGAACGCCGGCGCATCTTTTTACTCAATCTTATTCACCCACGACGCAAGGTCGCGGGGGTCTCTGCGCACCCACCTGTCCAACCCGCATGCATGCGTGTGTTCGGCGTGTTTACTGGCGTTGCCTTCGCTACGGTGTTCGCACCGCCGGATCTGGGTGCGACGCGCCATGGCGCCCAAACTACCCAAATGGTATACTTATGGTAACACACGCCGATAACCCCATCAAGGAACGAGCATGGCTGCCCTGCTGATCAAAGACCTGCCGCCGCCGTTGCACGCATCCTTGCGGCAGCGCGCCGAGCGCAACCACCGCAGCATGGCCAAGGAAGTGTTGACCATTCTCGAGCAGGCCGTCGCCGCGCCCTGCCCGCCGGTGCCGCCGCTCAAGCCGCAGAAGACGTTTGCACTGCCCAAACCGCTCAGCGCCGCGTTTGTCACGCGCATCATCCGCGCCGCCCGTGACCGCCGCCCATGACCCTGAATTTCACCAAAATGCACGGCTGTGGCAACGACTTCGTGGTCATCAACGCCCTCGATGCGTTGCGCGCGTGGCAGCCCAGCCCGGCCCAGGCCGCATTCCTGCTTAATCGTCATTTCGGCGTGGGCGGGGATCAGTTGCTGCTCTTGTACCCCAGCCGCACCGCGGCTGCGCGCATGGCCATTTACAATCAGGACGGCAGTGAAGTGGAGATGTGCGGCAATGGCATTCGGTGCTGCGCGCACTATCGCGGGCGAGCAGGTGCGGGTCAACATGGGCGCGCCGCGCCTGTTGGCGGCCGAAATCCCCGTGCAGGGCTATAGCGGCCGCGTGATCGGCGTCGCGCCGCCGGTGATCGAGAGTGATTATGCCTTGCCGCCGATGACGTGCGTGTCGATGGGCAATCCGCACACCGTCTTTTTTGTGCCGGACGTGGCGGCGGTGCCGCTGGCGGACGTCGGCCGAAAAGTCGAAGCCCTGGCGTTGTTCCCGCGCCAGACCAATGTCGAGTTCGCCCAAGTCGTGGATCGCGGACATGCCCGGATGCGCGTCTGGGAACGCGGTTCGGGCATTACCCTGGCATGCGGCACCGGCGCGTGTGGCACGGCAGTTGCCGGTATTTTGAATGACCTGCTGGACAGCCCCGTTGACATTACGCTCGAGGGCGGCACCTTGACGATTGCGTGGCCCGATCAAAACGGCCCGGTCTGGATGACCGGCCCGGCCGTCGAAGTATTTGCGGGCACGATCGAGGTGCCCGGCCCATGACGCCGCCAGTCGCCTTGTTGCGCGCCGATGCGCTGGTCAAGCAGTACACCAGCGGCGCCGATACCTTGACCGTGCTGAACGGCGTGACCGGCGCGTTTGCGGCGCGGAGTATTGTGACGATTGCCGGCGCCTCCGGCGCCGGCAAGAGCACGTTGCTGCACATTTTGGCGGGGCTCGATCGTCCCAGCCGCGGCAGCGTGTTCTTTGACAGCCAGGATCTGTACAGCATGCCGGATGCGGCCCGGGCGCGCGTGCGCAACGCCGCCTTTGGCTTTGTTTTTCAATTTTACCATTTGATGCCGGAAATGACTGCGCTTGAAAATGTGTTGCTGCCCAGCATGGTGGCGCGGCAGGTCTCGCGCGCCGCGCGCGAACATGCGCGCGGCCTGCTGGATGCCGTCGGCCTGGCGGCGCGCGCGGCCCATTATCCCAATCAACTCTCCGGCGGCGAGCAGCAACGCGTCGCCATCGCCCGCGCGCTAATGAACCAGCCGCGCATCGTTTTTGCCGACGAGCCCACCGGCAATCTGGACAAGGCCAACAGCACGGCCGTCTTTCGCGTCTTGCTCGACGTCCAGCAACAATGGGATTTTGCGCTGATCCTGGTCACGCACGATCCCGACTTGGCCGCCTGCGGCCACGTGCGCTGGCGCCTCGCCGACGGCACGTTGCAGCCCGCCGCGGCGGTGGATGCGGTTATTCATGCTCACCCGGAACTTTCATGACGATTTACTGCAACGGGAAAATGTGTTCGCGCGCGGAAGCCACCGTCTCCGTCTTTGACCACGGCCTGCTGTATGGCGATGGCGTCTTCGAGGGCATTCGCTTTTACAACGGGCGCGTCTTCAAGTGCGACGAACATTTGCAGCGCTTGCACGAATCCGCGCACAGCATCATGCTGCACCTGCCCTGCCCGCTGCCCGAGCTCAAGGCACTCCTGCTCGACACCATCCGCCGCAATGACCTGCGCGACGGCTATGTGCGCTTGGTGGTCACCCGCGGCGAAGGCAATCTTGGCTTGAATCCCTTCACCTGCGCCACCCCCGGGCTGATCATCATTGCCGACCGGATCGCCCTCTATCCGCCGGCCCTGTATCAGCAGGGCATGGCGATTGTCACGGTGGCCACCCAGCGCACCGGCGCCGAAGCCGTGCCCCCGCGCGTGAAATCGCTCAACTATCTCAATAATATCCTGGCCAAGATCGAGGCGATCAACGCGGGCTGCGAGGAAGCCGTGATGCTGAACCGCTTTGGCTTTGTGGCCGAATGCACCGGTGATAATATTTTCATTGTCAAGCACGGCGTGCTGCTGACGCCGCCCGTCAGCATGGGCGCCCTGCAGGGCATCACGCGCGACACGGTGCTCGAACTGGCCCGCCAGCGCGGGTATCCGGTCCGCGAAGACACGCTCACCCGCCATGACCTGTTTTGCGCCGAAGAGTGCTTTCTAACCGGCACGGCCGCGGAAGTCATTCCGGTCACGAAAATAGACGGGCGCGTGATCGGCAGCGGCGCACCCGGGCCGGTCATGCACCAGTTGCGCGAGGATTTTCTGAAGTTGACCCAGACAACCGGCACGCCGATTTACGCCTGACCCTGGCCGATGACCACCATGCGCTGCTCCCTTTGCAAGAAAAAAGACGCGACCATCCATTACACGGAAGTGGTCGACAACGCCCTGCAAAAAATCCACCTGTGCGAAGCCTGCGCGTCGGAAAAAGGCATCAACATCGAACTGCCCTTCTCGTTCAGCGATATCATGAGCGCCTTGACCCAGGGCCTGCAGGCACTGCAAGCCGGCGGTGAGCAAGCGCCCGCCACGCCAACCTTGTCCTGCCCGCTGTGCGGCCTGACCTTGGCCCAGCTCGTCAAGCAGGGCCGCCTGGGCTGCCAGCAGTGCTATACCGTGTTTGACCGCGCCCTGCGCGACATCGTGCGCTCGGTGCAAAAAACGCCGCAACATGTCGGGAAGCATCCGGCCGGCACACACAGCGGCCAGGCCGCCCCGCTGCGCATTGCGGAATTGGAGTTGGCCTTGGCCAAGGCCGTGGCGGAAGAACGCTATGAAGACTGCGCCCCGCTGCGCGACGAATTGCGCCGGCTCAAAACCGGCGCGGAGGCCGCGCCATGATGGCCGCGCTGGTCGCCCACAAGCCCGCCTGGCTGCTCACGCGCAGTGATGCACCGATGATTGCCGTCAGTTCGCGCGTGCGCTTGGCGCGCAACCTGGCCGCGCTGCCGTTCCCCTTGCGGGCCACGGTCAAGCAACGCGAGCAGGTCATAGAACAAGTGCAGGCGGCCGCGCGCGCCGTGCCGGAACTGGCCGGCGCCCACCTGCTGATGCTGCAAACCTTGTCCGCGCTTGACCGCCAGTTTCTGGTCGAGCGCCATCTCGCCAGCCCCGAATTTGCCGCCCAAGACGGGCCGGCGGCGTTGCTGGTGACACCCGACCAGTCCTTCGCGCTGATGATCATCGAGGAAGATCATCTGCGCCTCCAAGCCCTTGCGCCCGGCCTGGCCCTTGCCCAGACATGGGACGTCCTGGACCGCCTCGACAGCGCCTTGGAACAGCACCTCGCCTACGCCTATTCCGCGCGCTATGGCTACTTGACCGCCTGCCCCACCAACGTCGGCACCGGC
>JAPLST010000307.1 GCA_026398485.1 bacterium
GCGCGGCGTGCCGGGCGTCCAGCAACTCGCGGCGGCCGGCAGCTATCGGCGCGGCCGCGAGACGGTCGGCGATCTGGATATTCTGGTGACGACCCACGGCGACGCGCGGCCGATCATCCAGGCCTTTGTCAACTATCCCACCGTGGCGGAAGTATTGGCGCAGGGCGACACCAAGGCCAGCGTGATTGTGCAGGAGAAAATCCAGACTGACCTGCGCGTGGTGGACAACGCCAGTTTCGGTGCCGCGCTGCAATACTTCACCGGTTCGAAAGAGCACAATGTGGCAATCCGCGCCCGCGCCAAGGCACGCGGCTTGAAAGTCAGCGAGTATGGCGTCTTTCGCGACGAGACCAGCATTGCCGGCGCCACGGAAGAGGAAGTCTATGCGGCACTCGACCTGGCGTGGATTCCGCCGGAGTTGCGCGAACAGCGCGGCGAGATTGAAGCCGCCGCGGACGGCACGCTGCCGGTGCTGGTCACGCGCGCCGACCTTCAGGGCGATCTGCATCTGCACACGAAGTATTCCGATGGCACGGCCAGTATTGCCGCCATGGCGCGCGCGGCGCAGGCGCGCGGCTATGCCTATGTGGCGATCACGGATCACTCGAAAAGCGTGACGGTGGCACATGGGCTGGATGAAACGGCCGTCCTGCGCCAGCTCGACGAACTGGCGCGGGTGCGTGCAGAAGTGCCCGGCATCCGCATTCTCAGCGGCATTGAAGTGGACGTCTTGCGCGACGGCACACTGGACTTGGCGGACGACGTGCTGGCCCAACTTGATTTTGTGATGGCAACCGTGCATTTTCATCTGGAGCTGGACGCGGCGGCGATGACCCGGCGGATCGTGCGCGCGCTGCAGCATCCGGCCGTGCGCTGCCTGGCGCATCCGACCGGGCGGCGTGCCGGCACGCGCGCGCCGTTTGCGCTGGATTTCACGGCGGTGGTCGCGGCGGCGCGCGCACACCACGTGCTGCTCGAGATCAACGCGGCACCCGAACGTCTTGACTTGGACGAGACCCACGCCGAACAGGCCCGCCGCGCGGGCGTGCCCTTGGTCATCAACACCGATGCGCACACGCTCGCGGAGTTTGACAACATTGACAATGGTCTGAATAGTGCGCGGCGCGCATGGTGCCGCGCGGCGGACATAGCCAACACCTGGCCCATCGAACGGCTCTTGACATGGAAAACATCAGCGACATAATTGCCCGGCACGGCGATGCCATCGAACAATGGCTGAGCGCGCGGGCGGCCACCGTGATTCTGCCGTTTTATGCCTCGGCCGACATTCGCGACGCGGGCGTGAAATGCGCCTGCGTTGATTTGAACTTGTTCCCGGCCGGGTTCAACAATTTGTGCGAGCGCAGTGGCGCGACGGCCGTCGAGGAAGTGCGCCGCTTCCTGGCCCGCCGCTTTGGGCAGCAGCCGCACACGCGCGTGCTGGTCATACCCGAGGCGCATTCGCGCAACCCGTATTACAACTCGCATCTGCACAGTTTGCGCGATATCCTGACCAACGCCGGGCTCGAGGTCGCCATTGCCGCGCTGGCGGAAGACGAGGCGCCGCCGCCGCTTGAACTGGTGACCCACGCCGGCGTCGCCTTGCCGCTGTGCCCCATCCGCCGTGAGCAGGATATGCTGGTGGACGCGCACGGCGTGCCGTTCGATTGGATTTTATTGAACAATGATTTGTCGGCCGGGCCGCTGGCGTGGCTGGAAGGACTGCGGCAACGCGTCATTCCGCCACCGTGCCTGGGCTGGCACAAGCGCAGCAAGGCCCAGTTTTTCCAGTGCTACCGGGCCCTGGTGCACGCCATGGCGCGCGACATCGGCTTTGATCCATGGTTGCTGGATGTCGAGACCGAGTTGATCGCCGACTGCACCTTCGCGACCGACACCGGCCGCGCGCGCGTGGCGGCCGTGGTCAGCGCGGTGCTCGCGCGGGTGCAAACCAAATACCATGAGTATGGCCTCACCGATACCCCGCATGTCTTCATCAAGAGCGATACCGGCACCTATGGCATGGGCATCATGGTCGTGCAGTCACCCGCTGATATTTTGCAGATGAACCGCAAAGAGCGCAACAAAATGGCGGTCGGCAAAGGTCGCCAGCCGATCCACGCCGTGGTGATCCAAGAAGCCGTGCCGACGCGCGCGGTGACCAACACCTTTGTCTCCGAGCCGGTCGTGTACATGGTCGGCGGCGCGGTGGTCGGCACCTTCATTCGCGCCAACACCGAACGCGGCGCACTCGATAATTTGAACGCCAAGGGCATGACCTTTTACCGCTATTGCGACATGCAGCCGCCGCAACAGCCGGCCGAATGCATTTGCAATCAACAACACCAGCGGGTCTACCACCTGCTGGGCCGCCTCAGCGCCGTGGCCGCCGCGCAGGAATTCACGCACGTCTGCCAGGACTGGCAGGAGCCGCCTGCGGCGCACGCATCATGACAATTACCGCCCACCTGCCAGTGCCGGCCACCCGCATCCGGCGCGACCACGCCGCGCTCGCGCGGCTCTTGGAAGAGCGCAACGTCAAGTACGGCCGCTGGACCTATTCGGCCGAATTGGCGCCGGCAATCCTGACCAGGGCGGATCGTGCCCGGCTGCAACACGCCGCCGAGGCCATCGTGCGCGCCTCGGAATTGGTCACCGACATTGTGGTCGCGCAACCGCAGTGGCACGCGCACTATGCCTTCCCGCGCGAATTTTGGGAACTCGTCCTGATGGACTCGGGTTATGGCATGAACATTCCGTGCGCGCGCTTTGACGCGGTCATGAATGGCGACGCGGTGACCTTCATCGAATTGAACACCGACGGCTGCTCGGGCATGAGCAATGTTGACGCACTGCACGCCAGCTTTATGGATGTGTTTGGCGCGCAGCCGGCGTATGGTCTGCAGGCCATGCACTATGACCGCGCGGTGCCGCATGTGCTGGACACGCTGCTGTTGTGTTACGAGCGGTTTCGCGCAACGCATGCCGCCGCAGCGCTGCCGGCGCAACCGGCCATCGCCATTCTCGATTTGCCCGGCGAAGCGACCCATTGGGAATTCAGCGCCATTGCATCGGCCTGCCACGCGCGCGGCCTGGCGGCCCACGTGGTCACGCCCGCGCAAGCCGCCTTTGACGGCAGGACCCTGTGCTTCGACGGCCAGCCCGTGCAGTTGATTTACCGGCGCATGCTGGGCGGCGATTATGCCGAGCACCTCAACGAGCTGCAACCGGTGACGGCCGCATTCCGCGCCCGCCGCGTCTGCATGGTCGGCGCGCCACGCTCGCAGATCGCCTTCAGCAAGCGCTTGTTCGCGTTGCTCCACGATGCCGCCATCCAGGCCGCCCTGCCGGCCGAATTGGTGCAGGCCGTGCGCCAACATGTGCCGTGGACCGCGCCGCTGCAACCGCAGCATGCACTGTTTCGCGGCGCGTCCATTGATTTGCTGCCATTTGTGCGCGCCCATCGCGATTTGTTTGTCATCAAACCGTGCGTCTCCAAACTCGGTTTTGGCATTCACCAAGGCCGCTTCATGACTGACGCCGCGTGGCAGCACGCCCTGGATGCCGCACTGCCGCATGACTTCATTGTGCAGGAATTTGTCGACCTGCCCACCGCACTGTTTCCAGAGCCGGACAAGCCGGCGACAACCACCACGCGCTATGTGCATCTGGGCCCGTATGTCTTCGGCGGCGTCTTCTGCGGCACGCTCGGCCGCACCTGCGACAATCCCCTGCTGAGCTTGCACACCGGCGAGCGCTTGCTGCCCGTGCTCTACACGCAAAGCACCTAACCGTTAGACCTATCGCCATGGCCTTTTGCACGTTGCACCATTTCAGCACGGCCCTCAATAAAATGACGGGCATGAACATCATTCTGCCGGAGCAGATCACCGGGCGCGTGCCGGTCTACTATTTATTGCACGGCTTGTCGGACGACTACACCGCGTGGCACCGCCGCTCCGCGATCGAGCGCCATGCGCAGGATCTGCCACTGATCGTCGTCATGCCGGACGCTGGCCGCTCATGGTATTGTGACAGCGTCGACGGGCCGCGCTACGAATCCTATATCATCCACGACCTGATCGGGTTCATTGACCGCACCTTCCCCACCCGCGCGGAACGCAGCGGCCGCGTCATTGGCGGCCTCTCGATGGGTGGCTATGGCGCGCTCAAACTGGCGCTGAAATTCCCGGCTTTGTTCCTGGCTGCCAACGGGCATTCCGGCGCCTATGATGTTGCGGCTTCGGACGCACCGCCGCAAGAAACGCCCGAATGGCGGCACATCTTCGGCGCGCATCCGGCCGGCGGCCACGATGATGTCTATGCCCTCGCCGACCGCCTCGACCCAACCACGGCGCCGGCCCTGCGTATTGATTGCGGTGTGGACGATTTCCTGATAGATAGCAATCGCCGCTTTCACACCCATCTTGCGGCGCGCGGCATTGCCCATGAATATGCCGAATTCCCCGGCGTGCATAACTGGCAGTATTGGGATGAGCATGTGCAGCAGGCCCTGGCCTTTCATGCGCGGCACCTCGGCATTGCGACGATCAACTACGAACGATGAACGATAAGTGATGAACGCACGCCACGCATTACGTTTTAACAACTGGGAGACAGTCCGTTACGAACTGCTCAACACGCGCATCTGCGACTTGGGCTTGCAAATCGCGGAGTCACCGCTGCAATTGTTTGTGCATCGCCTCTATCGCGAATTGGCGGGCAAACGCCTGAGTTTCAAGCCGGCCTGTTATTTGACCGACAGCTGGGGTTGTCCGGACGAAGTGCCGATCATCGGCATTCCTTTTTATCTGGCGGATCAACGCCTGACGCGCATTGAGGAAGAGCAGACCGGTGAAGTCGAGGACGCGCGCACGATTATGATGCTCTTGCGCCACGAAGCCGCGCACGCCTTCAATTATGCCTATCGCTTATGGGAACGGCCCGATTGGGCTGAGGTCTTTGGCTCGTTTTACAAGCCGTACCGCGAAGTGTTCAAACCGCAGCCGGCCAGTCGCGAATTCGTCCAGCATATCTTTTCCGCCCAATATGGCCGGACGTACGCCCAGAAGCATCCCGACGAGGATTTTGCCGAGACCTTCGCCATCTGGCTCACGCCGCACTCGAACTGGCGGCGGAAATACCGGTTCTGGCCGGCGCTCAAGAAACTGAAATATGTCAGCCGCTTGATGCATCGCATCGCGGCGCGCACGCCGCAGCGCACCACCGGCGACCTGCTCAATCCGCTCGAGAAAAACACGACCCTGCTGGTGCAGCATTACGGTGAGCGCGCCGAACGCTTCCGCACCGCGGCACAGGGCTATGTGGACGACCGCCTGCGCGAAATGTTTCCGCGCGTGCCGGTGCCCGGCGCGACCGGCGTGGCAAAGGCAGTGCGGCTGCATCGCGAACTGCTCTTGGCGCGCATGGCACGCTGGTCGGGCTTGCGCCGCGAAGATGCCGCCGCCATTCTGGCTAAAGTTGAAGAACGCTCGGCCGCGTTGAAATTGCGCTTTGTGCGTGACAATGAGCAAGCCGCCCTGATGGATCTGGCCGCGCTGGCGACCGCCCTGGCCATGGACTTCGCCTACACCGGCCAGTTGCTGGATTAAGTGACATAAGTGCGCTTGCTACTTTGCAGCATCCTTCATGAACGCATCCGCACAAACCGACAAAGAGTTTGTCGCCCTATTCTACAGCGCCAAAGTGTATGAGCATGATCACGTCTGCCAGATTCTGAAGGCGGCCCGGATTCCGCATTTTGGCCGTCAAATCACGATCAGCGGCTTGAGCCTGGCGATGCCGGTGATGCCGGCGGCGGCGCCGGGCATGTACTGGGGTGTGTTTGTGCCGCAGGCCATGCACGACCGGGCCCGCACCGTACTCGAAGCGCAAGGATTGACCATCACGCCGCCCCCCGCGCCATGGGCATTTGCGCCCGCGCCATGCGCGCGGCGCATGCTGAAAATGCTGATTGTGCTGATCCTTGCCGCGCTGGCAGGCATGGTCGTCATGCAGCTTCTACTAGGTGCCTACTAGGTGCCTGGCGGTGAATTGGTACTTTGCACC
>JAPLST010000189.1:0-9624 GCA_026398485.1 bacterium
TACGCCAAGACCTTGTTTTACAACGGCAAGCCGCGCGATGGGTTCGACACGCTCAAAGAGTGCATGACGCTCTATCCGCTTGATGCGGCACTGGTCGAGAATGACCCCGTGTTTGCATTATATGTAGATCGGCTGGGCGAAGCGACCGAGCCTGAACTGTGTGGCTTTTACGACGCGCTGGGCACGCAGCTCGAGCTGATCCCGCCCGTGCAAGGCAACGAAAGCGCGCTGGCCTTGTGCGCCAATGAGCGCACACTACTGACGCGCTTGTTCCCCTTTCTGACCAAAGAAGACGACATGGCGCGCATCCGCGCGATCATCAGCGCCAAGGAAGCCGCGCGCGCCCATGCCCAGGCTGCCCCATGAGCACCGCCATGCACAAACCAAAGCGGAAGCAGTATTCGGTAATCGGTGATCGGTATTCGGTGTCACACGCAGAGACGTACGCCACGCGCTCCGCGCGCGGAAAAGATGTTATAAAGCAACATTATTCGGCAATCAGCGATCGATGTAGATCGAGAATAAATGTTTGGCACGTCGGTAACGAAGCATGTAGCCGCGGAACGGCGTTCCTCGCTCAGCAAGAAAACGGGAGCGGTCTCCGCGCCGCGAATGCTGCACATGTCCCCCTTTGGCAAAATCCCTCCCCCGCCAAGCCGGGTACTCCCTTTACGAAAGGGAGATTGGGGTGGCGCACGCTGCGGGTGCCGGGGGATTTATTGCCGGTTGCATTGCACCAGCCACCATCGTCGCACTATTTTTGTTAGCCACGACTGCCCGCGCCGACGAGACCAATGTCATGGTCACGGCCTACACCAATACCGCCGCGGACGGCGCGCTGCGCATCACCACGCACGTTGCCACCAACATCGTCAGCGAGTGGGATTTGGTCATGCAAGGCAAGCGCCTGTGGGGTGCCTCCGTGGGCGACTCGCTGCCGGCGCTGTTCAATCGCGCGGAATACCAGCTCAATCATGGGTACTGTCAAGTGGCCTTGCCGCTGCTTACGCTCATCGAGCAACGCTTCGACGCCAAGGCACTACGCGCATTCTGGCGCGATGGCTGCTCGGGCCAGTTTCTGCTCGAAGCTGCTTTTTGCCGTGCCTATCGTCTGGCGGGTGAGGGGCCCAACAGCACGAATTACGCCTTGGCATACGATTATGGCATGCGTGCGCGCAAACGCATGCAGGATGGCAGTGGTGGCGGCAACGCCCGGCGCTTCGCCCTGCTTTTGTTCGAGCTGGGGTATCTGCCCGAGAATGCACCCGGCCAGTCACGCGAATTTCGCGCGCAGGCGTTTGAACTGCATGCAGGATTGTCGCAGGACATGATCAATCTGCGCGAACAATACATTGCCCAACTGCATCCTGCCGGCATCGCGCGGGCGCGTGCTTTCGCGCAACTCCTCACGGCTGCGCCCTATTACCAGGCATCGACGTATTCGCGCTGCGGCACCGAGTTTGCCATGGCCGGCGAGTATCGCGAAGCCTTTGCTTGGTGGATCCGCAGCTTCAAATACATGCAGCCAATCGAATTCTACTCGCATGCGCACTACATTCCGCGCGATGTCTATGAATGGTTTGCCTTCGCCACGGAGGATGAGGTGCGCGCGTATCAGGCAGCGGTGCGGCGCATGCCGGCGCGCTTTCCGGCGACGACGCGCAATGTGGCCGAGATCGCGCAATGGCTGCAATGCGCCAATGACAAACGGATCCAATTTGAGCTCGATGTGTGCGCAGCCGAACGCGCCGGCGATGCCGCCTTGATGACCAATCTCTGGTTGCGCGGCGCGCGCGAGTTCGCCAGCGTCTGGTATGCGGCGCGCGCCGGCGACTATGCGAGCTGGACCAGGCATTGGTGCGACCAGATGCGCAGCGAAACATGGCCATATATGAAGCGCGACGGCGAGCCCTGCGCGGCCCAGCGCGTCGAACAATACCTTGATAAGCTTGATCCAGACACCCTCCGCATGTACCGCGTCGCACTGCAGCGCCGCGCCGACCAGTTCCGTACACACGCGAATGAAAAAGTGAAAGCCATGGTCGCACAACTCGACGCCCGTGGCAAGGAATTGGACAAGCTGCTGGCAGCAGAACAATCCAGTCGGATAAAATCAGCTGCGTCTTCAACGGATGAGATCACACAATAGTCATAAAATGAACCTACTCCGTTTTGGATGCAGCATAGCCACGCTGTCAACACTAGCGTTAATGACGAACCAGTGTTCGCGCAGTGTGGAGCCGCGTCAGATTCACAAGCCGGCACAGTCGAACTTGACGGTGGTGAGTGCAACAAAAGCCAGCGTGGCGTCCCAAGACAACAAAAAAGATAGTTTCAATCAAACAAAAAGTCACTTGCAAGAAAACGCAGAGAAACTTATTTTAGATTTCGAATCGCGCATAGCTGCGCAATTGCAGGCAAACGCATTATTGAAGACAAATGATATTGTCTTGTCGTTGCCTAAGTATTCTCTGTCGGATGATGATGTGGCAACGCTAACGCAAGCCACTTATTACTGTACACTGCTTCAAGGATCCCGAATCATAACATTCTTGCTGCGTTGTGGTAATCGCACTTCAGCCTATGATGTAATTGAGATATTGCGCGCACGTGCAACAACGGAACAGCCGGGATATCTTTCAACATATGACCTAGAGAAGTCGCGAATACTTATAAATTGGAGCCGGACTGATGAGGCTGATGGCATTCTTCAAGACGTACTACGCAGAAATGAGCATCTTAAGGACACGTCCTATGGCCATTATTTTGAAGCAAACATTGAAATGGCACATATGAGGGCCAACCAAGGTCACCTCGATGATGCGAATCAATACTACAGCTGTGCGCTAAAATGCAATCTAAACGCCGAAACTCGGCGAATAGTTGAAAATGAGCGTGACGCATATATGAATTGCACTAAATAAATGCGGATATGGTTAGGCCGTAATAATAACACAATATGATGATTCAAAACACCAAATCACCAGCGCGCATTGATTGCGCTGGTACTGCTCTGCGCGGCACTACCGTTGCTGCAACGCTTGCGCTTGCCGCGCTTTGCCTTGCGCTGTCGAGTTGCGATCGCAGAATGCGGTCTGGCAGCGGCGTGACACCAACCACCACTAACATCAGGGCACATCCGGGCGCAGCGTCAACTGTGCCGGCAACCATAGCACCAAATAGCATTGGCGGTAAGCTGCAAACCGCCGCGCAGAGCAATGCTGTCCAAGCCAAGATTGACCAGTTCGGTGATGCATTGAACATGCTGGCGCAAATCAAGCAAGGCGGCATTCCCGACGGCAGCGAACTGCTCGCGGCCGTCAAGCACTTGCCGCAAGACCAGATTGCCGACATCGCCCATGATCTCATCATGAAAAACAAAGGCGCACTCTCGCCTGCCATTTACCTCTGCACGAACGCGCTCGCGGTTCAGACAGACCAGGACGCCGTGAATAATCTTTGCTTTTTGACCGGCGTCGCGTACGATAAGCTCGGTAAAAACGAGCCGGATAGTGGCACGCGCGCCAAGTATTATGATCAGGCGATTAGTTTCTACAAAGCGGTTCTGGATCGGGTTGCGCAAGGCGCGTCGCAGGTCGCCGCCGCCAACACGGCTTTTTACCTGGCCGACGTCTACCAACGCACAAAACAGTATGCCTTGGCGGAACACTACTACAACACCTTCGCTGCCCACAGCGAGTCCATTGAACACAACCACAACAATGCCGTCTTTGCCAGGCTTCAACTGGCACAAATGCTGGCATTTGTTGACCCGGCGCGGGCCGAAGCAATGTGCAACGCGCTCCTTGCCGACGAGCCAACCACGCTTCATCGCCAGGACATCGAGCGCATACTGCGCGTCTATATACCGCAGGGCCGGTCACAATTGGCCACCGCACCTTCAACCACTATGAAGAAATAGTATGAGAAGTATTTCGATGGCGCTGGTGGTATTGTGTCTTGTGCTGTCCTCATGCGGTAGGCCCGCGACACCGGCGGCGCGGCCACCCGTGACGACAAATCATAACGATGCAGCAGTAACGCGATCTTCCACCCGCGCCGTGCAGCAGAGACAAAGCAATTGCTTACAATCGTCGTCCCATCTGGAGCGCGTGGAAGGCACGCTGGGAAGGTTCGATGACATGCTCGCACTCATGACGGACGCCGCCAATGATTCCACCTATTTCAGGACAAATAGCATTGACGTTGCGCAGTTTGTACGCGGCAAGACGGAAGAAGATATATGGCAGGTTGCCAACAGCGCCAAGATGACGATGCCGTTTGTCGCGAAACAGTTGTTGGAGTATCTTTTGGAGACATCATCCAGCCTTACTATGCTCGAGTATGCGGCCGGTTTGTATGCTGACAATCTGATGCTGGTTGGCGGTCCAGATGACCAACCGCGCGCCAAAGCAGCATGTGCAAAGATAGCGAGTGCGTTGCAGGCGACGCCGGCGGAAGATCGCCCGGCATATCTGGAGCGCAGTCTGGCTGTTCTCAACAAGCATGCTGCTATATTTGACGATGACGAACTGCGAAGCAAACTGGTGCAGTTGGCACAGGCATATTCCGACAGCCCGATTGGTGCAACCTTAGCCGACTATTATGCCGCGCAACAGATTATGTTGTCTGGTGGGGATGCCGCGCCGGCGAAAGCTCGTCTGTTGGCGATTAAAAAGAGAAATGCCTATGGCACAATATGTGCCACCGAGGACGAAATCGCAACGCTGCTCGACACGTTTGATACACATGTGGCAACACTACGGAAGTTCAGGGAGCAGAACCCCCAAAGAAAACCGGCGCTTGGCTATGCCCTTAAATTCCTGAACATGAGTCCTGAACAAATCAGGGAACTAACGACGCCGAGATGATATGAGGAAGCGGCCGATGTGTATGAATGATACAAATGCTTGTTTGGCAGCATTGATGATCAGCCTGTGTCTTGTGATATGCTCGTGCGGGAGCAAGCATCCCGGCGACAATGTCCCGCAGCGCGGCACACCGGCTCTAACGAATGTACACAGTCGCGTCCACGCAATCACCGATACTGCCAAGGTGATTGCGCGCACTGGCGCAGCAGCAACATCAGAGATGGATCGCTGCGCGGTTGACAGCGTTGTCAAGGCCATGAGTGCGTTTGACACCGCGCTTGGATTGCAGTGTGTCACCGTGGCGGGTGCCGCGCAGCAGGGCTTGGTGCAGTATACCAACGCATTGGCGGCGCTCACCAACGAGGAATTTGCGGAGTTCTTGCGAAAGTATCTACAGGCACACCCCTTGACGGGTGATGTCGTTGAAATACGCCTCCTGCGCGACATGGCAATGCAACGCTTGACCACGAACACCATGCGCACCGCGTTCGGTACCTACAGTGACATACTCTTTAGTCTTGCCCCGTGCTACACCTATGACAAAGACAACGACAGTGCGCTTGCCATGGCGCATACCGTGTTCAATGATTACCAGGCCATTGCGGATCAACTCAGCCCTGGACAAGCGTCAGCTATAGCCATGGAGCTTGCCGTATTATCCGCGACTGCATATGGTGTCTCCGACCGCGGTGACGCCGAACGGACGAGGTCTTTTTGCCGGTTTCTTGAAGACCAGGCCAACAATAAAGCTATCACGCCGGAAGCGCGCTGCCAAATCGAGGCCATTGCCGCGTGGACGCTCGCGCGCTATGATTTCGATAAATGCCTGCAGCGGCTGCGCAGCATTGCCAACGCATGGCCGGACGACAAGCACGGAAGGCGCTATCAGGCGCTGCAATGGCACATTGAGGGTGCGGCGTCTGGATTGCGTGACCGAGAACTCTCGCAATATGTGTTGGACAAACTTACCGGAAGAAGATGAGCCATGCAACGCTCGATTGTCATTGTGTGTCTCGTCCTGTGCTCGTGTGGGAGCAAGCATCCAGGCGACATTGTTCTGCGGCGCGGCACACCCCCTACACGGCAAGCTGCCGGCATAACAACAAATGGCACCAACCGCGTGGCATATTCTGAAGGCAAAGCATCATCATCGGCGGTGCAGCAACCCGTTGACAAGCTTGCCAAAGTGACGGATGAGTTTAGCGATGCCTTGAATCTACAATCTGCCCGGTTTGGCTATGACACAAACATGGTTCTGACGGCGGCCCACACAAACTATCTGATGAACCTGCCCCTGAAAGACTTTCGGGATTTTGTGTGCGAGTACAAAAATGCGATTCGTTTGCGCGCGCTGCAGCCGGGCGAACTCGCCTTGCTCTTCACCATGGCCATGGAGCGCATCAACACTGGTCTTGGTTCGCCGGCATGGAGTTTTGTGTCAGACAACCTATGTGATCTTACCGAAATCGCCGGACAGCACAATGAAGGATCTGCGTTGGTTCAGTCAGGCCTTGGCCGGCATCACGTTTCCTTTGATGGATTTGCAGGATGAAGGCCTGGCGGGCGAGTATGCCAATGCTTGCAGCCGGCTGATTGCGCAGTACCGAAAACAAGAACTCATTGCGGCCAGTCCGGAATATGACCTGCGCGTGAGGTTTACCGCAGCCTGCGTGAAGGGCTACACCGATCCCACGGCTGCACTTGCCGAGCTTGGCGCAATGGAAAGCGACTATAACACGGTATTCCAAGGAAGCCAAGCACGGCGTGACGCATTCAAATGGAGCTCCGAAGGAATGAAGAAAGGACTTGTCGGCAAAGCTCTGGGCCGCTATGTGCGTGAACAAGTGCGTGAGTCTCAATTGAACAAGCAGGGGCTGCAATGATGCGAATATCATTAGTGATTATGACAACATTGCTAATGGCAACATTCATTGGCTGCTCGCGCTCGTCGCTTGAGCCAGCCGCACTGCATGTCGAAACCCAGGTCCTCTCCAACTCTGCCAATGACGGGCAAAGCACGCGCGCCAGCAGTGCTCATTTGACCGATACCATTGCTGCGTCAAATATTATTGGCGGGATGCTCGTGGAGTTTGCAGCCTATGCTGATCTTTTTCTCGCCGTAAAAACACAAGAGGAAGAAAATATCGATTTCACTGCATTAAGCAATCTGCTAAGCAAAGCTGACTTCAATGTCTGTCGTGACATCATGTATGAATTTGGTGGTCGTGAAGAATATTACGGGCAACATTTTGCGGCGCTTATTGCCTTCACGAGGGCTACTACGGCACAGCAACGCATTCAGGCGATGCTTGCTTGTGTTACCGCTTCCATGCTCATGGGAGATTATGATGCGTGCTTGTCAGAACTTGCAATGACATCAATTGAGGCTACAGTGAAAAACAGCAATTATATGTATCAACAATTATCATTTAAGATGGATGTATATAGCGCCCAAGGTAATTACACCGCAGCAATTGATGCCGCGATGAAAGCTTTGACAATCGCAGATCAAGCAGCTCCCTTTGCCAAACCAAACACTCTGTTTCAGCTTGGCAATTTGTATGTAAACGCCAATGATCCAAGCAATGCACGAAAGACATTCACAGAATTCCTCGCTTTGGATATACATACCTATACATTGGGTGTTGCTAATGCCAACCACGCGAAATGCGTCATAGCCGAGATTGATTCGGGCACATGGCAAAAACGGCGCGTGCCAACCGAGGCAGAGCAAATTGCCCAGAAGCGCAGACAGGGCATGTCACTAAACACACTCTTATCGGAAGTGCGCCGCGACATGCCACCGCCCACTACGCCCACGCGCCAGCACATGCTGAATGTCAAACTCAGCCGAATTGAGAAACTCTACACGTCTGGCATGAACTAAATCACAAATGCAATTGTGTGTTGCGGTCCGGTCCGAATGGCACAAGGGTGTATTGACATGCCTGCCGGATGCGGCATGGCGTCGCCAGCAAAACCATTTGCCTCTTCCAGGATTTCCGTGTAAATTTTGACTGATTTCCCAAGGAGTGGAAAAGCGCAATGCACCTGCTGGCGGGGCGAAGACGCAGTTTGGGCGTGTGGCGTGGCAGCCGGGCAGTTCGGTATTCAGTAATCGGTATTCGGTAATCGGTGGAGGAAAAGCAGCGGCGGCAAAATCCCCCACCACGTGCGGCGCGTGGCACCCCCTTTAGCAATGGGGGATTGCAGCAACAGCGAAATCCCCCGACGCACGCGGCGTGCGTCACCCCCACTCTCCCTGGCGGCGTCTGCGCCGTACCGCCAGCGGCGGTAGAGTACCCGGCTTGGCGGGGGAGGGATTTTGCCGAAAGGGGGATCAGAGCACCGCACGAGTGCCCGCCCTCTAGTGGCGCGCCTTTTGCACTGCTGGTCGTGTGCCGCATTTGGAGTGGGGTTCAGGGTTCGCTCCCGCCACCCCGCTACATTTTCCCAAGAAAATCCTGGAAGAGCCGTATTTATGAGCAACTATTCAACTTTAGAGCGGAAGAGCCATGCAGTCACCTGTGATAGTTGGCGACTTGTCGGGCCCCGTCCCATGAAATGATCCAGCCGAGTAGGGCAGGCTACCCAGCCTGCCATCTCTGCTCCTCGGCACGATAATCCGCCCCGTTGCAAAACCAGGAGGTGCAGCAATGGCAGGCTGGGTAGCCTGCCCTACTTCAGATGCGTAACCACTTGGTGTGCAGGCAAGTGCGCACTACGTTGACGCGCATGCACCGGTGGCGGAGTTGGTGGAAGCAGAGGTTGGAATGAGGGCGGCGTTCTTTTGCTCAATCTTATTCACCCACGACGCAAGGTCGTGGGGGTCTCCGACGCAGATATTGGGAAATAATGCCGGTGTGTTTACCGGCGTTGCCTTTGCTTCTGTGTTTGCACCGCCGGAATTGGGAACCCCGTCCGGCTTGCCAAACTGCGGTGCTTTTACTATAATAAAACAGGCATGAAACTGTATCGATACGTATTATTCATCTGTCCTTTGTGTGCGGCGATGCAGTTGCACGCTGCATTTTGGCGCACGCCCTATTTGCAGAACATGCAGCCGACGGCCGTCACGATCATGTGGTGGAGCTCCACCAATGCAGTCGGACAGATTGACGGCGAGCCCGGCTGGATTGAGTATGGCACCAACGGCTATGACTTCAGCAACGCCGCGGATCAGGTGACCACCAATACCTTCAACGGGCTGACGGGCATTGTCCACCGCATCACGCTGGAGAATTTGGCCGCCAACACCAACTACCTCTATCGGGTCATTTGTGGCGGCGCCACCAACAGCGGCGCGTTTCGCACCTATCCCGCCGCCACGGACACCACGACGCCGGTCACGTTTGCCGTGCAAGGCGACATAAATAGCTACCGAGCTGAGTCGAAGTTCCGCGCGCTTTGCAATGCGCAGGCGACCTTGCGCCCGAATGCGTTGCTGCTGCTGGGCGACATTGCCCCCTATGGCGAAGCGCTGGTCAGCAATGCGTGGGATGCATTTTTTGCCAGTGGCGCGGCATTGATGACGAATACTCCAACGTACATTACGCCGGGCAACGCCGAATATTATACAGGTTCATTGGCATCCGGCTACGACACCGCGTTTTCCTTTCCGACCAACGGGCCGGATCACACCTATTCTTTCGATTGCGGCATGGCCCATGTCACCGTCATCGAGATGCAATCCGATTTTCTAACAACGCCGGACCTAGTGCAATTCACCTGGGTCACGAATGATCTGGCCCGC
>JAPLST010000189.1:9692-13530 GCA_026398485.1 bacterium
ACCAGGTCAACGTGTTGCTCAATGGTCATGATCGCATGTACGAACACAGCCTTAAAAGCAATGTGCATTATGTGACCGTAACCTCGTATAAGGAAGACACTAAGAACGGTGGTCTAAATCCGTACAGTATAAGCAACAATTACAATTGCACTGCGGCAGCAATCCTTGCCATTACCAACGGGGTCTGCACCGTCACAATCAAGGATTCAAGCCTTGCGAGCATCGACAGCTTTGTCATTTCCAACACTTCCTATTTCACGGCATCCGGCGTGCCCAACCCGTCCAACCAGTCCGCCGTGACCAACAGCGCGAATCCCTTTAACGAGATTGCTTTGGCATGGTCTGCCAATGCGCAAGGGCAGCCGGTCATGATCGTGCGCAAAAAGAGCAGTGAACCATGGACCGAGCCGGCACCTGGCACGTCCTACGCGGTGGGCGCGACGCTGGGCAGCGGCGTGGTGGTCTGTAACGGCAACGGCGGCGCCTGCACCAACACCGGCTTGAATTCCAGCACAACCTACGATTACAAGTTCTATTCTGTGTCGAACAGTTATTACTCCCTGGGCGTGACGGCCCAGGCAACCACGGCCGTACTGATTATTGCTGATCCATCAAACCAGTCCGCGGTGACCAGCAGCGCGAACCCCTTCAGCCAGATAGATGTGGCGTGGTCCAGAAATGCACAAAACCACAATGTCATGGTCGTGCGCAAGAAAAGCACGGAAGCATGGACGGAGCCGGCACCCGGCACACCCTACACGGCGGGTGCAACGATCGGCAGCGGCGTGGTGGTCTATAATGGCAATGGCGTCGCCTACACAGACTCCGGCTTGAGTCCCACGACCACCTACGACTACAAGTTTTATTCTGAAACGAATAGTTACTACTCCGCGGGTGTGACTGCCCAGGCATCCACCACGCCGGTGTACGATCCTTCAAGCCAAACCGCGGCGCCCAACAGCGCGAACCCGTCCAATCAGATTGATGTGGCATGGTCAAAGAATGCGCAAAATCACAATGTCATGATCGTGCGCAGGAAAAGCACGGAAATATGGACGGAGCCAACCCAAGGCACGCCCTACACGGCGGGCGCAACGATCGGCAGTGGGCTTGTTGTTTACAACGGCAGCGGCACCGCCTACGCAAATACCAGTTTGAGTCCCGGCACCACCTATGCGTACAAATTCTATTCCACAACGTATGATTATTATTCAGCGGGCGTGACCGCCCAGGCAACTACGGCGCCGGACGATCCATCAAGCCAGTCACGTCTGTCGTTCTGGCGCACCCCGTATTTGCAGAACATGACGACCGCGGCAGTCACGATCATGTGGTGGAACAACACCAACACGGCCGGCGGCGTCGGCTATGCGGCCGGCCGTGTTGAATATGGCAAAACTGGCTATGAGCTCAGCAGCGCCGCGGATCACGTGACCACCAATACCTTTAGCGGTCAGACGGGCATTGTCCACTGCATCACGCTGGAGAACCTGGACGCCAACTGCGATTACCTCTATCGGGTTATTTGTGGCGGCGCCACCAACGGCAGCTCTTTTCGCACCTTTCCCGCCGCCACGGACTACAATGCCCAGGTCACATTTGCCGTGCAAGGCGATGCAAGCTTGGGTAACTACGGCTGGAAAATTTATCCACGATATCGTAAGTTTTGTGATTGGCAAGCGTCAAACCGGCCGAGCGCATTTTTATTGCTGGGTGACATAGTCACAGATGGCGAGCCGCTACTCGGTGATGCGTGGCAAGTGTTTTTTACCAATGGCGCGCCGCTGCTGGCCAAGAGTCCATCCTACATTACGCTGGGCAATCATGAATATAATAAAACTACAGGTTTGTTGTCACCTGGCTACGATGAAGCGTTTTCCTTTCCAACCAACGGGCCGGTCGCTGGGCATATCTATTCTTTTGATTGTGGCATCGCCCACATTACGGTCTGTGAAATCAACAACGCCTTTCCCTATGCTTATCTACCCGGTTCGCCGCAATTCACCTGGGTGACGAATGATCTTGCCCGCACCAGCAAGCCGTGGAAGATCGTGATATTGCACAATACCATTTACACATCGGGCAATAACCAGTCAATGTCGGTCAATCTAGCAAATTACTACGTGCCCGAGTTTGAAAAATACAAGGTCAACTTGTGTTTTAATGGCCATGACCATATGTACGAGCACAGCCTTAAAAGCAATGTGCATTATCTGACCTTGTCGACGCTCGATCAGACGCCAACCAATTTTGTAAATCCTTATAGTGTAATGTACATCGCAGAATACGGTGCGGCTGCATTGTTGACAATTACCGGCGAGGTCTGCACTGCAACTGTCATGGGGAGTGCGATACACGATTCTGAAAACCCGATTGAACTCACTAATAGTTTTGTCATCACCAACACGGCGTTTTATTACTTTACGGTCAAGGATCTCAACCCGACCAACCAGGTCGCGGATCCCATTTCATCCAGCGAGATTGACTTGTTCTGGTCAAAAGACGCGTACAATCACCGGGTGCTGGTCATCCGCAAAAAGAGGGATGAAACATGGACGGAGCCAACCCAAGGCACGCCCTATGCCGTTGGCACGAATATCGGCAACAGCGTTGTTGTGTACAGCAGCGATGGCACCGCCTACGAAAATTCCAGCTTGAACCCCAATACCACTTATGATTACAAGTTGTATTCTGAAAACAACGCGTATTACTCATCGGGCGTGACGGCCGCGGCGACAACCACGCCGGAACCCTGCATGGTGATGGCGGTCGGCGTGGCAATGCTCGCCGCGCGCCGGCAATTTCTGCATGCATCCTTTCACAAAATCTCTCCTTCGCCGCGCCGCGCGCGTTTCTGCCCGTAGCCGCTAAATTCTTTCGCAGCAAAATAATTAATGAACGCAATCACTCCAGCATATAGTAAGACAGATGAAAACACGGCTCAGAACCATGTGGATCATTCTTCCAGTGAATGTTGCCCCGAGTTTGATCCGCGGCCCTGGGACGACGCGGTGATCATGTGGGACAAGAAGTTGTTTCTCCAAGAGCGCGTGCGCAGCTTCCTGCACATCCCGCTGAATTTCGGGGCCGTGATGCAGCGGAGCATGGCGGTGATCGAGGCCGCCGGGGCCGTCCCCGCCGAGATGATCGTGCTGGCCGACGAGAATTCGCTCTGGGGCGCGGATGTGTACCTTGCGATCGCAAAGGCGGTGCCGGGCGCGCACATGGCCACCTTGTCGGGCACGTATCTCACCAAGGTGTTTGAAGGCCCGTATCGCAACATGCGGCATTGGATTGCGGCGATGATTGCTCATGTCCAGGGCCAAGGGCGGAACCTCCAGAAACTCTATTTTTATTACACGACGTGCCCGAAATGCGCGAAGAAGTACCATAAGAATTATGTGGTCATCCTGGCGCAAGTGTGACCATTAAGGAAATTCTCGCGCGGCGCGAGAATTTATGGTTGCAGAGGCTGTATCACGGGCGCGTTATTGCGTGCGGCATGTGTTTCTGCCCGTAGCCGCCGCACGGCGTGCGGCGCGCAGCACATTACTACATTCTCGTGCGGCACGAGAATGTATGGTGGCAGAGGTGCGGAAGTTGGCGGCGGTTCCGGGCGCGGTGCCTTCCACCGAATGCCTTGCCTCCAGCCGGCTGCCGAAGGGAACGCGGCACGCCGGTGCCGCTGAGGGTAGGCGGGATCACCGCATCCCGCCAGTGCAGTGCGGCGCAGTGCAGCGAGCCGAACGGGCGTTCGGCTAGACCTTCAGCGGGTCAGGCGACCCGCGCTCCCTTCCGCGCTGCACGCGGCGCGGCGGCAGCGCCGAAGGGAACGCGG
>JAPLST010000147.1 GCA_026398485.1 bacterium
ATCACCGCCACCCTGCGCACCAAGTCCAACGCCGAGGGCATGACCGTGCTGGGCGAGCAACTGGCCACCTTTCCGCGCGGCGTGATTTTCGTCAACCTGGTCGAGTTTGACATGATCTACGGCCATCGCCGCGACCCGCTCGGTTACGCGCACTGCCTGCAGGCCTTCGATGCCCAACTGGCCGCACTGCTGCCGTGCCTGCGCGCCGATGATCTGCTGCTGCTTTGCGCCGACCACGGCCTCGACCCGACTTTCCCCGGCACGGATCACACCCGCGAAACCATCCCCGTTTTGATGTATGCATCTGCGCTGCCCGCACGCGACTTGGGGCTGCGTTCAACCTTCGCCGACATCGGCGCCACCGCTTGCGCGGCGCTGGGTGTCGCCACGCCGGCCACGGCTGAAGGCCATTCCATGCTCTCCTTTGTGCCTTGAAAATAAATCATAACTATTTGCATTGCAATATCTTGTTTTTCGTTTATGAACCATTTATGAAAAAACTTGACAAATCAACATCTTTTTGCTATACTGCTTCAGCTCTTTTGAAATGACTGTTTGTTACGAGCCATTGGATTAGGCAAAAACACCGCAGGTTGCTTTTAAGTTGGCAGTTAAGGAGGTGATGTGACAGCGTCATATGCCGCGAGCGGCCCACGTGGTGTCAAGCAATAGATACCGGCAATCCGTTGATTGCCATGCAGCTAATCCACACGCAAATGGAACCACTGGTTGCGTTGGCAGGGTAACGCGGTGACTGAACGGCAACGATTCTCTGATTTTGTTCTTTGATTCATACTAACGAAACCAGGTCGATACGAATCGCACGTTACTAGTGACGCGGAGAGGGACCTACCAATTCGATTGTGTTTCCGCAGCGCGAGGAGATACTGATTGTGAATACGGAACTCGTTGAAATCAGCGGCGATCTTTTGATCAGCTTCTGACCACAAAAGCGACGTACAAGAAGCCCCACTTCGGTGGGGCTTCTCTTTTTTTTAGTGATTTTCCGACCATTTCGTGGTGCATGTGCATGCACCGGGATTTCTCATTGCACACAACGCCGTGCGATTCACCGCCGCAACGGACCTGATCCGGCGATTTGTTTGTGCTGTCTCGTTTTTACTCAATCTCATTCACCCACGACGCGAGGTCGTGGGGGTCTGGCAGAAGAGATGATGAATGTCCAATATCGAACACTCAATATCCAAATGCGAAGTATCTGCGCAGAACTTTATCATTGGTTATTCCTTGTTGGATATTGGATATTCGCATTCCCTGAATCACTTTAGCGCGGGATCGTGGGTGTCTCAGCACACCCACCCAACCCGTGTGCGCGATTGCGATCGTCGTGTTTGCTGGTGGTGCCTTTGTTGTGGTGTTGGCACCGCCGAATCTGGGCTACGGCAGCATGCCCTGCACTGCCTGCCACACTTGCGCGACCGTCACGGCGGTCATGCAGCGATGGTCGGTCGCGCACTCGCGCTTGCAGCACGGCGCGCAGTCCGCGGCGCCGCGCACCAGCACATGGCCCTCGCCCAGCGGCGCGGTCTCGCGCCAGTCAGTCGGGCCAAATACCGCCACCACACGCGTGCCCGCCACGGCCGCCAGATGCATGCCGCCAGTATCGTTGGTCACAACACAAAAACACTGCCGCAGCCACGCCGCCAGTTCGCATATGTTTGTCTGCCCGGCCACGTTCAGGCACCACGTCGCCGCGTCCGGCGCGTGCCGCGCGATCATGTGCGCAACCCCGGCGCACACGCGCGCATCGCCCGGCCCGCCGACAATAAGCACGCCGGCGCCCTGTTCCGCATGCGCCCGCATCGCCACTTCCGCAAAGCGTTCCGGCAACCAGCATTTCGCCGCACCATACGTCGCACCCGGGTTCAAGCCAAGCAGCAACGCCGGCAACGCGGCCCGCCGGGCCTGCACGGCACCAATGACCGTCGGTTCGATGTTCAATCCACCGGCATGGCTGTCAGTCACCCGTTCGCCCAGAAATTGTTCGATCAGGTACACATAGCCCAATGATTGATTCTGCCCGCGCCGGTGCTCCGGGCGCGGCACGCGCTGCGTCAGCAAAACGCCGCGCGCATCGCTGGCCCAGCCGACGCGTTGGGGAATGCGTGCCAGCCACGGCACCAATGCCGAGTCGAATGAATTCGGCAATACCAGCGCGCGGGTGAAATCACGCTGGCGCAGATCACGCGCGAGTCGCCAGCGATCGGCCAATCCGGCTGGCCCGCGCCGCACGCGAAACGGGATCACGTCGTGCGCCGGCGTCATCCGCCAGAAATCGGCCATCGTGTCGCGCACCAGCATGGTCACACGCGCCGCCGGGCGCATGTGGCACAACGCGGCGACGGCCGGCAAGGCCAGCACATTGTCGCCCAGCCAGTTCGGCGCACGAATTAGGATCTTCTCTTCAATCTCAAATCTCAAATCGTGGTCATCCGCCGCGCGCGCCATTTGCGGTGCGCCCACAGATAGCGTGCGGGCTCCGCCCTGATTTGCATTTCCAAGAGCGTCATCAGTTGCTGCGTCGCATCGAAGACATCCTTGTCGGCATCGTCAGTTTCGGCCACCCACAGGGGCGGATGCACGACCGGCTGATGCGTGCCGTCCGGCAATAGGTGATCAAAGGCGGGCACGATGGCCGCGCCAGTCTTGCGCGCAATGACCGCCATGGTGGCAATGGTCGAGGCCGGCCGCCCGAAAAAGTTGACATACACACCGCCCGAGCCGGCATACTGATCGCCGACAAAGCCGACCATCCGGCCGGCCCGCAGGCGCGCCAGGAGATCGCGCAGAATGCCTTTTTTGTCGAGAATCTCGATCCCCGTCGCACAGCGCGCGCGCACCACATGGCGGTAAATCCATTCATTTGCATGCGGCCGCGCCACGCCCGCGAAGGGATATTTCTGCACACCGCACGCCAGCGTGAAGATCTCCCAATTGCCGAAATGCCCGGTGAAAAAGATAAGGCCGCGCCCGCGCGCCATCACGGTCGTGACATGTTCGAGCCCTTGCACATCGACCAGCGCGTTGAACTCGCGCGTGATCCGCCGGAATTGCAGCATTTCGGCCGCGACGCCGCCCAGCGTCGCAAAGCTGCCGAGGGCAATCGCGCGCCGCTCCGGCCCGCTCTTTTCGGGGAAGGCATGGCGCAGATTGTCCAGGGCCACGCGCCGATGCCGCGCGTCCACGTGGAATGCGATCCGGCCGCACGCACGCCCAAGGGCCACCGCCTGCCGGCACGTCAGCAGGTTCATCAGGGCCACCGCGCCGCGATACAGGGCATACGCCGCCAGTCCATTCACCACCAGAATCAAGCCGCCAACGACCACCCAGCCCAGCACGCCCGTCGCCGCATATTTGCCGCCGAACAGCCAGACCGGGCCGGCATCCTGCGGTGGCGGATCGACATATTTCCAGACGCGGCCGGTCACTTTGATCGCCCAGACCCAGCCGGTATGCAGGCCGATTGCCGGCCACAGCGACTTCGTCCGCACGGTCAGCTCGGCCAAGAGCCAGCCGGCCAGGAACAAGCCGATCACGCCGGGCAGGATCTCGAGTGGCTGGCGCAAGGGCACCAGGAACAATGCAATCAGGCGAAAGCCGGCGGCCCAGTGCAGGCCGTCCAGTTGCACGTCGCGGATCGGTTTGAGGAAATCATCGAGGGTGAACACATGCAAGACGGCGAAGATTGCGCTGGTCAGCAAAATCGCGCGATAGCGGGTGAAGCGTTCGAGGAAGGCCTGCAGCATGAAACCGCGGAATATCGACTCTTCAAGCAGGCCGACGCACACCGCGCTGAACAAACCCTGCACCACCGCCAGCAGCACTGCCGACGGCAATGGCCGGCGATAGACGCGCAAGCCCGTCCATACTTGCGCCAGCACCAAGACGGTAATGCACACAAAGCCGATCAGCAGCCAGACCATGTAGCGCGGCACCGCGTGCTTGCGCTTGAACAGCGGCAGAAACGTGATGCGCACCTGCAGCCAACGCCAGCCCAACGCAAACAGGATGATCAAACTCATCGCTGCCACGCGGTCAAACACGCGCCGGAACGGATATTGCGACAACAGCGGCAGTTGCTGTGTGATGCGAAACACCCACGGCGCCAGCACGGCCGCCAGCAGCAGGCCGGCGCAGGCGATGAAGGCCGCGCGCAGGAGCGTCTGCGCCCCGCTCACTGCGGCTGGTGCTGTCATGGACGTCTTATGCACGCCCGGATATGAAACATAGTATTAACATGGCGTTGTGTCTGCAAAAGTATAGCAGAGCGGTGACTTTGCTGCAACTGCACCGCCAGAATGCCCTGAGTGCCGCACCTTGAGTTGAAAATCCGCGTAAGGCGCCCGGATGTGGTGCGTCGGTGATCAGTACGTTGGTGCGCC
>JAPLST010000034.1 GCA_026398485.1 bacterium
AGTGATATGTCTCATAATAGCCAAGTCAATAATGTAGGCAGCGGTATTGAAGGACCAGGTCCGGCTTGGCCTCCACCTAGTGAGGGAAAAAAATAAACAAGATTTGATCTTGGCTGCGTATGTGATATGATTTTCTATAGCCTTTGGTCGAATTTTGTTCGGTACAGGCTGAGGCAAAGCGAAAGCATCCTGCGGCGCGTGAATAACGCAGCAATGAACGGTCAATACTGATTTGATGGAAATCCTGCAACACAAAAGAGAAGAGACAATCTCAATCACTGTGCTCAGACGGCGCATAGGGCAGTCTGCTCGCGGCGAGTTTGGGCAGCGGCGGCAGCTTTCCGCCGCCGATATGACAGGCCAGCGCATCGCGGATCGTTTCAATCGGATCGTGTCCACGCAGTTTCAGCGTACAATACACCGACATCAGCGCGGCCTGGGCTTGCGCGCCGTGGTTGCTTGTGTTGTGAAACGAGCTCTTTCCCGAAATGACCGCAGGGCGAATTTCGCGTTTGGTCCGGTTGTTGTCGGGCGGCACAGCCGGATCATGCAGAAACCGCAGCAGGGCTTCGCGGTAGCGCTTGAGCCGTTTGACGAGGCGTTTGGCATTGGGATTTTTGCTGCCGTTCGCAATCATGCCGTCCAAGCGTTTATACAAGCGCGTGCGCTTGCGGACGAAGTCCGGCGCGTCGTAGTCCGTTCGCGCATCCAAACGCAGCGCGTCTTTGACGAGGCGCTTCAAGTGTTTGGCGAACGCGGTCCATTCGGCGCGAAAGTCGTCCTTGGATACCTTTTTGATCTCGCGCAGCAAATGGGCCAGACAGACCTGGCGCTTGTCGGTGGCCACGCGGTTGTAGGCGCCGAAAAAATCGCTGACGAGTGTGCCTTTGAACATCTCGCCGAGAAATTCGTTCACGACGGCCGAGCCGCGGCTCGGATCGATGTGATAACAGGTCAGCGTCGGGCTGGTGAAACACCACAGCCAATACGTCTTGCCGTTGACGCGCCAGCCGGTTTCATCCGCGTTCAGGACGGCGCTGTCTTTGGCCTGCGCGGCGATTTGGTCGTGCCAAGGCCGCAGGATATCCGCCAGCCGGCGCCACATGTCGCAAAGGCCGCCGTCGCTGACCGGAAAATGGAACAGCGAATTCAGCACGTTGGCGACTTGCGAGACGGAAGTGCCGAGGCCATAGTGCAACCAGCTGGTCAGCGCCAGAGTGCGGTTGCCGATGGTGGCGTGTGGCAGCGCGTCGGTGATCACCGGCTCAACATTCTTTTTGCAGTGCGGGCAGTAGCCCGGGTGCAGCAGATGCTCGGTGGTCTCGGCTTGGGTCTGCTGGATATCCTCGACATAGCGTCTGCGCGGCTCGGCTTTCTTGCATGGGTGAACCGGCCCGCCGCAAACGGGACATCGGTCAAGCCAGTGCTCCTCGCGGCGATGGATGGTGTCGGGTTCGGCCCGACGCGCGCCTTCATGCCCGGCTTTGCGGCCGGGTTTGGCCTTGCGCTTTTTGTTGGGTGTTTTGAGATACGGCGCAATCATGGCCGAGGGCGTGGCCGGATTAATGGCGCTGGCCCCGGCGGCCTTCTGGCGCGCG
>JAPLST010000119.1 GCA_026398485.1 bacterium
GGTCGCGCACGACATTCGAGCACACCGTCCCGTCAATCCCGGACAAGATGCGCAGGTGGGCCGTGTAATTCAGTGGCGTGAGCGCATAGCGCAAATGGGCGGCGTGCCAGTGATTCGCATCACAGAAGCGCGTCATCTCAATGCGCGTGGCATTGCCGCGCGCGTCGGTGTGCACAAAGGAGTAGCGATAGCACGCGCTGCGCAGGTCGAGCGACTGTACAAACTCGGTGACGACGCCCTGTTGCACGCACAACTCATGGTCATTGATGAAGACACGCAGGTCGAGTGGATTCGGCAGATTGGCGACTGAGGGGCTGGGCGCGCCCTTGTCGAAATGGTCTTCCTCAAGATACCAACGCTTTTCCTTGCTGGGTGGAATCGTGGCGAACATGTTGCACAAGTCGAAAACGCCGTTGACGATGGTGGTCGGCATGATCTCGCCGCGGTCTTCGAGCAGCAGGCCCTTCAGCGCCCAATAGCCATTGCAGACGGTGAAGATCGAGTTGTGCTGTGGTAAGGCGGCCGGCTGCCAGCCATTTTTTTCAAGAAGCCAAGGATTCATAGCAAATCAAAGTGGTTACAGTGATGGTATGCCAACGCAACAACGATAATACAAAAAACGGGCGCGAATGTCCAACGGCAGAGCTAAGCGCTGAAGTACCGCTTGAGGAAAACACTCGAAGAGCCTGTACGAAAAGCCTGTCGCATTATTGCTGGTTGTAGCCGCCCGCGATGAGGGCGGTAGGTGCGCATGTGCCGCGGTCACCGCCCGCGGCTACAACAGAATTGTCTGTTAGGTGGCTTGTGTTGCGTTTTAGTCTCAAGATAGTTATAATATACTCATGCTGAAACTAATCCATGGCACCAAGGAGCGGTTATGAAGAGCGTGATACGGCGTGGCAGTGTGAGCGTGTTGGCCCTGTGCGGCTGTCTTATGGCGGCGCGGCCGGACGTTGTGGCGCACGACCACGACAAACCCATCAAAGACCTGCGCCTGCTGGCGGTGATCTACCGCGGGGCGACGAACGCGCCCAATTACGTTGGCGACGCGGAGTATGCCAGCATTGTCAACGCGGTCAATGTCGGCCGTTTGTTCTATTTCCGCAACACGCGCGGGGAGTTGAACTTGACCATCAGCGTTTTGCCGATTGACACGGTTGCGCCGTCCAATGAGGGCGGAACGTATGAGCATATCGAGGCGGACTTTTTGTCAATAATCAATTCGACGGCGTCGTTACAACGGGTCGCGGTCTGCTCGGAAACTTGGGCGGTTTTGTGATATTGGACAAGACCGGCGCGGCATTTGGCGGTCCCGACATGGGCGGGCAAATGCGGCAATTCCCATCGGCGGACACCAACACGGGCTTCGGCACGGCCTGGATTTTTGTGCATGAGTTCCAGCACGCGCTCGACCTGGCGATTGCGGGCGGCGCGGGCTTCGATGAATTTTTGAGCGGGCATCCCTACACCGACAGCACGGAGAGCCCGAATGCGCAGCCGGGCCGGGTGGTCAAACCGGGCGGGCAGCATTGGGATTGGGAAGCCTGCACCTTACGCAATTTCCGCAAATATCTGCAAATTCCCGGCGCGACCGGCAGCCAGCTTTTAGCGCTCGATTCGGATGGCGATGGGCTGGCGGATGATGACGCGGCCTTGCCGATGGACGAGCGCCGCTTCGGCAGTGATCCGCTGAATCCCGATACCGACGGCGATGGCTTGGGCGATTTGGAGGAATTCACGGCGGATATATATTTGGGTGCCGATCCGCGCAATCCTGACACGGATGGCGACGGCATGCCGGACGGCGCCGATCAATGGCCAACCGTGGCGATCGCGCCGCAGATTGGTCATGCGCTGCGCACGCCGCAGATTGACGGTGTGATTGAGGCGGAATACACGCCGCTGCTGTACCGCTGGTACGCCGCGACCAACACAAATCAAGCGCGTGACGTCTGCCAGGTGTACGCCTGTTGGGATGAGGACACGTTGTATCTGGCCGCGCGCGCCCCGCGCCCCTTCACGCTGGAAGGGCAAATTGACACGTCGGCCGACAATGGTTTCTGGATTGGCGGCGACACCTATTTATGGCGGGCCGAATACGGCAAAGCGCCGCAAGTCGAACTGCCACAATGGACCACGTGGCCGGGCGCGCAATATGTCTGGAGCACGGACGTAACGGGCAATGTGGTGCTCGAAATG
>JAPLST010000440.1 GCA_026398485.1 bacterium
CGATCACCGATCACCGATCACCGATCACCGATCACCGATCACCGATCACCGATCACCGATCACCGATCACCGATCACCGATCACTGATCACTGATCACTGATCACTGATCACTGATCACTGATTACGTACTGCCATCATCACTGCGCCAGGGCGCAGGTGCGCGTGATCAGTTCACTGATATTCAATGCTGCATGCCCGCACAGCGACGTGTGCAGCGTGTCGTTGAACGGCGTGATCCAGCGTGATTCGAGCGCCGCCTCGCCCAGCATCACCCCGGCAATCGAGCCGGCGGTCGCGCCATTGCAGTCGGTGTCCCAGCCACCCATCACGGCGATGCACATGACGCGGCTCAAATCGTGGCCGCCGTGCAGCAGCGCGGCCGCGACCACGCAGGCGTTGTTGATTGTATGAACGCAGTGATACGAACCAACGCGGGCCTGAATATCGTCAAATGTTTTCTCGAAATCGTCGCCGTTGCGTGTGGCCGCCGCAATCGTCGCCTTGATTTGTTCGGCGAAGCGGCAGGCGTCCGGCACCTGTTCAAGGCCGCGCCGGATGATCGTCTCGGGATCATTTTCGTAAAACGCGGCGGCAAGCGCGGCGGCCGTCCACATCGCGCCATAAATGCCGTTTTTGATGTGCGTTGCGGCAGCGTCCTGCCAGGCCAACTGCGCGGCCTGCGCCGGCTGGCCCGGGCAGACATAGCCATACGCATCCGCGCGGATTTGCGCGCCGATCCATTCGCAATACGGATTCAGAAAAGTAGCCGCGCGCGGAAAGCGCAAGCCAAGCACATAATTGCGATAGGCCGCGCGCTCGGCCGTGTAGACGCTGTCATACGGCAGCAGCCGCGTGAGCATCTCCAGCACGTTGTCCGGCGTGAATGCGCGCCCATATTCGCGCAAAATCTCGAGCCCGAGCACCGTGTAATTCAAGTCATCGTCCACCGGCGCAAAGGCGATGCGTCCGCGCAATGAATCGCGCCCGTGGCCGGCCAGATACCATTGGGGCGGATTCTGCGCGAAGCGGGCCTGCCAGTGGCGCTCCATCACCGCCTCCGGCACGAAGTCTGTCAGCGGATATGCATGGTCGGCCGCGAGCATTGCGCGCAAGGTCTTGCGCGAGTCGGGCTCGCCCATCAGGCCCTCGACCGGCTTGCCCAAGACGCAGCCGGCAATGCGCGCACGCCAGCCGCCGGCGATTTTACTGCGCAGCGTTTCGGGCGCGAGCGGCGCGGCGTACGCGTCGTGGCGCACGGCCGGGCGCGCGGCCAGGATCTTGTCCCGCGCGCTTGGTTCGGCGGTCTGCCAGGTGTCGGCCGCGCGGACGACATTCTGCGCCAGCGCCTGCCAGTGCGGATCGCTGGCGCGCGCCGCGGGCGGCAGGTGGGCGCTCAACGTCTCGTAGTCACGCAGCAAGGCGCGCACATCCATGCCCTGCTCATCCAGCAGGTGCAGATAATTGCGCACATCAATGTCAAAATCGAAAGGAATCGTCATGGCTACCTTGGGTTGTTAGCACGAGTAGTATAGCAAGAGCCGCCCAAAAAACAAAACGCGCGGATTTCACCGCGCCGTGCGCCCCGCGCAAATATTGCGTTGCGCTGGATTGCGAAACTTGCTATACTTTAATTTCTGAAACGGATCTTGTTTTTTATGCACGGCAACGCCGAATTTGAGGAGCACGGATGAACGTACCAGATGGATTGTTGTTTACCAAGGAGCACGAGTGGGTGCGGCTGGCGGGCGCGACGGCGGTGATGGGCATCAGCGATCATGCGCAGACGGCGCTGGGCGACATCACCTATGTTGACTTGCCGGGCGTCGGCAAAACGGTGGCACAGGGTGGCGGCGTGGCAGTGGTTGAATCGGTCAAGGCCGCCAGCGATGTGTATGCGCCGGTAAGCGGGACGGTGCGGGCGGTCAACGCGGCGTTGGGCGATCATCCCGAAATCATCAATCAAGATCCGTACGGCAAGGGCTGGCTGTGCGAACTGGAAAATGTGGCGCCGGACGCAGCCGGGGGGCTGATGACCGCGGCGCAGTATCGCAGCTACCTTGAGACTCTGTAATGGCGCGCATGAGTTATGTGGCGCACGTGGCGGCCGACCGGGCCGAGATGCTGCGCGCCATCGGGGTGGCGAGCGAAGACGCCCTGTACGCGGCGGTGCCGGCGGCGCTGCAGCAGGCGCGGCTGAACCTGCCGGAGGGCCAATCGGAAGTCGAGGTTGAGCGGCTGGTGCGCGCCATGGCCCAGCGCAATCGCACGGATTTATTGTGCTTTCTGGGCGGTGGTTTTTATGATCATTATGTGCCGGCGGCGGTGGATGCCATTTTGTCGCGCGGCGAAGTGCTGACGGCCTACACGCCGTATCAGCCGGAAGTGGCGCAGGGCACGCTGCAGGCGGCGTTCGAATTCCAAAGCGGGCTGTGCCGGCTGACCGACATGGAGGTGGCCAATGCCTCGCTGTATGAAGGCGGCACGGCGCTGTATGAAGCGATTATGATGGCGGTGCGCACGACCGATCGCTGGCGGGTGCTGATTGACGACGGCGTCAGTCCGATTTACCGGATGATGCTGCACACCTATCTGGCGAACATGCCGGTCACGCTGGAGGAAGTGCCGCGCGTGAACGGCGTGGTGGACACGGCGGCAATGCAGGCGCGGCTGGGCAAGGAGGTGGCGTGCGTGGTGGTGCAGTACCCGAATTTCTTCGGCTGCATCGAGGATCACACGGCCTTGTTTGCGGCGGCCCACGCGGCGGGCGCACTGGCGGTGATGAGCGTGTATCCGATCGCGCTGGGGATCTTGAAGACGCCGGGCGCGATGGGCGCGGACATTGTCACGGGCGAAGGCCAGAGCTTGGGCCTGCCGCTGTGCTTTGGCGGGCCGTATCTCGGTTTTATGGCGACCAGGAAGCAGTATGTGCGCAAGATGCCGGGGCGCATTGTCGGCATGGCGCACGACCAGCAGGGCCGGCGCGGTTTTGTGCTGACGCTGCAAGCGCGCGAGCAGCACATTCGGCGCGAAAAAGCGACCTCGAACATTTGCACCAACCAAAATTTGTGCGCGCTGGCGGCGGCCGTGTACATGGCGCTGCTGGGCAAGGAAGGCGTGCAGGAAGTCGCGCAGTACTGCGCCGACAACGCCAGTTATGCCTACAGCAAACTGACGGCGATTGCCGGCGTGACGCGCACGTTTCCGGCGACGTTCTTCAATGAGTTTTGCATCACGCTGCCGGGCGATGCGCGCGAGATCATCGGCGACCTGGTTGACCGTGGTTTTGCGGCGGGCTTCCCGGTCGGGCGGTATTATGCCGGGATGGAGCGCGTGGCGCTGGTGGCGCTGACGGAGATGCGCACGAAAGAGGAAATTGACCGATTAGCGGCGGCGCTTGAAGCCGTCGTCAGCTAGGAATACGAAATGATCCCCCTGATTTACGAAATGTCCAAGGCGGGGCGGCGCGGCGTGCGCCTGCCCGACTGCACCGTGCCGCAGACCAAGGCCAAGATACCCGCGGCCCTGCGGCGGGCGACGCCGGCGGCGTTGCCGGAAGTATCGGAGCTGGGCGTGGTGCGGCATTTCACCAACTTGTCGCGCCTGAATTTTTCGGTGGATACGAATTTCTATCCACTCGGCTCATGCACGATGAAGTACAATCCGAAAGTGTGCGAGACGGTGGCGCGCTTCGACGGCTTTGCCCGGCTGCATCCGTTGCTGCCGCAGTTGCGCAACGGCGGCATGCTGACGCAGGGCGCGCTGCGCGTCTTGTACGAGACCGAGCGCATGCTGGCGGAAGTGACCGGCATGGCGGAAATGACGATGCAGCCGATGGCCGGCGCGAATGGCGAGTTGACCGGCGCGATGATCGTCGCCGCGTACCACCGCCGGAAAGGCAACCGGAAGAAACGGTTTTTGATACCCGACAGCGCGCACGGCACGAATCCGGCAACGGCCGCGATCGCCGGTTTCAGCGTCACGACGATTCCCAGCAATGCCAAGGGCGTCATGGATCTGGCGGCATTCAAGCAGGCACTCGGCGACGACGTCGCCGGCGTGATGCTGACCAGCCCGAACACGCTGGGCTTGTTCGAGCGCGATGTGCAAACGGTCTGCGAACTGGTGCATAAAGTAGACGGTCTGGCCTATTATGACGGCGCGAACATGAATGCGTTTGTCGGGCGGGTGCGGCCGGGCGATCTGGGGTTTGATGTCGTGCATTTGAATTTGCACAAGACCTTTGCGACGCCGCACGGCGGTGGCGGGCCGGGCGCGGGCGCGGTCGGCGTCAAAGAGCCGCTGCGGCAGTTTTTGCCGATTTCGCGGGTGATCAAGCGCGATGACGGCACGTATGCGCTGCACTATGACGAGCCGCACAGCATTGGCTACATCGCTCCGTTTTACGGGAATTTTGGGGTGATCCTGCGGGCCTACACGTATTTGCGCCTGCTGGGCGCGGAAGGGCTGCGCGAGGCGAGTGCGACGGCGGTCTTGAATGCCAATTATATCAAGGCCTGTTTGAAGGATGTCTTTGATTTCCCGTACGAGGGGCACTGCATGCACGAGTGCGTCTGCTCGGCCAGCCGCCAGGAGGCGCACGGCGTGCGCGCGCTGGACATTGCAAAGGCGCTGCTGGATCGCGGGTTTCACGCGCCGACGATCTATTTCCCGCTGATTGTGCATGAAGCCCTGATGATTGAGCCGACCGAAACGGAAGCCAAGGAAACCATGGATGAATTCATCGCGGCGCTGCGCGAGATCGCGCGCTTGGCCGAGGAGCAGCCGGCGACGCTGCATGCCGCGCCGGTGACCACGCCGGTCGGCCGCCTGGACGAAGTGGAAGCAGCGCGCGCAATGGTGCTGCGCGTCTAGGCCCAACAACCTGCAGCACCCCACCGCATGAAAAAAGCAAGCAAACCAGCCACCACCCGCAGAAGCGCCGCGTCCGCCGGCCTGACGCCGGCGGCGTTCAGCGCGCTGGTCAGCCAGCACGCGCTCGGGCCGGCGTACGTGCTGGCCGGCGAAGACGCGCTGGCGATCGGCGCGGCGCTCGAGCAGGTGCGGGCGGCGTATGTCACGCCCGCGACGCAGGATTTCAACTATGAGGTGCTGCACGCCGACAGCGAAAACGTGAACGCGGCCCAGATCACGGGTGCGGCCGACACGCTGCCGTTCATGGGCGGGACGCGGGTGGTCATTGTCAAGCATGTGCATGAGTTGCGCGCGGAAGAGCTCGACGCGCTGGGCAATTATTGTGAAATGCTGGTGGCGAGCGGGCGGACGGACGTGGTGCTGGTGCTGGCCATGAACGAATTGGACAAGCGCACGCGCTTCGCCAAGCGGCTGTATGACAAGCAGATTGTGGTGGAGTATGCCCTGGGTGCGATCCGGGATGTGGCGGTGGTGGCGCGCGAGCGCCACGGCAAAGCACTGGCGCGCGACGCGGCTCAACTGTTGCAGGAGATTTGCGACGGGCACCCGCGGGCGGCCTACCAGGAGATTGAGAAAGTCTGCCTGTTTGTCGGCGCGCGTGCCCAGGTTACCCGCGATGATGTGCTGCGGGTGTGTGTCGACACGGCCGTGCGCAACGAATGGGAACTGGCGGACCAATTGCTGCAGGGCGACACCGGCGCGGCGCTGGCGGCGCTGCAGGCACTGCGCGAGAACCGCACCGAGGCCTTGTATCAATACGCGATTGTGGCGACCGGCATCAGCCGGCTGGCGGCGGCGCGGGCTGCCTTGCAGGACGGTTCGCTGTACCAGCGTTTTTATGAATTCCGGCTGGGCTATCAGCATCCGGGCCGGCTGCGGATTGAGCGGTATTTGCGCGGGTTGTCGGAGCAGCAGCTGACGGCCGCGCTGCAGACCTTGGCCTATGTGGACATCGCCGCGAAAGCCAGCGCCCTGCCGGTTGCAACCATGCTGGACATGACCTGCGCGCTGGCGGCAGAACCACCAAGGAAGACCCCGTGATCATGGAGACATTGTGGCGCGGGCTGCGCAACAAGACGCTAGTGACCACCGGCAAGATTGCCCTGGCGGCCGTGCTGCTGCTGGTGGTCTACAAGATTGTGGACTGGACCGACGTGGGCCGGCGCTTGCGCGATTTGCGCTGGGACTATTTCATCTACGCCCTGGCCTTGCAGTGGGTGGTGATTGGCATTGGCAATCACCGCCTGCAGATATTGCTGCGCGCGCTCAAGATTCCGCTGAGCTACCTGCGCACCCTGAAATACAACTGCATCGGGTATTTTTTCAACTTGGCGTTTCCGGGCGGGACGGGCGGCGACGTGGTGAAAATGTTTTATGTGGCGCGCGAGGCGCCGGACAAGAAGGCGGCGGTCGTCGCCGCCATCCTGCTGGACCGCGTCATGGGGCTGCTGGCAGTCGTGATGATTGCGGCGGTGGCCGTGGTGGCAACGCTCAAAACCTCGGATAAATTCAGGCCGCTACTGCCGCTGGTGTTGGTCCTGCTGCTGCTGTCGGCGGTCGCGATCGCGATGATTCTCAGCAAGGATTACTGGAAGCGTTATGCCTGGTGGGCGCGGATTGAGCGGCTGATCCCGCAGTTTGTGCGGCAGATGTTCAACGCCCTGCATGAATACCGGGCGCACAAAGCGGTGGCGCTGCTGGCGCTGCTGGAGTCGCTGGCGCTGCAACTGCTGATGTGTGTGATTGCCTGGCTGTTCGGGCTGGCCCTGCAATTGAACATGGCGTGGTACCAGTATTTCGTGATGTTCCCGATTTTAACGCTGGTGGTGACCATTCCGGCAACGCCGGGCGGCTTGGGCGTGACCGAGATTGTCTCAAAAGAATGGTTTGACAAACTGGGGCAAGGCGACGGCGCGGGCATTGCCTTCATGTTGCTGCTGCGCATCAGCATGCTGGGCATGGCGGTGCCGGGCTTGATCTGCTTCTTCCTGCCGGGCACGCACATCAAGGCGGCGCAGCTGGTTGAACAAGCCGGGCAGCTTGAACGCACCGAAGAGGCGCGGCTGGCGCAGGCACCGGACGCAACGTGACGGGCGCATGAAACGCCACATGAGCAAATTGCTGATTGACAGTCTGCGCGGGTGCCGGCCGTTGCTTGACTTTATACTGATCTATGGCGCGTTCTTCATCGCCTATCATATATACTTTCTGAACAAGCCCGGCATTTGGGGTGACTATTGTTCGGAACTGTCGGCCACCCTGTACTATATTCCCGCGCCGGCGCACCACTACATGAATCTGGGCATGGGGCTGGGGCTGGTGGCGGTGATCGTGTTTGCCTTCATGCGCTTGTATCACGACGACACGAGTGTATTGCACGTGCATGAATATCGCGGGGTGCTGGTGGGCTTTGCCATCACGGTCTTGTTGTTTCTGGCGTTTTATTATTTATGGGTGGCGTACACCGGGCCGGGCGTGCGCGAGAAATTGTTTTCGCGGCGGATTTTCGGGTATGCCTGCCTGCTGAGCATTGCGGGCATCGTCAGTGTCCGCGCACTGCTGAATCATTTGATGTACCTGCTGCACCGGCACGGCATTGGCGCGCGACGCGTCTTGATTTATGGCGCGGGCGTGACGGGCCGGGCGGTGGCGCGGCGCTTGCGCGAGTTTCCGGCGTTTGGCCTGATTGCCGTCGGCTTTGTGGATGATGATCCGCAGCTGGCGTGCAACCCGATCCTGTTTGACGCGGCCCGCCGGCAGAGCTTGCCGGTGCTGGGCACTGGCGAGCAGCTGGGCGAATGCATCCGGCGGCATCTGGTGGATGAAGTGTTGCTGGCCGTGCCGGGCGCGAGCGCGGAGCAGATGTACCAGGTCGTGCAGGACTGTCGCACGCACAACAGCACCTTTCATTTTGTGCCGAACGTGTATCAGATTGCCTTTCAGCACACCGTCACGCGTGATTTTGTGGGCATTCCGGTGATTTCCTTGCGCTATGCACC
>JAPLST010000058.1 GCA_026398485.1 bacterium
ACTGTGCAAATGACCTGTTTAAGGCCCAAAAACGACCTATTTTGATGCTTATGTTATTGCCCCCGTGTTGTTTGCCGAGGTCCGACCCCAATCCGTAACAACTCTGCCGGACACCAGCATGAGCACGAGGCACACTGCAAACAACATGAAATGATCCGGATTCACGGCAATGTCCTCATCCAGCATCTGCCGGACAAAAAACGTGTTCTTCCAGCCCTTGTTTCTGTCCGGTGCCGTTTTGTTCAGTTCAATGCCCAATGTTGTATGAATGGCCTCGACGGCTTTCAGGATTTCGGCATTGGCTTGGGCGTCGCTCGTGGCCAGTTGCATCGCCACATTCCTGCTCACCACCGCCATGATCCACGGCAGCGAAAACTCGCTGTACCGGTCAACGCCAAGCTCACTACCAAGATCGCTGAGCAACTGGGTTGGATCCGTATCCGCGGCCTCGCCAAAAACGTCATCCGCCTCGACCCAACCATTCTCCGCGACACCATTGCCGTCTGGCGACGCGGCATAGGCAGCGGCCGGACCGAGCCCGGAGAAGCCGGACAGTATGACTGAGCTTAAAGTTAAAGGTGTAATGCTTAAGGTTGCAGAAGAACTGAACGGGAGACGAGGTCCGAGGTCCGAGATCCGAGATCCGAGGTCTGCGATCTGCAGCATTCCCCCTTTGCTAAAGGGGGTGGCGCATGGCGCCGGGGGATTTTGCTGCCGCAGTGAAGACTGCAATCCGCAGAGCGCTGTCTTCTGCAGTCGCTGCATTCGCCGGATGGAATCACCGCCGTTTGGCGGGGCAAAGTCGCCGGCTCCCACATTCATTGCTACAATCGCCGGATGGAACCGGCTCCCATCCGCACCTGTGGCGGAACTGGCCAAGGCCAGCGGCATCGTCTGCAAAGTGGGAGCGACCTCCGTGTCGCGAATCTGTTCCTCGGTCCTCAGTGTACGGTCCTCGGTCCTCGGTCCTCGGTCCTCGGTCTTGAAACTACTCACGACTCGACTATTCACGACCAAACCACCCCCAGCCTTCAGCCTTAAACTTTCAACCTTAAGCCCGTCACCTGCAACCGTCTTGTCAGCAAAATCTGTTGGAGCTGAAATGATAATGCCTGCCATATTCGGCAACGGCCCCGTGTCCCGTTGCAGCTTGATCGTGTTCTCACCTTTGATCAAATAGACCACCCGTGATTTCAGACCCCACATTTTCACGCTCCCGGTAGCCATTGATATACAAGTCAAACGGGCATGACACAGCCGTGGCATACACTGCGGACAGATCATACAAGCCCGCTTCGTCGACAGTCACCTTGAAACTGACCTGATTCACCGGCGCCTTGTCATCCACCAGCAGAGGCATGTTAGCCGACCCGTAGTGCGCATCGTCCAATCGAAGACTCGTCTCGGTTGCATCCCAAGTGCCCAGCGCAATGGACGTCACCTTCTGGACAACCGACGGCGTCTGCAAACCAAGTGGATGGCCAAATGTCGCAATATTTCGCGCATAATGCGGCGCATTCACTAACAAAACAATAGCTGCCATGACGAGCATTTGCAGGATAGCCCGCCCTTTCATATGCCGGATCAGGAACCAAGCCAGCCAGATGGCAAATGGAAAGGCAAAGAAATAGTTCGTAGCTTTGGTTAGCAAGGCTAGACCAAAACTTGTTCCTAAGAGAAGAGTAAGAGGCCAAGAAGAAGGATTCGCGAGGAGCAGCAGCAGATGATACACCACACAGACCAGCCAGAAGGCGGTGACATAATCAACCTGCGTGCTGGTTGACTGCATGATCCCCATCGGCAACGTGGCGCACAGCACCGCCGCAACAATCTGCCCGCGCGCTTGCGCACCCAGACACTTGGCAATCAACGAGACGCCAATCAGGCAACCCAGCATGCTGAACCACTGCACGCCATTGGCAAATTGATCGCCGCCACTCAACACTTGGAATTGCAGGATGCAAAAACCCGCATAAGGTTCGTAGCGTATACACTCCACTGCATGTGTCGAATACTGGGCAATGCTATGATTCTGGATCCAATATGGTATCTTGGCCGTATGACTATGCATTGAGTCATAGTTATTAGGCGGGGCTGTGAAGGCGATGATGCCTGTTGCGACTGCAACGGCGAGAACGCCGATTAGCAAAACGATTGCTGGCAATCGTTTTGCTAAGTCCTTTGTCCTTGGTCCTTGGTCCGCTGCAACGACGCGACGACTCACTATTTGACTATTCACGTCTGCCAACCAAGCACCAAGCACCAAGCACCAAGCACGGGGCAGTCCGCGCAGTCGGTTTGCGATAACGGCGGCAGCGTTTCTAAGCAAGATTGCGAAAGCCGGCAGCGCTTCGATCGCCAGCCGGAAATCGACGCGGAAGATGGAGGCAAGCCCGGTGTGCACCGCGCTTTGGTGCTCCTCGTCATCGTAGATCTCGGCGGCGTGTTTGCGACACCATGCGTGGATAATGAACACGACCATCGTCAGTGCGGCCATTAGCCATGCGTTCAGCAACCAGCCGAAGCTGAGCAGGCGCACAGCACTGAGCAATTCAGTGATGACGACCAGCAGCAGTCCGAACGCAACAGCCGCCGTGAGCAATGCACGCCGCAGGCCTTCTGCGTAGAGCAAAGCCAGGAGAGTCAATAAAAGGTAAACAAGTAGTAAGACTAAAGCTGCCAATTTATGGTTTGTTTGCTGTTGGTTAAGGTAATGATGAGACGTGAGATATTAAAATTTTTTCGGGACTGTGCTTCGTGCCGAGTGCTTTGTGCTTGGTCAAAGTCTGGACTAATGGACTTTGCAGAACGCATTCTGCAACAATACACGGCTCGACAATTTACGATGCACGGCTTCCCCACTCAACATAGCCATCATTTAAATGAGTTGCAATGATTTATTGCGGTTCGAGCACAAGACGCAGCAAACTAATTGGCAACATNNACGCTGATGCCACAGAAGAAAGATTAGTACCGCGAATAACTGGAATGCGCACTGGCGCCGGCATCTTCCCGATTTTTGCCGTTTTAGCAAATCCAACACATATTTTTTATTTATATAGTTAGTTGAATCATTATTAGTCAGATGCGCTTCAAGCATCGCGCCAAGGTCGCCGCGCATCCATTCACTGATTGGGATGCAAAAACCACTTTTGCGTTCCAGCGGCAGATCCTTGGGTAAATACCTACCTGCCAATAGCTTTGGCAAATACTTCTTTCGACCATTGAAGATGCGCATTTCGGGCGGCAATGAGTAAGCGAATTCGGCGACGCGATAGTCCAACCACGGCACACGCACTTCCAGCGAAACAGCCATGCTGGCGCGATCAACCTTGGTCAGGATATCTTCTGGCAAGAAGCAATTGAAGTCAGTCTTGGTCATCTTCTGCAGTAGATCTCCACCATAGGATGCGAAGCGTTCTTGGAATATTCTCCCATAATCATATCCATCCAGTGCTGACATAATATCACGTCTATACAGCAATGCCTTGCCATCTTCACTAAAGCATGATGCGCATGCAAGCATTTGCTGTCGCGGTGTGCGGCCCAACATTGCAAGCGAAGGACGTCCGAATGTTGTGTCGGGCAATACTTTCGCAAGCAATGGCCCCATCCATGATAGCGGTCCAATGAAACCTTGAAGACGCTGAAGCTGAAGAATGTGGGAATACCAACTATACCCACCGAAGAGTTCATCGCCGCCATCACCCGACAATGCCACAGTTACCTGTTCGCGCGCCACCTTCGACACATAGTAGGTCGGAATCATGGACGAATCTGCAAACGGCTCATCGTAATTATCAATCAGCTGATAGAGTGAAGATGCCGCATCCATCTCCAGCCGGTGCTCTGTATGCTGCGATCCGATATGTTGTGCGACCATTCGGGCATAGGGACTTTCATCATAATTGCCGGAGGCAAAGCTGATATTGAAAGTACGAATGGGCTTGTTTGACTGTGCAGCCATCAGCGCGGCGACCAAACTAGAATCTACACCACCTGAAAGGAAACAACCAATCGGCACATCACTGATCATCCGCATGCGGACTGCATCCCGCATTTTCTCATCCAACATTTCTACCAATTCTGGCTGCGGCGTGCCGCTGAGTTCCTGCGCGTGGCACTCTATGTCCCAGTACTGCGATATTGAGAGTTTCAGCGAATTCAAGTCAAACTCTACGCAGTGACCTGGCCGCAACTTGCGGATGTCACGAAATATGCACAAATCCTCGGGGATGTACCCCAGCGTGA
>JAPLST010000145.1:0-341 GCA_026398485.1 bacterium
CTGGCGCACAAGAATGGCGCCGCCATTGACGACCTGCCCGCCAAACATCTTGACGCCTAGCCGCTGCGCGTTGCTGTCACGCCCGTTCTTTGAACTGCCTAATCCTTTCTTATGAGCCATATGTTTTTCCTGTGTTCGGTAAATTCTTTCGCAGCGAAACAATTTAGTAATGCAGAATGCAATCTACTTCGTGGCTAATGAATGCGGCGATTTATGCCGGCAAGACCAGTTCGTCAATATGCACGGCGGTGTAGTCCTGGCGATGGCCGGTTTTGCGCATGGATGCCTTGCGCCGGCGCATCTTGAAGACGACTTTCTTGACCCCCTGGGTCGCGCCGACA
>JAPLST010000145.1:369-2288 GCA_026398485.1 bacterium
CCTTGACCACGGCATTCGGCACGGTGGGCGTGCCGACGCGCACGGTCGTGCCGTCGGAGCACAACAGCACGCGCTCGAACGTCAGGGCCGCGCCGGCTTCCGTTTCAACGCACGGAATGTCCAAGGTCATGCCTTGTTCCACACGGAACTGTTTGTCACCTGTCTCAATAATTGCGTAGGGCATAGCTGCACCAAGTCCGGTGTTGGACGATTACTTGTCGTCGTGTTTAAATATTCCTTTAATGAAACGGCCAAGGCCACCCTTGCGGTCTTTTGGCTGCTCCTCGGCCGGTGTGGCCGCCGGCTTGGGCGCGGCCGGCTTGTCCGGCTTGGCTTCCGCTGCTTTGGCAGGCTTGGGTTCCGGGGCCGGCGTTGCGGCGTGCGGCGCTTTTTCAGCCTTCTCCGGCTTGGGTTCAGGCGCGGGTGCGGCGCTCACGTCGCCACTGACTTTGGTCTCGACTTCCAGCGCGTCATCCGCGACCTTTTTCTTGCGCGTCCGGACGGTGATCTGCGCGCCGACAAATTCCAGCACGGCTATCGGCGAGGCATCGCCGCGGCGCATGCCCAGTTTGACAATGCGGGTGTAGCCGCCCTTTCGTTCGGCATAGCGCGGCCCGAGCTCGTCAAACAATTTATGCACGGCCAGCTTGGTGCCGGGCCCGCTCGCACGCATGAAGGCAATCGCCCGGCGGCGTGCATACAGCGTGTTACGCTTGGCCAGCGTGATCATTTTCTCGGCGAAGCGCTGGGCGGAGCGCGCCAGCCGCTCGGTCGTGGTCACCCGCTCGGCCTTGATCAAGCTGGTCACCAGGTTGGATAACGTGGCGGCGCGGTGGTCGGACTTGCGCCCGAGTTTGTCTGTGTTCTTGCGATGACGCATAACGTGATAGTTCCTTGCTGACTAGAGATTACTTTTTGCGCTTGATGCTCTTTTTCATGAGCTCGGCCATGTCGGATTCCGAGGCTGGTTCGCGCTTGAGTTCCAAACCATGTTTTTTGAGGACATCCTTGACCTCCTCGACCGCCTTGTCGCCAAAGTTGCGCAATTCCAGCACTTCGCGCTCGGCCAATTGCGTGATTTGGGCCAGGGCGGTGAGCTTGGCCTTGACCAAGGTGTTGGCAATGCGTTTCGAGAAGCCGAGTTCTTCGAGGCGGGCGCTGTCGCTGGCCGCGATTTTCTCATCTTCGGCCGTGGTTTCGGCAGGCGGCTCGGGCGGCAGTTCCGGGGCGGCCTGCAGGTACATCGGCTCGCCGGCATTGCGGTAGAGCTGGACATGATCGAGCAGTAATTGCGCGGACTGCACTGTGGCGGCGACCGGATCGACGCGGCCATCCGTCCAGACTTCGAGGACGAGGCGGTCATAGTCGGTCTTCATGCCGACGCGCGCGGCCTCGACCGCATATTTCACCTTGCTGACCGGCGAGAACAGCGAGTCAATCGGGATGGTGCCGATGGGGAGCTGCGCGCCCTTGTTGAGTTCGGACGGGCGATAGCCGCGGCCGATCTCGATGCTCAGTTCCATCTGCAGGTTTTTCTTTTCGGTCAAGGTGCAGATTTTGTGGTCGGGATTGAGAATCTCGACGCCGCTGGGCAGGCTGATCATGCTGGCGGTCACGTCGCACGGGCCTTTGGCTTTGAGTTGGCATTCAAAGGGCTTGCGGCTGGTGACATGCAGCAATACTTTTTTGAGATTCAGCACGACGTGGGTGACATCCTCGAAGACGCCGTCAATGGTGGTGAACTCGTGCGAGATCCCGTCGATGTTCACGGTCGTGATGGCGGCGCCCTCGAGCGACGACAGCATGACGCGGCGGAGCGCATTGCCGATCGTGTGACCAAAGCCGGCCTCAAACGGTTCGGCGGTCATCTTGGCATACGTGCCCGTCTTCGTCGCGACGTCAACCATGACGCCCTTGGG
>JAPLST010000145.1:2313-6609 GCA_026398485.1 bacterium
GTCAACCAGGACGCCCTTTGGCATTTCATATTTCAATTGCAGAGACATGTCCAATCACCGGTTAAAATGGTTGAAACCTGTGCTTACTTGGAGTACAGCTCGACCACCAAGGATTCATTGATCGGCAGATTCACGTCGGCGCGCAGCGGCATGCGGGCGATGGTTGCCGCCAGCGTGGGCTTGTCGACCGCGATCCATTCGGGCGGCACATACGCCTCGTTGACCTGCACTTCGGCGCCGATCTTCGTCCGGCCTTTTTCATTGTAGGGCGTGACGATATCGCCCATGCGCACCTGGCATGAGGGAATCGAGACGCGCTTGCCGTTGATGGCCACCAGCCCGTGATTCACCAATTGGCGCGCCATTTTGCGTGAGGGCGCGAAGCCGGCCCGATGGACGACATTGTCCAAGCGCGCTTCCAGGAGCGACATCAGGATTTCGCCGGTGACGCCCTTGGCGCGCGCGGCGCGGGCAAAGTAGATGCGGAACTGGCGTTCGAGCACGCCGTAAATCCGGCGGATCTTCTGCTTCTCGCGCAGCTGCGTGCCGTACTCCGTCGGCTTTTGGCGCTGCCGCCCATGCATGCCGGGATTATTCGGGCGGCGCTCAAAGCCGCACTTGGGCGTGAAACAACGCGTGCCTTTCAGGAAGAGTTTGATCCCTTCCGCACGGCACAACTTACAGGCAGGTCCTACATACTTGGCCATAGATCACATCATATGCTGTGGATTACAATTCATCTCAAGAAAAAGCGGCCTAGACCCGGCGCTGTTTGCGCGGGCGGCAACCATTATGCGGCACGGGCGTCACGTCGCTGATGCAACTGACGGCCAAGCCGGCGCTTTCCAGCGCGCGAATGGCGGATTCGCGGCCCGAACCCGGGCCCTTCACATGCACTTCAACCTCGCGCATGCCATGCTGCATCGCCGCCTTGGCGGCTTCCTCGGCCACGCGCGCCGCGACGAACGCGGTCGATTTGCGCGCGCCGGAATATTGCAGAATGCCGGCCGAGCACCACGCGACGACGTTGCCGCGCCGGTCGGTGATCGAGACGATCGTGTTATTAAACGTGGCCTGAATGTGGGCGATGCCCTGCGGCACGTTCTTCGTCACCTTGCGCTTGACGCGCTTGCCGGGTTGCGCCGGCGCTGCTGCTGCGGATTTGGTTGCCATGCGGTATGCTCCTTTACATGCATCGGGCGGGTGGCGCCATCAGGCGCCGCGCCGCGTTATTTGCTCGCTTCAATTTTCTTCTTGACGGCCGGCAGGCGTTTCGGCCCCTTGCGCGTCCGTGCATTGGTGCGCGTGCGCTGGCCGCGGACGGGCAGGCCTTTACGATGGCGCGAGCCGCGATAGCAGTTGATCGCGATCAGGCGCTTGACGTTCTGTTGCACGTCACGGCGCAAGTCACCCTCGATCAGGAACTGCTGCAGGGCTTGGGCAATGCGCTTGATCTCATCATCGGTCAAGCTGTGGGCGCGCCGGTTCGGCTCGATAGCGGTGGCTGCCAGCACCTTCATGGCGGTGGTCAGGCCCACGCCATAAATATACTGCAGCGACGCGTCAACGCGCTTCTGGGGCGGAATATCAACTCCAACAATACGTGGCATACGTCACCTTGCTCTGGTTGCAGGGCATCAGCCCTGGCGCTGTTTGTGGCGCGGGTTCGTGCAAATTACGCGGATCACGCCTTTGCGGCGCACGATCCGGCACTTCTCACACTGTCGTTTCACTGACGATCGTACTTTCATTCGGTCACTCAATCCAGCTGTTTAACTCGTTGTCTTCTACTCTATCACGCGCCGGTCACGCGGGATCGACGGTCAGCACTTCGCAACCGCCATCCGTGACCAGCACGGTATTTTCATAATGGGCGCAGGGCGCGCCGTCATGGGTGACGACCGTCCATTTGTCGCCCAGGACGCGCACGCGATAGTCACCGAGCGTGAACATCGGCTCAATCGCCAAGGTCGCGCCGGCCGGAATCACCATGCCGCTGCCGCGCGCGCCGAAATTCGGAATCTGCGGCGGCTCGTGCAGCGCGGCACCCACGCCATGCCCGACATAATCGCGGACGACGCCGTAGCCGTGCGCGTCGGCGTAGCCCTGCAGCGCGTGCGACAGGTCGCCGACACAAATGCCGGCCCGCAACATCCGGCACGCGCCCTCCAGGGCCTCGCGCACGCCGGCCACCAGCGCGGCCACATCGCCCGGCACGGCGCCGACGCAAACGGTGCGCGCCATGTCGCCGATCATCCCGCGATACGTCACGCCGATGTCGACGCTGACAATATCGCCCGGGCAAATCACGCGCGGGCCGGGTATGCCGTGGATCAACTCATCGTTGATCGAGACGCAGATGCTGCCCGGAAAGCCGCGGTAGCCCTTGAACGTCGGCGTCGCGCCCGCCGCGCTGATCAGCCGCGCGGCGCAGGCGTCCAAGGCGCCGGTCGTCACGCCCGGGCGGGCCAGCCGCAGCACTTCCTTGGTCGTGGCAGCCACGATCCGGCAGGCCTCCCGCATGCGCGCCACATCGTCGGGCGACTTCACCGGGATCATCTGGCGGCGCGCGCTCATGGCGCTACGCGCGGATCAGCACCATCATCTGCGCCAGGGTTTCCTCGCGCGGCACATCCGCATTGATATCTGTCAAAAGAGCCCGGCGGCGATAATGGTCGATCAAGCCGGCCGTCTGGCGGTTGTACACCTCCAGGCGGTTCAGGATGGTGTCTTCCTTATCGTCGTCGCGTTGGTATAACACGCCGTTGCAGGCGTCGCACACGCCCGCCTGCTTGGACGGCATATTCGTGACATGGAAAATGGCGCCGCAGGCTTTGCAGACGCGCCGGCCGGTCAGGCGTTTCAAGACGGTCGCGGCCGAGCATTCCAAGTTGAGCACCCGGTCGATTGTCAAGCCTGCCTGCACCAGCATTTCGTCCAATTTCTCAGCCTGCACAATCGTGCGCGGAAAGCCGTCCAAGAGGAAGCCCTTGGCGCAATCCGGCTTTTGAATCCGCTCGCGCACCATCGCCACCACCACATCATCCGGCACCAGTTCGCCGGCATCCATGTACTTCTTGGCTTCCAAACCGAGCGGCGTGCCGTGCTTGAGCGCGGTGCGGAACATGTCGCCGGTGGAGATATGCGGAATACCGGCTTTCTCGGCGATGCTGACCGCCTGCGTGCCTTTGCCCGCACCCGGCGGGCCCAACAGGATCACGTGCATCAGTATCTCCCCCGCAGATGGCCTTCCTTCATGAAGCCGTCATAATGCCGCATCAGCAGGTGCGCCTCGACTTGTTGCATGGTGTCGAGCAGCACGCCGACGACAATCAACAAGCCGGTGCCGCCCAGAAAGCTGGCAATCAGGTAGGGAATCTTGAGCTGATTGGCGACCACCATCGGCACGACCGCAATGACCGCCAGGAACAGCGCGCCCACGACGGTGATGCGCACCATGGTGTGCTCAAGGAAGTCGGCCGTGGGCTTGCCCGGGCGGATGCCGGGGACAAACGCGCCGCTCTTCTTGAAGTCGTCCGCGATTTGGACCGGATTAAACGTTATCGCCGTATAGAAGAAGCAGAACAAAATGATGGCCAGGGCGTACAGCCCGATGTAGCCATTGCCGTTCGCGAAATATTCCAGCACGTTTTTCAGCATGCCCATCGAGTCGGGCAGATATTTCGCGATGGCGCCGGGCACAATCAAAATTGATTGGGCAAAGATGATCGGAATCACGCCGGCTTGGTTGACGCGCAGCGGAATATAGGTTGAATGGCCGCCGAAGACACGCCCGCCCGAGGCGACCCGCTTGGCATACTGCACTGGAATCCGGCGCTGGCCTTGGACCACGAAAATCACCCCGGCAACCACCGCCACAAACATCAGCAGCAGAATGACGGCCTCGTACACATGGCGCGTCTCATCGCCACCCGGCTTGTAGATTTGCCACATGTACTGCAGCGCGTTCGGCATGCGCGAGACAATGCCGGCGGTGATGATCAGGGAGATACCGTTGCCAATGCCGCGCGAGGTGATCTGTTCGCCGAGCCACATGGTGAAGGTGGTGCCGGCGGTCTGCGTCAGGGTGACGATAAAGATCAGGGCAATCGGGTTGGTGATCAAACTGACATCGGCCTGCCACAGCGAGCGGCCCAGCATGACCGCCTGAATAATGCAGACTATGATGGTGCCGTAGCGCGTGTATTGGTTGATTTTTCGGCGGCCGGCCTCGCCTTCGCGCGAGAGGCGCTCCAGCGAGGGAATGACGCTGGTCATCAACTGCAGGATGATCGA
>JAPLST010000193.1 GCA_026398485.1 bacterium
GCGCTGTCCAACAATGCCGCGCGCGCACACGGCAAATCTTGGTATGCCTACAAGATGCTCTATCATCGCTTGATTGACTATTATCACACCGTGGACGACCGACCGGGACTTTATGCCGCGCACGAGGCGCTGATTAACTACGATCCCCAAGACAGCCCGCGCGTGCTGCTGTATCTGAACACAATGCTGTCGCGCAAGGCCGAACCTTCTTTGGTTACCAGCGCGTGGGCGCGCTATCAGAAGCTGGTGCCAGATTCGGCCGACAAAGTGGCATGCGCTGCGAGTGTGCTGGCGTTGTCGGGCGGGCATTCATTGAGCAATTTCATCCGGCTGGCCACGGAGTTCACGCCGCGATCCTGCGATGAATTGCAGCGCTGGCTCGAGGTTGGCCGCAGCAGTCTGCGCGCCAACGACCCGGCCGGCGCGCGCGCCTATGCGGACGCGCTGGCGACCGCGGCCTTGCGGCTGCCCGCCGATGACAGCGCAATCGATATGGTGGCACTCTTGCTGGCGGAGCGCCAAAAAATCGGAATGATTCTTGGCGCCCTTAGCAACAATGTTGTGCGGAGCAGCCCGTGAGACATAGCGTTTTGTTGCTGGGCATACTTCTCACGAGCGTGGCGGCGCGCAGCGATGTGCTACCCGCCCCGCCGTGGGCTGCGCAGCAACGCGGGCCAACCAGCGCCTACGAAATCACCGCGTATCTTGCCGGCACGCTGCCATATCTCGACAACGATTTGCGCGAACGCATTGCGGACATGCTTGACCGTGGCGAGTCACCGGCGCGCGCGCTGGCATTGGTGCAGGCAGCGCGCTGGCAGGCGCGCATTGCCAGTGCCACTGTGCCATGGGAATTAACTGCCCAAGACAGCGGCGACGCCGACGCGCAGTTGCGCCAGAATCTGAGCGCGCTCGGCAATCAACTCGACACATTGGCCGCGCCCAACGCCACCTCCCTGCCGCCACTGTCCGTCAGCGCCACCTTGTCCGCCATGCGCATGCTCGAGGAGCTCAAACAGCGCGTCGCGAATACCAACGACCCATTGCACGATCTCGGCCGCTATGTGACTCTCTTGCGCCTGCGCGGCGCACCGCTGACCATCTTCTGGTGGGCGCGCAATATGATATCCTTGCAAAACAACCGCGCCTATCCCTTGCTGGAGTTTCTCAGCAGCGCAATGAATCCGGACGGCTTCTCGCGCGGCAACGCCATCTACTTTCTTGGTCATCTTCAATATTTTGTGCTGCATAACCCCATGGCCGCCTTTACCAACTTGCTGCGCGTCCAGCAATTCCCGGCGTGTCTTGTTTTCACTGCGCATTCCTATCTTCATGCGGCATCGGTTTTAACTGACATGAACATGCCCGTGCATGCTCTTGCGCTTCTCGCGGTGGATGTGCCTTGCATTGACTTTTATCAGTTAGCCTACACCCGCCACGTCCGCAGCGCATGGCTGCGCTCGTGCCTGCATGACTACACGAACGCCGTGCGGCATCTGCAGACCGCCGCACGCATGCAACCCCATAATGCAGACGCGATTGCCGGGCACCTTGCTGCCGTCCCGTGTGGCGCCTCCATCTGGGCAGCGGTGGCCACCTGCTCTTGGTCCAGCATTGATGTACAGGCCACCATCGAATGGGCGGTGACAAATCGCTGTGACACGCCGGATGACCGCATCTTTCTTGATGCGCTGATGCACGACTGGCAGGCGCAAGAGGCCATGCCGCCCGCCATCGCCACGAATCGTGTGCTAAACAACAACATCTTCCCGCGCGTATCGCGTCGCTTGCGCGTCGCGCCTTTCAGCCCTGTTGGAGATCAATAATGTACCGGCACCATCACTCTTTCATTCCTACTTGTGTTCTGTTCCTTTTTGCGCTACAATCATACATTGTAAAAGCCAACACTGATCCATTGGAACTGACCATTAGCGAGCCGGCTGCCGGTCTGGTGGGAACGGAGGTAACGTTTACGGCCAGCCCAAGCGGCGGCGCTGGCGGATACAGTTATCAATGGACCATTGATGGCACCGACAAAGGCACGACTGCCAGCCAGAGCTACACCGTGCCGAATGATCCCAAGAAAGTCACCGTCGAGTGTACGGTAACCGATGAGGACGACAATGAATCTGAACCCCAGCAGATGGATTTCTACCAGTTTTTGGTAACCGTGAACGCCATCGCCTTTAACCATGACACCAGCGCGCACAGCGAGGACGCCTTGAACATCCGCGAAAGCAAAACCACGGGCATCGCCGCGCCGGAGTATGTTAGTGGCGGCGCCAACAAACATAGTGCATATGTAAGGAACATGGCACCGCGCGTCTGTGCGCGTTTCACGGTCCAGCCAACAGACATGACGTCGCTCAAACTTAAAGCCAACTCCAGCGGCTGCCTAGGCAATCTCAACGAGACGCAGGTGCAGTTCCAGAACGGCATCTCGCAAGGCGATGTTACAATTGCCGGAGCTGACTACACGAGGTTCACCGCCTCAAAGAATACCCCCAACATGGTCTACAAAGACACCTTCAGCTGGGAGTGGCAGGTAACCGCCGCGAATGGCAACACCATTGATACGGCCAGCTTCGGCAGCACTGCGGGTCACACAGTCTACGTCGTCTACGCGGCGCCTGTTGCGCCATGGAGTACGGCGGCAAACAACACCCTCAACCCGTGGGCGAACGTGCTGGATTACGCCTGCGACTGGGCCAGTGGCAAAGCAAACCTCGCGGATGCTGTCGGAGTCATTACCATCAAGGCGTATACGGATTTCGGAAAGAACTACTATGGCGAAGACACTCATACTGTGGATAACAACTGCAATCTCACCTCTCTGCTTGCGAATAATTGGGCGGATTGCAGGGACATGTCTGCGGTGGTGCAATTGTTTGCGAATGTAGTTGGGGTTCCAAATAACGACATTAAGGTGCGCAGGATTGAAGGCGGGTTTCAGACATATCACGTCCAGCCGATGAAACTCTCGTGGCAGTCTGTGTGGTGGACCTTCCATCAAGTCGCCTGGTACAATAACAGCGTATATGATGCTTGCATTCGAGCACGGCAATCTGGGTCCTACATACCCGCCGGCATTAATTTGAGCGACTACGAAATGGACGTTCGCCAGCTATTATCGGGAAGTTGGGTGCCGCAAACGCCACATACAATCACCATCGTACAATAGGAGACACGTCAATGAATGCGCACACTTTCACAATTATCTTGTCACTGGCTATGATCGCACCAGTAGTGTCACACGCCAGTACGAACGAGACAGAACATCTGCCGCCGCAACTGAAACATATCGCGGGTGTAGCTAAGGCGGTTTCATCGATTCCGAAACTGACAGTTCGTTGCAATAGTGTGTGGGAAGGAGGATGGCATATCTTTTCCACGGACATCGTAGCCAAAATAGAGAGAGAAGGCCGTGTAAAGCACGAAGAAATCGCCACAAATCAGTTCGCGCAAGCAGATGCCTATTACCAACAGTTCACCATAGCTGACAGGTTAGATGGCTTTGTGAAGTACGGTTCGTTTCCAACACGGGACGAAGCACACGCGGCTTTCATCTTTGCGACCACTACCACGGCGTCTCCGTGGTATTCCGACGCGGCAATAGCGGAACAACTCACCCCCAAGCCCGACGAGGTGCGGTTTGCAGATGGCAAAACGTGTATAATACGGCGAGGGACGACATGCGTTCACGTAGCCATTCTCGGTGCGGCAGGGGATGCGTCTATGAAGCTTGTGATCGAAATTGCCAATCGCATCCTGGCGGAAATGGACGCCGCGGGCACGAGCAACTAGCAGCAGTTGCCACAGCATTGTCCGGCCTGACTTGGCGTGCCATTCGGGTCGGACCTGTGGTGCCATTCGGGTGCCATTCGGGTCGGACCTGAACAAGACAATGCGCAGCAAGCAGTTACATCAGAGTTGAGGCGGTTTTTCGGCCTTATAAGGCCGTTTTGCACAGTGAAATCGGCGGTCTAAGCCTTGTGTGGCCAAGGCTGCTGGTACTGCTTGCACATGCAGCGCAGA
>JAPLST010000021.1 GCA_026398485.1 bacterium
ACCAAATGGGTTGACCGCGGCGCGGTCATCTGCGGCGTTGTCTCCGACAGCGGCTTCATGACGGTCAAAGTGGAGGGCTCACTGGATCGGTTGCTGTGTACCGGCGTCGTGCGCCAGGTCATGACCAGACGGGGCAACCTCGGGCAAGACAGCCGCACCATGCTGTTCGACGTACGCATCGGCAGCGATAACAAGGCGGTCATCAAGGCGGTCGGCGCGACCGTTGCCCGCACCAACAATCTTGGCCAGTCGTTCGCCATGATGATCAGCGGCAACATTCGCGGCAACATCCTGGTTGGCCAGGCGTACTACACCAACGACTTCAACGGCGTGTTGAGCACCAACGGCGCGATGCCGGAGTACATCGTGAGCGGGTCGCAGCGCGGCGTGAACGTCCTGGCGGCGATGCAGGGCAACATTGGCAGCGACAGCGTGCGGCGCTGGATCGCCGCCAAGTATGTGAAGCGCACCGTCAGCACCTGGCGCATGAAAACCAACACGGGCGGCGATATCGTCAACTACGCCTACTATATGACCGGCGCGGCCAACACCAAGAAGGGCTACAGCCTGCAGGCAATGAACGCGCGCATGATTACCGACTCGTCCAGCAACCAAGTCAATACGACGATCGTCTACGGCCACGATCCCGCGCTGCAACGCCCGTGGCTGGTGACCAATTGGGTGAGTCAGCCGGTGGTCTACACGATTGGCAACGTGAAAAGCAGCGAATTGCTGCAAGGCACATTCCGGCTGGCCAAGCCGCCCAACAAAGTCAAGACCAAACTGGACAAGGCCAAATATATCATCGGCAACCAGTAACCACACCCGCTGGCCGCGCCATCCGGCGCGGCCAACGCTGGCACGCTAAGCAAGACGGCAGCGCGGAGGAGGGACTCCGCGCTGCCGTTCTTTTTATGCAGGGCGCCGCACGGCGCTGCAATTTCATCGCGGCGTTTTCGCGCCGAGGGATTTTTACTGTGCTCGCGCGGCAAGCGCGTGCCGGGCCCAGTGCAAATCCTTGTCATACCAGTTGCGCACCTGCAAGACTGGGCCGCGTCGCGTCGCGCGAATACTGACGCGCGTCGGCGTGGCGCCCGCCAGTGCGCCGAAGAATGCCGTGCCGCGCGCATCTGCCTGCAGCGTCACCTGCTGCACGGTGCCATCGCTGAAGTTCAACGCAAATTGGTTGTAGCCCGCCGTGATGCAGGCGCCGAGTTCAGCCCACGTCATGTGCAGTTGGGCATTGAGCTGATAGCCGATTTTGCACGCGCGCACCGTGCGCATCAAGGGCGGGGTGAAGACCGCGCCGCCCATGGCGCTTGACCTGCCGGCGGCAACCGGGCTCAATGCGCTCCAGCCCGCGCCGTTGCCCGCGCGCAGCCAGTGGTAATACGTCTGCCCGTTGCTGACGCGGGCGTCATGGAACAAGGGGAACGAGGTTGTGCCCAACAGCACGGCGCCGGTGGGATCATTGGTCAGGCTGCGGAAGAGCTGGTAGGTGGTCGCCAGCGTCTGCGCTTGCCATGTCACCACGACCAGCCGGGCATGTTCGTCAACGCTGGCGCACAGCACAGTCGGCAGTGCCGGCGGCTGGGTGACGCGCGCCGGCGCCGGCGGAAATGCATTGTGCTTCAAAATTTGAGCCATGGCACACGCGACGCAGCCCGCATACGCTTTGCTGTCGGGCCCGCCGGCGGCCGACGGCGCATCTGCGTTGTAGGGCGCGTCCTGATTCCATGCGGTCTGCAACAAGGGCAGGTCCGACCAGTCCGTCGTGCTGACGCGCGGCGCGACATTTGACACGCAGCGCGCCTGGCGCAGTGCCTGCCACTCGGCCTGGTTGCGCACGCGCTGCGCGACGACCTCGACCTGCTGGCTGGCCAAAGCGCGCGCTTCCTGTTCAAGCTCCCACGTCAGTACGCGTTGCATCGCCGGCGGCAAGCTCGCAAAAGTGCCTTGCGCGGCGTACTGCTTCTGTGCCGGCAAACGATCATCGGCGCGCATGACCACAAAACCGGATGACGCAAATCCGGCGACAAAGCCAACCGTGGCGCCGGCGCTGCCCACCCGAACCACCCGCACCGCTGGATCACCGGCCGGCATGGCCTTGGCCGTCGCGGCATTCAGTGCCGGCGCTGGATGTCCGGGCAACGCACGCGACATCTTCTTCGCTGACTGGCGCAGCGCATGCCAACCCGACCAGCAGTAACGATCCCGATTCTCTCTGCAACCTAAAACTTTTCAACCTAAAACGAAGCAACAACGGCGTGCGCCGTGGCCGCATGCCTGCGGTAGCTACCGCACTGCAAAAGACTGATTAAAAATCTTCATGCCGGAATTTCAGCCAGACGAGGAGGCAAAAAAAGCAAAAAATCAGGGGGCGGTTGACTTTTGTTGTAAAAAGTAGTAAGATAGTGGCAGGGCCAAAAAAGCCGCCACGACAAAAAAATTGCTGAACGCAAGGGAATGCGAACAGAAATTAAACAATCTAGTTTTGTGCCGAGGGCGAGTGCTGTCGAGGTTCACACCTTGAATGCATTCCCTTGCACTCCCCTCGGTACTTATTTTCAGCCTGCGTTCTTTTTTTTATACAGGGTAGTACAAAGAACAGCAGCCGCCTTCGTAAATTATATAGCAATGAGCGTGCCAATGGGCACAAGGAAGAATATATCCGGGCGGAATGGACACGGTGAAACATCAGTAATCATTGGCATATTGACGCATAATACAGGCGTCAAATAGTGCCATGACACCAGCGGTTGATTTTGATGAAAAGCATGGCGAATGTGCGAAAACGGCGGGAATTTTCGCAGACATGCAACAAACAATAGCAAGGAGTACGAAGATGAAAGCAATCACAACCAGCAACAACAGCGGCAGGATCATCAGCGTCATTGCGGCAATCGTGATGGTTGCGGCGGTGCGGGTGTGGGCGGTCAACCCGTTGCCGACGCAGACCTACTTTGTGCCGATGGACGAGTCGAATGTGTTTGCCGCGATGGTCGCCCTGGGTGCGCCTGTGGCGGACGCCGACAAGGTGCACAACATCATCTCGCTGGTGGCCAACTCGAGCAACACCTATATCTATTATGACCAGTGGGAGGACGGCTACGAGCCCAACATCAGCGAGCCGGTACAGAGCACCACGAAGGTGTGGGGCGATGGCAACGTAAGCAACGGCATACCCCCCGGCTTTACGGTTGACCGGATTAAGGCGGGTGACGTGATTGCGCTGAGCAGCGATGTGATTGTGCCGTATACCAACATGGCGCTGTTGTATTATGACGGGCGCGACAAGATCGGCGCGTCGAAACCGATTGCGCTGGCGTATTCCTGCTGGCCGACCG
>JAPLST010000230.1:0-15120 GCA_026398485.1 bacterium
ACCCTGAACCCTGAACCCTGTAACCCCGCCGGCGCCCCCTTGCATTTGCCGGCAGAAAATGCTATGATGATAACGTTACGAATCGAGGCTACCGGCGTGCCGGGCACTCCGACAGCAGATCTCGAGATAATTCTTACTCATCAGGATCGTCATGAAAACGCTGCTCTCCCTGCTGTTTTGCCTCTGCCTGCCACTCGCCACCATGGCCATCACGATTGACGGCCAGAACATCACCGGCGACTTCGCCAACGCGCCCTGGACCTCGTACCAAGACACCGAGACAAGCTGGGGTGCGAACAATTCCATTTTGGCGTGCTACCTCGATACCAATGCCACCCACCTGCTGGTCGGCATTCCCGGCATCTCCGATGGCAATGCCGTGGGCTTTATCATTGACGGCAATCCGGGCACCGGCTCAAATGTCATGCCGAGCGGCCTGACCATGCCCGATGCCATTTCCGCCGGCATGGCCGGCATGACCTTTGACACGGCTTTCACGCCTGACCGCTTGATTGCTGTCCGCGTCGGCGGCGGGCGTACGGCCGGCTGGCCAGCGCTCGAGAATATTGTTGCCGACAATCGCACCTATTTGGGCGGCTTGGGCAATATTTCCAGCGCCAGCAGTGTGATCACCAACGGCAGCCTCATTCTGGGCGCATTCATGCCGGTAGGTCTCGCACTCGATCAGACCAACACCGCCAGCGACGGCATTGAAATTGCCATTCCCTACAACCTGCTTGGCAACGTCAGTCCGACCGTCAATGTTATGGTCGTGCTGACCGGCAATGACGGCACGTGGGCCAACAATCAGACGCTCACGCCGACGGGCGGTGACACCAACTGGATCAACAGCCCGTCCGCCCAGCACAATGCATCGCTGATACCCGGCAATCAATTCATGACCATCGTCATTTCCGGCGTTGACACGAACATCCAGGTCGTCGGCGCAATCAGCAAGTACACGCTGTTTGCGCAAAGCGGGCCGGTGACGTTCACCGCCACGGTCAGCGGCGGCATGGCGCCCTACACGGTCGAATGGAACATGGGCGATGGCTTCAAGACCAATGTGGTAGTGTGTGACTATAATTACACGGTGGCCGGCACGTATCCAGTCACCTTGGTGGGCCGCGACAGTGGCGGCCAGGTGCTGACCTCTGCCGTCGGCACCGTCACGGTCTATCCGGCCACGGATATTAACGGCCTGAACATCACCAACGCTTTTGCCGGCGCGGATACCAATGTTGTCCAGGACACGCCCGCCAGCACATGGGGCCGCGCGGCCGTGCCAGGCGGCGGCGCGCAGCTCGAGCGCATCATGGCCTACTCCGATAATGGCCGCCTGTACATCGGTGTCTGCGGCAATATGACGACCGGCACCAGTGATCGCACCTTGGGCGTATTTATTGATTCCGACTATGCGGTCGGCTCGAATGTCATGCCGTTGATCACCGCCGGTTCACCCGCCAAACTGCAGAACTTGGCCGGCCTGACCTTCGACACTGCCTTCACGCCCGACAAAGCCGTGCTGCTCTCGATCAATAACCCCGGCGATTGCTGGGTAAATGTCTATCACATCAATGAAAATCAGGAATGGTATTGGGGCACCAAGACCGAGTGGACCAGCATCTTCAACCCGTTCCAACGGGTTGTCAACGGTGCCGCCAGCGATGTGGTTGCGTTCAACGACAACAACACCGCCGCCACACCTGGGGAAGCCAACACCGGCTTTGATTGCTACCTCGACTTGGACACGCTCACCTTTTCCAATTTGATCGTCGGCGCGACCGTCCGCATTCAAGCCATTCTCTTCGATTGGAATCAGAGCAATATTGTCAATCAATCGTTGCCCGGCATCAATGGCGATCCGAATGGCTATGGCCTCGCGCCGCAAGTGAATTACAGCTTGGTGCCCGGCAATCAGTTCATTGAAGTGGGCGCGCCGGTGCCGGAACCGGCCATACTGCTCGGGCTGCTGGCCGCCGTGGCCCTGCTGCGCCGCAAGTAATTATGTAGCGACTGCTGCTGCTCCTCCAAAGGCCGGCCTGCGCCGGCCTTTGTTATTTGCTACAATCTTGACATGAAATCATCCTTTCTTCTAAACGTGTGTGTCGTGGCCGGCACGCTGGCATCCTGTTCCCGCACGCAGCGGTTCGTCGAGCAACGCTTTGCCATGGCCACCAAGGTCGAAGTGCAAGTCATGGCCCCGCCACGCGCGGCGGCCAACGTGCAGACGGCCATGCAGGCCGCCTTCGCCGCCATTGACAACGTCGAACAACAGTTGAGCTGGTTCCTGCCCAGCAATGAGGTGGCGCGCATCCGTGCCGCACGGCCCGGCACGCTCGTGCCCGTCACGACCCAAACCATGGACTGCTTGTGCTTCGCGCAGGAATTGTGGCGCTACACCAGCGGCAGCTATGACGTCTGTGCCGGCCCGCTGATCCGCGCGTGGGGCTTTGGCCCCGGCAAGACCAAGCGCGTGCCGTCCGCTGTCGCGCTGGCCGGGGCCCGCGCGCGCAGCGGCATGGACAAGCTCGTGCGACTGCCGCAGCAGATGGCCGTCAGCACCGTGGTGGCCGGCGTGGAAGTTGACTTGAGCTCGATGGCCGCCGGCGTGGCGGTTGACCGGGCTGCGGAACAATTACTGCGGCACGGCTTCACCAATTTTCTGGTCAATGGCGGCGGAGAAATCCGCGTCTCCTCCGACGGCAGCAAGACATGGCATGTCGGCATTCAAGTACCCGATCAGCACGCCGGCGATGGGGAATATTTGCATGATCGCGTCATTGTGATGCAGCGCGGCGCGGTCTCCACTTCCGGCAGCTATCGGAATTTCCATCAGCGCGGCAGCAACAGCGTCATGCACATCATCGATCCGCGGGCAGGCACACCGCTGCAAACCGAGACGATCAGCGTCACCACGTGGACACCCGACTGCACCAGTGCCGATGCATGGTCAACGGCCTTGTTCACCCTGCCGGCCGCTGCTGCTATTGCACTGGCCGAGCAGATCACCAATCTTGAATGTCTGATTATTGTGCGACCGGCGCCGGGCACCAACGCCCTTGGCTTTCTAACCACGCGCGGCTTCGCGGCCCGCTGTCAGAACGGTGCCAGGCGGTGAATTGGTACTTTGCAACCATGCAAAGTACCAATTCACCGCCTGGCACCTACCGCTTTAGTCGCACCACTGGGCGGCAACGGCGCGGGCCTGGGCCTCGGCCGCGATCAGTTTGCTCTCGGCTACCTGCGGCCCGCCGGCATCCAATGGCTGCGCATTAATAAACGTCAGGTCGCTAATGCCGACAAATTCAAACACGGTGCGCAGATAGGGTTCCACAAAATCACAGGCATGGTACGGACTATCGGCGCTGTAATCGCCGCCGCGCGCACTGACCACCAGCATGCGCTTGTTCAGCGCCAATCCGACCGGCCCTTGCGCGGTGTACCGAAACAAATATTTGGGCTGGACAATCACGTCAAGATAGTGCTTCAGCGCATACGGTATGCCGAAGTTCCACATGGGTGTACTAATAAGATACGCATCCGCAGCCAGAAAACGGGTGATTTGCGCGACAATGGCCTCCCAACTTTTTTCCGCTGTCGCGTTCANNTCAGTTCTTGACCCGCCATCATCTGATATTTGCCGCCGACACGCACGGCGGTGAGCGCGGGCAGCGGCTCGTCAAAAACATTGAGCGTGTCCACGCGCAGGGCGGGTATGCGCCGGGTGGCTTCAGCCAGAAACGCCGCAGCGATGTGGTTGGAACGCGACAATTGGCCGCGCGGACTGGCGCTGATGTGCAAGAGCGATTTCATAAATACCCCAGGTGTTTTGCAGCCCTGCAAAGTACCAATTCACCGCCTGGCACCTACTTCATCTGCTTGATCAGTTCGGGGATGATCTGGAACAGGTCGCCGCAGAGGGCCAGCGTGGCGATTTTCATCATGGGTGCGTCGGGATCTTTGTTGATCGCGATGATCACATCGGATGACTGCATTCCCACGAGATGCTGAATCTGGCCGGAGATGCCGCAGGCAATGTAGACTTTCGGATTGACTGTCTTGCCGGTCTGGCCAACTTGGTGCGAATACTGGACCCAGCCTTCATCCACCGCGGCGCGGCTGGCGCCGACGGCCCCACCGACGGCCTTGGCCAGATCATGCAGCATGGCGAAATTCGCCGGCCCTTTGATGCCGCGCCCGCCGCTGACAATGATGTTCGCCTCAGTCAGGTTGACGGTGTCTTCAAGAATTTCGATGACATCGACCACGCGCGCATTGTTCGCCTTTTCGCGCGCGTTGAACGCTTCGCGGATGATTTCGCCGGTGCGGCTTGAGTCCGGTTGCGCCGCAGGGAACACTTTGTGGCGCACGGTTGACATTTGCGGCCGGTGCTGCGGGCAGAGAATGCGGGCCATGATATTGCCGCCAAAGGCCGGGCGCGTTTGCACCAGCAACTGTTTTTCAGGGTCGATGTGCAGCTCGGTGCAATCGGCGGTCAAGCCGGTCTTGAGCTGCACTGCCACGCGCGGGATCAGGGCGCGGCCGATGGTGGTCGCGCCGCACAGTACGATTTCCGGCTTGTAGTTCCGGCACAGGCGGGTGATCACGGTCGAGTACGTTTCATCCTCGAAGAATTCGAGGCAGTCATCCTCGACGAGCACGACTTTGTCGGCCCCGCAGGCGATCAGTTCTTGGGCTTTGTGCGCCACGGTTTTGCCCAGCAGCACGGCCCAGACTTCCTGTTGGCGGACATCCGCGAGTTCGCGCGCCTTGCCCAGCAGTTCGTACACGACGCCTTGCAGCACGCCTTTCTTCTGTTCGGCGAAGATCCAGATATTGCGATGCGCGGCGATGCCGGACTTGGCTTCTTTCTTCTCGCGCAGCAGGGTGATGGCGTCAAACGGGCAGACGCCCTGTTTGGCGCACGCGCCGCACAGGGTGCAGGTGACGTCGTCCACCTTGGCGAGGTTATCCACGATCGTCAGCGCGTTAAACGGGCAGCGTTCGAGGCAGACGGCGCAGCCGGTGCATTTTTCTTGGTCAATAATCAGGGGCATGGCGGCTTGGGAAAAATATGAAATTTGAGATTTGAAATTTGAAACGTCAGATTTGCAATCAGACGATGCCCATGGCGCGCATATCGCGAATGGCTTCGCCGGCAATGTCGGCAGGTTCACCGGTGATCATTTTCCCGCCCTTGCGCGGCGGCGGGGTGAAGATTTCGACCACCAAGGTGGGCGAGCCTTCGAGCCCGACCAGCGCAGGATCGACGCCGACATCCGCCGCTTTCCAGGTCAGAACCACCGCTTTCTTGGCCGCCATCTTGCCTTTCAAGCTGGCGATGCGCGGCTGGTTGATCTCCTTCACCACGGTCAGCATCGCCGGCAGCGACACTTCCAGCACGTCATAGCCCTCTTCATTCAGGCGTTCGGCGCGGATAATGCCGTTTTCGATCGCCTCGATCTTGCGCACATAGGTGATTTGGGGAAGGCCGAGATGCACGGCGATGCCGGGCCCGACTTGGGCGGTGTCGCCGTCGATGGCCTGCTTGCCGCAGATGATCAGGTCGACGTGGCCGAGTTTGCGGATGGCCTGCGCCAGGGCATACGAGGTGGCCAGCGTGTCTGACCCGGCGAAGGCGCGGTCGGACAACAGCACGGCTTCGTCGGCACCCAGGCTGATCGCTTCGCGCAGCGCGCTTTCCGCTTGGGGCGGGCCCATCGTCAGGACAATGACTTTGCCGCCCAGGCGTTCTTTCAGGCGCACGCCCTCTTCCAGCGCATAGCAATCAAACGGGTTGATAATCGATTCAACGCCTTCGCGAATCAGCGTCTTTGTTTCCGGATTGATGCGGACATTGTTCGTGTCCGGCACTTGCTTGATGCAGACAACAATAATCATGATCGTGCGGGGTGGGTTACTTCTCGTTGCTGGCGGCTTCTTTCACCAGGGCATGGCCGATGACGTCGCGCTGAATTTGATTGGTGCCCTCGTAGATCTGGGTGATCTTGGCGTCGCGCATGCGTTTTTCCATCGGATACTCTTTCATGTAGCCATAGCCGCCGAAGACTTGCACCGCATCGGTCGTCACTTCCATGGCCATGTCCGAGGCGAAGCACTTGGCGATGGCCGATTCTTTCTGGCACTTGAGGTCGCCGGCGTCGATCGAGCGTGCCACGGCATAGACCAGCGCGCGCGATGCCTCGACTTTCATGGCCATCTCCGCCAGCAGGAAGCGCAGCCCTTGATTCGCGATGATCGGCTTGCCGAACTGCACGCGCTGGCGGGCGTAGGCCACCGCGTCATCGAGCGCGCCGGCGGCAATGCCCAGCGCCTGTGCGGCGACGCCCGGGCGCGACATGTCGAAGGTTTTCATTGCCACAACGAAGCCCTGGCCGACTTTGCCCAGCAACTGCGACGCCGGCACTTTGCAGTCATCAAAGACGAGTTCATACGTACTCGATGCGCGAATGCCCATCTTGTCCTCTTTTTTGCCGAACGAGAAGCCGGGCGTGCCCTTTTCGATGATAAAAGCCGTGGCGCCGCGCGCGCCCTTGGCCTTGTCGGTCATGGCGACCACCGCATAGGTCTCGGCGACTTCGCCGTTGGTGATCCATTGCTTGGTGCCGTTGAGGATAAAATAGTCGCCGTCTTTGCGGGCGGTGGTCTGAATCCCGCTGGCATCCGAGCCGGCGCCGGCTTCCGTCACGGCAAACGCGGCCAGCTTGGCGCCCGAGGCCAGATCCGGCAGGTATTTTTGCTTCTGCTCGTCGGTGCCAAAGAGTACGATCGGCAGCGTGCCCAGCGCCGTCGCCGCCAAACTCAGCGAGATGCCGCCGCAGGCTTTGCTCAGCTCTTCGACGGCAATCACCCTTGGTCGGGTCAATCATGCCGCCGTATTGTTCTGACAGGTAGACGCCGAACAGGCCGGCATCCGCGATGACCTTTTGAATTTCCCAGGGGAATTCGTTCTTTTCATCATATTCAATGGCAATCGGCTTGATGCGCTTCTGGGCGATCTCGCGCGCCGTTTCCTTGATCATCAATTGTTCTTCAGTCAGCAGATAGTTCATAGATTCCCGTCAGTGGTGCATAACCAGCATAAAAAATTACGCCTTGCCGCATGGCAAGGTATAAAGCCAGATAGTATAGCAAAAAGGCGCGCGCAGGTCAACCGCCCGCAGCGCTGCGGATACGGCGGCGGCCGGTCGGGCTGCTGCAGGCGTGGGCGGCGGCGCCACACGGTTTTTGGCGTGCAGCGCCAGATCCCGGAAAATCCAGGATCCGGCGGTGGTACGGCGTGTGCTTGCGGCAGCAGTGCGCTAGCTAGTGCAGGTCTGCCCTGCGCTCCCCTCCGTGATTGGCGGCGCTTTTCACGCGTTTGAGCATGCGCTTCAAGCAGTCACGGGTGCCGGCCGCTTTCATGACATAGCCCGGCGAGGTCTGCGGGTGGGTGGCCACCTTGTCAAACGCCGCAATCGAGCGCTCCAGGGCTTTTACGCTGAACGTCTCATGCATCATGCGGCCCTGCAGCATGGCGCGGTTGAACTGAATGATCTGCTCGGCCCAGGCCGCAGGATAATCAGGAAACAAGCGGCGAAAGACGCGCTTATACCTTGCGTACAATTGTGCGCGGGCGCTGGTCTGGCCCAAATTGAACAGGCACCAAGCCCAGTCGTGCATGATCCATGTCAGATCATGTTCGCGCCGGCGCGGTTCGTCCAGCGGCAGGCCGAGTGTGGTTGTTGCGAGTGTGGCAAGCAATCTGAAACACTCGGCGCACAGCACAGCGGCATCCTCGAAATCCGCACGGGAGCTACCCGGTGCAATATGCTCCGCCAGCAAGAAGGTGTAGTCCAGGAAATACACGCCATTTGGCTGCAACAAGCCCCGCACAATCAGCTCGCGCGCGGCAAACCAGTCGAGATACCCGTGCGTTGCGTGCGCATCCATCCACTGGAACAGCAGTGTTTTGATGGCGTCCAGATTCTCCCTGTCCAGCCCGGCGATGGCGCGTTCGATTTTCGTGCGTGACAAGGCGGGCTCCCGCAGCAGCGCGCGATACGCCGGATGGGCGTAGTAATTGCCGCCATACTCGTCCGCCACATAGCGCGGATTACTGTTGGCGGCGAGATGCCGGCGACGCTGCGCGCGACTGATGCCATCGCGGCGAACGGCGTGGAGCCGTTTGAGCATGCGCCGCGCGGCGGCCAGTGCCACAGGCCGGGCGTGTTTCAGAAATACATTTGGCATGGGTGTGTTATCCTGCAATGAAGCGTTGATTATAGCATACCATCCATACCATGACCAGCACACCCAGCAGCGCGCCCGGCTCGGGCACAAACTCATACGCGCCCATGTCGTAGCCGCCGCCGTACGGCCGCGGATTGCCGATGCAGTCGTTGACCACCCAGGACACGACGATGCCCGTGTTGATGCAGGGCGACGGCGCGGTGAGTTGGTAGTTGAGCCCGGCCGCGCTGGCAAACAGCGGATCGGCATCGATATTGCCAACGCCACCGCCAGCGAAGCCGCCTTCAATGTCGGAGTAACACGTCCGCACGCTGAATTCAACCTCGTAGCCAGTGTGACCCCAGACGATGCAGTTGGTCAGGGAGCCGGATCCGAAGCTGCTGTTGACACCAAACATCTCATTGTGCGCAATGGTGCATTGCACGAGCCGCACGCAACCCGTCTGGAAGGCCATGATCGTGGAACTGCTGCCGCTGTTGCCCTTGTTGTGCGCGATGACGGTGTTGACCAGATCGGCCGTCGCGCCATACGCAACGGTCAAGGCCAGGGTTTGACTGGCGCGATTGCTGCACAGCAAGACGTTCTCCATGCGCAGGTATGCAGCGCCACCGGTCATATAGACCGCACTGTTGCCGCTGGGGCTGTTGGTAGCCAGGTTGTTCTTGATCACGCACGGCGGCAGGAAGCCGCTGACCGGGGTGCTGACATCGCCGCGCAGGCGCACTTGCGCGTTGTCGCCGTACACCGCGCCGCCATGCCAGTGGGTGACATTGTTGAGGAATTGCACGTTGACCGCGTCAAGCAGGGCGCGGTCAAACACCGCCACCGCGCCGCCGCCACCCTGAGAAAAGTCTTGCCCCGCCGTATTGCCCTGGCCGGGCGAGCCGAGCACGGCGCGGTCCAGCCGCACTGTGCTGCCCGCGCCAAATGCGCACAGCGCGCCGCCGTCACTCGTGGCGTAGTTGTTCAGCAGCCGCGGCGCAACGCCGTTGCTGCTGCCCAATTCGATCGTGCCGCCGTTCATGACGCAGGCCGCGCCGCCGTACACCGCGCCGTTGCCGCTGAACACGATGTTGCCATACGCGCTGAGGGCGCTATTCTGCACGAGGCAGACGCCGCCGCCGTTCCCGTGCAGGCCGCCATTCCCACTGACGGTATACTGCCGGTTGCTCGCGGCTTCGATGCGCACGCTGCTGCCCCAGGCGGCGTACACGCCACCGCCCTGCCCGGCGCTGTTGCCAACCAGCAGGCCATCGTGAGCGTCAGCCCGCAGAACCACCGCGCTGTTGTCCGCGCGTACGCCGCCGCCCACGCCGCTGCCGTCGCCATCGCGGTCGGCGTTGTTGAACTGGATCAGCACGTCACGGCAGTCCACCCGGCCGTCGAATACGTCGATGCCCGCGCCGCCCGCGGTATTGTTCAGGATGCGCGTCTGGACGGTATCGAGCGTGGCGGTGGTGGCCAACACGCCCAGCCCGGCCGTCTCGGGCGCCTCATTGCGCATGATGCGCGATTGGTTCCGCACCAGCAAGGGCGTGGCGGTGAAGATGCCGCCGTTGGCAACTGCGGCGCTGTTGCTGATGACATCGGTCTGGTCGAGGATCGCCCTGAGCGTGAGCGCGTCAAGGCGCACACCGCCGAAGGTCTGCGCCCGGTTCCCGATGATGACCGAGTCGTTGATGAAGCATGAGCCGCCGCCGCTGGCGTCAAGCGCGCCGGCCTGATCGGCCTCATTGCCGGCGAGTTCCACGGTCGTGAAGTCGCTGCTGCAGTTCAGTGCGTAGACGCCGCCGCCAATCGTGGCCCGGTTGGCGAAACTCGTAACCATGGTGCCCACGGTGCAATCCCGCAAAAGCAGGCGCGAATTCACGCCATACACGCCGCCGCCCGCGCCGCCCGCGGTATTGTTCAGGATGCGCGTCTGGTTGCTCACGACCAGCTTGGCGGCAACGATCCAAATGCCGCCGCCATTCGCGCCGGCATAATTCGTGCAACCGGCCGCGTCGGCGCCAACCATCACATTGTTGAACAACGTCAGCGTGCCGTTCGTCATCCACAGGCCGCCGCCGTTGAGCCGCGCGCCATTGTTGATCACGCGCACCCAGTCCCTGAGTGTCACGTCGGCATCATAAATGGCAATGCCCGCGCCTTCGTCCGCCGTGTTGGGTTTGTCACCGGGTTCGACCGCGCCGATGCTGACATCCGCGCCGACGGCCAGCACATCGCTGCGCCAGGCGTACATGCCGCCGCCACGGTCAGCGTCGTTGCCCGAGCACACGACGCCGCCGGTCAGCGTCAAGAGGCTGTACGCGACGTACACGCCCCCGCCGTAATCGTAGGCCGTATTGTTTTTGAATTCACAGCCGCCCACAAACGCGCCCGTCGAGCTGTGGACAAACGCGCCCCCGCCGTACACTGCCGCGTTGTCATGAACATAGCAGTTGCTTAACACGACAATGGCGCCGTCGAACGCAAACACGCCGCCGCCGTTGGCCGCCGTGTTGTCGGCGATCGCGCAGCGCTCCACAATCACGCGGCACGCCTGCGTGACGCACAGGCCGCCGCCAGAGCCGGGCGTGCCGCTGTTGGAGGCGTTGTACAATTCGAAATCCCGAATGTGGACAAACGCTTGACTGAAAATCGTAATCAGCGGCGCACCGGGCGTCAACCCGCCGTTGATTTGCGTGCGGTAGCCGCCAGGCTTGTTCGTGCACGCCAAATCGTAACCGCCGTCAAGCATCAGGTTCTTGCCGATGACAACCGTCTCATTGTACGCGCCGACATTGGCGGAGCACTGCACCCGATTACCGGGTTGCGCGGCCGCAATGGCCGCCTGCAACGTCGTGTAAACGGTACCCGTGCCGTTCACGCGTGCAAAGGGTGTTGCCTGGCCGGGCCCGGCGCACACCAATGCCAGTGCGCCTGCGCAGCCGGCCCAGAATGATTGATGCAAGCGACATTTGATGGTGATGGTGGATTTCATGCGCTCTCCTGCATAGTTGCCGTTATTTGTTGTTTTACCGACACAAAGCGAATGCGCGTGCATTCGTTTTTTCTCCTTCGTCCAATTGTCAATCGCAAATTGTAAATTGCAGTTAGAGCAAGCAGCAGTGCGCTCCCTGGCTCCGGCACGAATTCGTACGCGCCCATGTCCCAGCCGCCGCCGTACGGCCGCGGATTGCCGCCGCAGTTGTTGGTGATGCTGTAAATATCCGCGCCGCGGTCAATGCCCGGCGCCCCATCGTTCAAGGCATAGAACAGTGCGCCGGGATCCGCGAAATCAGGATTGTTGGTGATGTTCATAGCCAAGCGTGGCAATAAAACCAAAGCCGCCGTCGGTCAGTTCCAAATCGGTGAGTTGCCCGGCGGCGTTGGTGATATCGATGAAAGCGCCGGGGCTGGAAAACAGGTCGGGCCACGGCGCGTCAATAATGGTCGCGCCGGCGTCGGCTTTTGCGCTGAAGTCCATGCGGTACTTGCCGTCAATAGTCACGGTGGTGTCATAAATATAGACGGTTTCCGCATACACGCCGGTTGAGACCAACAGCATGTCACCGCTGATCGCATTGGTGACGGCGTCAACAATGCTAAGGTAAAATCCCGCGTGGGTGATGTTGGTGACGCCGGCCAAGGCTGGCAGGGTCAGGCATAGCGCAACGATGATGCGCAGAGTGTGGCGTGCATGCATGGTTTTTTTCCACTATCAGGTGTTTCAAGTATAGCATAATGCTGGAAAGCCGGGTGTGACAAAAGGCCGCCGGGGTCGCTACTGCGATACAGAATGCACCACGTACGCCACGCGCTCTGCGCGGGGCATGCTTCCCTTAAGCGGGAGCGGCCTCCGCGCCGCGAAGGTTGCTCTTCACCATCCCTCCAATCATCCAACCTTCCATTCATCCAGATTCCCACCGCATCCCGCCGCTGGCGCATGCACGTCAACTTAGCGAGTGCATCTGTCGCTAACGAGAGCGTTTTCTACTTTGCAGCGTCCTTGTAGCCGCCCGCGGTGAGGGCGGTTTCTGCAGCCGCGGTCATCCGCGCCGTTGGCGGGACTCCAAGCAGCCGACTACTGCCGCACCTGTTGCCGTGTGGTGGACGATCTACCTGGCGGCGGTGGGCGCGGTACTCTTCACGCAGAGGCGCTGCGCCGCCGTCCGTGGCGGCCGCATTGTTCCGAATCCCGGCAGACCCGCCAACATTGAGCGTTGCGTTGGGATACACGCGCACGCCACCGCCGCGGGGCGCCCAGTTATTATGCACGACCGAAGAATTCATCAGGGTCAACGCGCGCAACCGCGCGGCATTGTTCAAGAAAAGGCCTGGCGGCATCGCCCGGCGAGAGCAGCGGCGGGCACGCCATGCATGCGCCGCGCGCCATGGAACCATGCACCCACACGCAGACCAGGATGCCTGCCACGCATACGGCCATCGTTCGCGGCGAACGATCTTTATTGCCGACAATGCTCCGACTCGTGACGCCGTGCTGCGCTGCTCACGATACCTAACACTTTTCAACATTTCAACCTTTCAATCGCAGTACTATGCCGATTGCCACCAGCAAACCATATTGTATGACCGCCGGCTCGGGCACGACCACCCAGCCTTCGTCATTGAGCAGGCCGAGGGTGACGGGGCCGGGAATGTGGATCGCCTCGCCAAACCCGATTGAAGAGGTCATCAGGGCGTTGGATGTGCCGTCATAGGTGGCATCGTTGAGATGCGCGTAACTTGAGCCGTCCGACCAGACGGCGGGACAATAGAGTTTGGGGCGCGGGCCGCCATTGCCCGCATTGGCGGCGGCGCCATTGAAGAAAATATTGGCGCTGATGAGCTGATTGCGCAGGGCGACGGACGGATTCGGAAAGAGCGTCGTATTCAGCAAGGCATTGCTGATGCCGTTTTCGGTGAAGCGGTCGTAGATGTACGGATAGGGGGTGCCGTAGCCCCATGAGCCAACTCCTGCACTGATTCTCATCGAGCCGGCAAAGCCAAGGCCGTGGCAAACTTCGTGCAAGACCACGCTGACCAAATCAACCTGCCCGATCGGCGGGAGCCCGTTGGTGTCGTAGTACCACGAGAAGCTGCTGCTGAAGGCCATGGCGAAGTCATCCTTGGCGGGGTCGAGATCGGAACCATGCAAGGCGTTGGCGAGGGCGATCTGGTACCAAGTGTTCGTCTGGGGTGCGCCGGAAAAGTCACGCGACGCGCCAATCGCGCCGCTGTGGCCGAGCACGCCGGGGCCGAGACTGGCGGTCCAGCAGGCTTCGAGGGTGATCTGCACCGGCGAATTGAGATAGATGGCCCAGAGCGCGGCGGCATACAAAACGGCATTGCTGGCGGACGCCGGCCAGTCGAGGGCGACGTCGCCCCAATAGCCGGTTTGCCCGCTGTGCAGGAAGCGAATGAAGACATCGGCAGCGGTGCGCTGGCGCGCGGCGGCCGTGACGCGATACTCCGGTTGAATCCGGAACATGTTGGTGCGCGGATCGAGCCGCATGGCAATGCAGGCCGGTGCGGGCGCCGGCACGGGTGTGGCGGCGGCCGCCGGCACGCACACAAGACAGCAGACAGACAAGGCGATGAACTGGAGCGTGGTCACGATGGAACTCTGCGTGGGTGAAGGGGAGGCGGCGGAGTGATGGGACATATCGGGAATGAAGATTGCCTGTTGTTATCCAGCTGTTCTGCTAATTGTAGCACAATCAATAATTATTGTCGTTGCCCACGTCCCTGAACCGCTGAACGCTGCACTATGAACGCAAAAGCACTAACCATGAACCACCGAACGCTTATGAATATCCAATATCGAACACTCAATATCCAAGTGCAAAGTATCTGCGCATAACTTCATCAATTGGATATTCCTTGTTGGATATTCGATATTCCGCTGCATCTTCCCCCTGAACCCTTGCCCCTGGCTTCAGCACGGCCGGCGCTACACGCGGCGCAGCAGGCGCGGCTGCAACAATTCCTTGCGCATCAATTCCAGCGGCGCCGCCCGTTCAAACCAAATTTCGAGCGCGCGCGCGCCTTGGTGCAATAACATGCCCAGTCCATTGGCCGTTTTTGCGCAGCCATTCTGCTTCGCCTCGATCAGCAGCCGCGTCTGGGGCGGATTATAAATCGTGTCATACACAAACGTGCGCGGATTCAGGAAGGTGGCGTCAAACAGCAGCGGGTCCTCCGCGCGCATGCCAACAGACGTGGCATTGATCAAAATGTCGGCGTCCGCCAAGGCCGGCTTGATCTCGTCATAGCCAATCACCTGGCATTGCGGCAGCGGGTGGGTGCACGCCTGCGTGTCCAACTGCCGGCAATGTTCCAGCAGGTGCAGCACCAGCTGCTCGCCGCGCCGCACGGTGCGATTGACAAGCGTGAGGTGGGTCGCGCCATCCAGCATGGCTTGCGCGACAATGGCGCGCGCCGCGCCACCCGCGCCCAGCACGACCACGCGCGCGTCGTGAAAGCCCACGCCTTCCTCGGCCAAGGCCGCCGCGATGCCGTAACAGTCGGTATTATAGCCCAGCATGCGGCCTTCGTGAAAGCGCACCGTGTTGACGGCCTCGATCACGCGCGCTTCCGGCGCGCACCAGTCACACAAGGCGAAGGCCGCTTCTTTGTGGGGGATAGTACAATTGGCGCCGAGTGCGCCCAAGGCGCGCAAGCCGCGCAACGCATCGCCCAACTGTTCGGGCGGCACGCCGAACGCCAAGTAGAGCGTGTTGACGCTCATGACCTTGAGCGCTGCATTCTGGAATTGCGGCGAGGCACTGTGCGTCACCGGCCAGCCCAGCAGGGCGATCAGCCGGGTCTCCGAATCAATCATATTGCGGGTTCGAGGCATGGCAGTGGTTCCTTGTTGCC
>JAPLST010000230.1:15140-19135 GCA_026398485.1 bacterium
GCGCACTGCTCTGGCAGGGATATTGTACCAGCCTGCAGCGTGAAATGCAAGGCAGGCTGTTTCCCCTCCCCAGTTCCGGCGCCTCCAGAACTCTTGACATAGGGGTGTTCAAAATGTCTGCTTTTGTTTCGTCAGAACAGGTCGTGGATGGTTGCGGGTGGATGTGCTGAGACCCCCACGATTCCGCCGGCGGCGGGATCGTGGGTGAATAAGATTGAGTAAAAAAATGCGCCGGCGTTCTTTTCTAAATCTTTGCTCCCACCGAGGCAAGCTCGGTGGGGAGCCACAACACATACCAGCTGCCAGATCTGGGCCATGCTTCCAAAGGGAAGTAGCGAAAGTTATGTCAGGAGTTCTGGACTCGGTTCCGCGGAATAGCAAATATAATACGGGAGCCTGTCCTGAAAACGTTGCCTGGGAACGCCAATCGCCTGATTGGCGGCAACAAGAAAAGTGCAGATAGCGCCGCTGAACTAGCAATCACCTGCAGAAACGTGCAGCTGCCAATCGGGCGATTGGCGTGCCCGGGCAAGAAATCACTTGACGATCTGGTTAGCTCGTCATACCAAGAGCCTCAATAGTTGATATGCCATGTAAATAAGATTAGAAAAACGACGGCTACCTATGCATTATTTCCGCGCGCATTGCAACCGCGGAGGTATTTTTCCAAAGGGGGACGGCGGATGGAGCCAAGAGGCAGAAACTGTCTTCTCTGCTTTTCCCCACGATAGCTGCATGTGCCGACTTCAGAACAGGCGGTTCAGGCAGTTGAGATAGGCTTTCGCGCTGGCTTCGACAATGTCGGTGCTGGCCGCCACGCCGGTGTGCAGTTTGCCTTTGTGATCCACCTTGACGGTGACTTCACCAAGCGCCTCGCGCCCGCTGGTGACCGAGCGCACGGTATAGTCCACCAAGGTTGCCTTCACGTGCGTGATTTTCGAAATGGCCTTGAAGACGGCATCCACCGGGCCGTCACCAGTCGAGGCCAGCTCCTTGACGCGCGTGCCTTTGCGCAGGCGCACCGTCGCGGTCGGGATCTGATGACTGCCGGCCGTCACGCTCAAATAATCAATCGTGTAGGTCGGGCGCACACCGGTGGCGACGACATCCTCGACAATCGCCTGCAAATCCTCGTCATATATAATTTTTTTCTTGTCGGCCACTTCCTTGAAGCGCACCAGCGCTTTCTGCAACTCGTCGTCGCTCAAGGAAAAGCCCAAGTCCACCAGGCGTTTTTGGAAGGCGTGGTGACCGGAGTGCTTGCCCAGCACCAGGCTCTGCGCGATTTCCTCGGCGTTCAAGCCGATGTGTTCCGGCGTCATGATTTCATAGGTTGCTTTATTCGCCATGACGCCATGCTGATGAATGCCGGCTTCGTGCTTGAAGGCGTTGGCGCCGACAATCGCCTTGTTGGGCGGCACCGGGAAACCGGTGATCTGGCTCAGCAACCGGCTGGCCGCCATGATTTCGCGCGTGTTGATCTGCGTGTCCACGGCCAGCTCGTCGCGGCGCGTCTTGATCGCCATCACGATTTCCTCGAACGAACAATTGCCGGCGCGCTCGCCCAAGCCATTGATCGCCACCTCGACCTGGCGCGCCCCGTTGCGCACGGCCGAGAGCGAGTTCGCGACCGCCAAGCCCAAGTCGTCATGGCAGTGGGTGCTGATGATCGCCCGCTCAATGTTCTTGACGTTGTTCTTCAGATAGGCAATGGTCTCGCCGTATTGCCACGGGACGGCATAGCCGACCGTGTCGGGAATATTGACCGTCGTGGCGCCGGCGGCAATGACCGCCTCGACGACTTCGGCCAGGAACGCGCGCTCGGTGCGCGAGGCGTCTTCGGGCGAGAACTCGACATTCGCGCAGCGCGCCGCGGCGAATTTGGTCATCTCGACGGCCTGGCGCAGAATCTCGCTTTCGGCCTTCTTCAGCTTATACTGCATATGAATCTTCGAGGTGGCCAGAAAGAGATGCAGGCGCGGCTTGTGCGCGCCTTTGACCGCCTGCCAGCCGCGCTCAATGTCTTTTTCAAGGCAGCGGCACAGCCCGGCTATCTCCGGCCCCTCAATCTCGCCGGCGACCGTCTTGACCGCCTCAAAATCGTCGTTCGAGGCGATCGGGAAGCCGGCCTCGATGATATCAACATTGAGTTTGGCCAGCTGGCGCGCGACGCGCAGCTTTTCCTGCAGGTTCATGGTCGCGCCGGGGCATTGTTCGCCGTCGCGCAAGGTCGTGTCGAATATTCGGACGTAGTCGCTCATTGCATATCACCTCATAGATGAACCACCAAGGCACCAAGGCGCCAAGGGAATCGTTTAGATTATCATTCGCTGAATACCATCTTTAATCAGTGGCACGTTGAAATTTATCAGAAACCCCAAGCGCTTGTTTGCCAGCCGCAGATATGTCAACAGTTGCGCGGAGCATACTGCGGGCAGATCGTAAATGGCTTTCAGCTCACAGATGATCAGATCTTCAACCAAGACATCAAGCCGAAAGCCCTGATCAAGAACGAGGTCATCGTAACGAACCGGCACGATAACTTGGCGCTGAAAGTGGAGCTGACGTTTCGCCAATTCGTGGCAGAAACATGCCTCGTAGACGCTTTCCAGCAATCCCGCGCCCAAGTGAGAATGAACACTGAACGCGGCATCAACAATGTGGCGCCCGAGTTCGTCTTCACGTGGTGAAATCTGTGCAAACGACGATGGTGACATCGTGCTTCTTGGTGCCTTGGCGTCTTGGTGGTTACGCAGTTATTTCTTCTTCAGCCAGCTCATCATGCCGCGCAGCGTCGCGCCGACTTTTTCAATCAGGTGGCCGCGCTCCTTGCGCCGCAGCGCGTTGATCACCGGCCGGTTGGCCTGATTCTCAAGGATCCATTCGCGGGCGAAGACGCCGGTTTGAATGTCGGTCAGAATCTGCTTCATTGTCTGCTTGGTCTCGGGCGTGACAATGCGCGGGCCGCGCGTCAGGTCGCCATACTCGGCCGTGTTCGAGATCGAGTCGCGCATGCCGGCCATGCCCTTGGCGTACAGCAAGTCAACGATCAGCTTGAGCTCGTGCATGCACTCGAAGTAGGCGATCTCCGGTTGATAGCCGGCCTCGACCAGCGTCTCAAACCCGGCTTTCACCAGCGCGGTGCAGCCGCCGCACAAGACGGCCTGTTCGCCGAACAAGTCGGTTTCGGTTTCTTCCGCGAAGGTGGTTTCGAGCACGCCGGCGCGGGTGCCGCCAATGCCGCGCGAATACGCCAGCGCAATCTGCTTGGCCTTGCCGCTGGCATCCTGATAGATGGCAATCAGGTTTGGCACGCCGCCGCCTTCCTCGAAGACGCTGCGTACCAGGTGGCCCGGGCCTTTCGGCGCGATCATGATCACGTCCACCTCGGCCGGCGGGACAATCTGGCCGTAATGAATGTTGAAGCCGTGCGAAAAGACGAGCGTCTTGCCTTTCTTCATTTCGGCGGCGACGGCTTCGCGATAGACCAGCGCCTGCAGCTCGTCCGGCACCAGCATCTGAATGATAGCGGCTTTCTTGGCCAGTTCCGCGGCCGTGACCGGCTTGAAGCCGTGCGCCACCGCCAGTTTGTAATTGGCCGTGCCGGGCAGGTCGGAGACGATCACGGTCACGCCGCTGTCGCGCAAGTTCTGCGCCTGGGCGTGGCCTTGCGAGCCATAGCCGATGATGCCGATGGTCTTGTTCTTCAGCAGTTTCAGGTCGGCGTCTTGGTCATAATACATTTTTGCCATAAGAGATCCTTGGTTGTGAGGCGTTAGTCTACAGTTTTCAGTTTACAGTTTACAGTTTTCGGTTTTCAGAGTTGCGTGGATCCCGCCAACGACGGGAATCAGGGCAGCAGCAAACAGATTTGCCACGAAGGCACCAAGACACGAAGAAGCAGAAGCAACAGAAATGATGGTTTTGGTTGTCAAAGCGCAGCACGCAGTTGCTGCACAATTAACAAGGTAAGGTGCTGCGATTTCTTCGTGTCT
>JAPLST010000340.1 GCA_026398485.1 bacterium
GTCTTTTTTCATGTTTTTCATCATGTCTTCAAGTCCGGCTATCTCACTATCTTTACCGATTGTGTGAGGAGGCGACCGTCTTTCCATGTCTTGTCCGGGATAGCGAAAACATGTTTCCAGGTGCCGAAAGCTGTCTTTTCCGGCACATCCATATTCATCAAACAGTTTCTTGGCTTGCTCCTGCTGTCCCAGAAACAGATAAATTTCAATGATACTTGATTGACAGATCTCTTGCATCCACTCTTTGTCTGCCGAGGGGTAATTCACAACGCGGGCGGTGATATCGAGTGCTTTCTTGTAATACTCAAGCGCCTTCTGTGGATCGTTCAGAAGCCTTTCGCTGCGCATTGCAAGCTGCCAATATTCATTGGCAAGCTCTTTGCTTATACCGGCCTCAGCCAAAAGAAGTTGCGCTGCTTCCAAGGCAGCCATACACTCTTCTGCATGAAAACACAGATCATAGATCGCGGCCATTCTTTCAAGCACTTGCACTTTTTCTTGCGCCGTCAAATCACTTCTGGCGTACTCATGTTGGAACAGAAGAAGCTCTGCGCCGAGGCTGGCCATGGATGAATGTCGTACGCCAAGCAGCTTGAGTTTTTCGCTGGCAGAAAGAGTGGTGTTCGTCCGCAGCGCACGCGCTATAGCAATTGTCTCAAGGGTGGATGGCAGTAATCCGGTGCCGTTCGTATACTGATCTTCAAACTGGCGCACCAAGAGGGCTACACGCGCAACATCAACCACCACCGTTGCTCGAACTGCTGATGTAGCTGTGTTTTGCGGTGAAAGTTCCTTCACAAGTGCTTTTTGCTCAACCACAGTTTGACCATTGCTGGTGACTGTGTTTGTTCTTAATACACTTTCGGGTTGATGGGCTTTGCTGCAAGCCAGAATGAAGCCCGTTGCCAAGACAAGCAGATTTCTCATTTTCATGGGTGCGACAGTATGGGGATAGCATTGGATTTGAGCGATTCTGCGAAACGCGCCAAACAATCTTGCAATTGATTTGAGTGGCTGCGGGTTTTGGCTAAGTTCACAAGATTTGCCACAAAAGCGGCACCGCGCATCGGCTCAACCGATCCAACCAGCGCACGAACGGCATCGCCCTCGCGCCACGGCGCCGTGCCCACAAGACCATCCACCAACGCGACCAGTGACGCTTTTTCCGCGAAGGCACTGGCGAAACATTGGAACGCTTCGTTCGTGTCACCGTGGCGTAAAAGGACTTCACAGACATCATAACTTCTCAGCCGCGCACCGGGCCCGCGCAGCAGTGTTTTCACTGCATCTGCATTGTCGTGTTGCACTGCCTCGTGCATGGCACGCACGCTGCGCGCAATTTCTTGCACGCGTTGGTGGCATTGGCGCGCGTCCAGAAATCCCGAGCTTTGCGCAGTAAGGTCTGCCAGCAGCAACGCGGCGGGAAGCGCGCGCTCAAAGGTTGGCAGAAGCGCGGGCGTAAGCCACGCCGGGGTTTTCAGGCAGTAATTCATCTGTCTTGAAAATGACGGGCGACAGCGGATGCCGTCAAGCCATGCCGCAACTGCCAGATCCGGCCGGTCATTGGCGGCGTACACAATTCCTTTGACGCCGTACATGTCGTTATTGGGCAAAGCGCCGGCGCGCGCGATGATTTGCGCCGCGGTGCCGATGAAGCCGTCAAAATCAAATGACTGCAACTGCCGATTGGCAACGACATTCAGCCAGGCTATGAGGCGCGGATGACTGCGCGGGTAAATGTCCACGATGCACTGGTCAATGGCATCTGTACATCCCGTGGTGAACGGTGCCTGCCCGCAGTTCGCATAGACGGTTCTTGTATAGGTGTCCATAACGTGCGCCGCTGGAAGCTGCCATTGCAGCCATGCCGTCGTTTGTGTTCCGCTGAGCAGCAGGCCCACATTCGCCGCCACGCGTGCCGCGCATCCATCATATTCCAACGGTGTTTGTGTATCCATCAGCCCGTGCGCTGCACGCTCATATGCCGCATATGCCGCTTTGACATTGCGTTTGTCAAGCAACCAATCGGCCTCCATGAGACAATCTTCCCAACCTTGTGTTGCTGCTGAATTGGGCGTTTCTGAAGCTTCGCAAACGCCGTTCAATTGTTTTGCATGGCGCATATTTTCGGCATCACTTGTAGTGCGCTTGGGAATGTGTGGCGGACAGCTCTGCACCAGACGCGCCACGCGTGAACTCAGCGCGGCCAGGTCATCGCATGGCACAAGATAGCCATAAAGAACCTTTAGAAGTGTCCGCGTGTTGATGAGCAATGCCACATACTCTTCATCGCCTTTTTGTGCGCGCGCTTGAGTGATGGCATAACCGAGCACATCGTAAAAGCGCTGTATTTCAGCGTCATCCGTACGCATGATATTGTGCATAAACAAATTCAGCAGCGGGTCTTTTATGCCAAGATCATTGTCAATGCCAAGACGCGCCATACCGTCGAGCAAGGCCTGAAAGCCCGGCCGGTCTTGCTGTGTCCAGAAGTAGAGTTGGGCTAGTTCGGTGTATTCCTCGGGGGCGTAAATTCGTTCGCGGCGAACGAATTTATAATCTTCGGTTACTGCGACGTTCGATGCTGGATTGGTGTTAGTGTGGGAGAGGCTTCCATGCCCCGATGTTTCATCTACAACAGCATTCGCGGCACGGAGGTCGCTGCCGCTCTGCTCCAGTTTCAAGTTTCCAGTTTCAAGGATCAAGCACTGCAAATCCACGTAATTGGTGATCGCGTCGTAGTAGTCGCCGATCTCGACGGCGCGGCGGATCAGCGCGCGGTCGGCCAGCGCCGCAATGCGCGGCACGGCGGATGCTTCCAGTCGCACCAGATCGAGCCAGTTGAATGCGTCGGTGTAGCGTCCAGCCACAAGACAGGTGCGGCCGAGGCCGAGAAACACTTCCAAGCGCGGTTCCGGGCACTGCACGGCGGCAGCTTCATCATTGAAATACGCGCGACTGTTCTGATAAGCACGATAGGCCTTAACAATGTCACCCGTATTTTCAAGGCAGTAACCGCGCAGAGCGTTGACAAAAAAGCCCTGCTGATAGCCATTGGTCACTGCACCGCGCCAGTGCAATGCGCCTTCTGCAAGCTTGTCCAACATGGCCAAGCCGCCGGCGATATTGCCTTGTTCAATCGCTTGCGCGGCAGCGCGGCAGGCTGAGTAGCCTGCAAGATTGAGAAGCGACTGCACGGATGACAGAGGGACGGACTGGGGAATTAGAGGTGCGTCGGCTGCTTGGAGTCCCGCCACCGGCGGGATGGTCAGTGCGTCGGCAAGTCGGTGATCAGTGATCGGTGGGGCGGCAGTCGTTTGTTGTGTCAGTACTATAAAAAAGGCTGCAACACCAACAAACGACGATAAAGAGAACGGCGCATTCACACCCTTAATCTCTTGGGTTTGAATGATGATGCTGCCGCCGGGGCTGCGCGATTGCGCGTACCACTCACCGGCTGGCCTGCGCCGGAATGTCGGCCGGGAGTTGCACCAGGGCATTGGTGGGTTCGGCGGCGGTCACGTCACTATCCAGCAATTGCAGCAAATACGGGCGGTAATCCGGATTGCTGACGAATTTTTCCTCCAGCAGTCCGTACGTGCCGAGCGAGACAATATCGGCGCAGCCGCGCACGGTGTCGCCGCAGCACGTGCCGGCGCCGACCGTGCTGTGCAGCGCCAGACTGAGCGGCATCAAGGCCGTTTGGGTGGCGGCGAACAGGGCATAATTGGTGTCGCCGCCCATTTCCGGGTCGGCGCGAAACGGCGACGTGATGCCGCGCATAATGCCGTAGGGCACCAGCACCGGCGCGGTCACCAGTCGCAGGGCGCCGCGGCCCATGCCGTACAATCCGCTTTTTTCCAGCCATGATTTCGGCGCGCGTTTTGGCTGCGGGCATAACCACAGCGCCGCATTGGTACGGACATATTGATCCTCGTCCTGACTCTGCGGGGACGCTGTGGACGGTTGCGTGGCGCGGACTGCCAAGGCCGCGCGCAGGCGGTCGATTTCTTGCTGGAGATAGTGCTGGTATTCGGCCGTTATGTCGTTGGTGCTTTGCGCGGCGGCGAGTAGCTGCGCGATGCGCGCGTGGGCGGCCTGCAAATCGCCGCGGGTCGTGGCCAGCTCCTCACAGACGCCTTGATATGCCTTGGAGTCCACGCCGGCATCCACCCGCGCCAGCAGGCTGGTGTGCAGATGCATCAAGGATTGTACTTGGGCGTTGAGCGCGACCACTTCGTTGGAGCGCAGGGCCAGTTCGGCCGCCCACTGCGTCATGGGGTCATCCGCGGGCGCCGCGGCGGATCGCTTCGCCGGCGACTGCGGTGACTGGCTGCGCGACCACAGCAGCAGCGCGGCCACGACAAAAATCACGGTGAAGATAAACACCATCAACTCGACCCGGGCCACGCCGGCGCGGCGCGGTGGGGTGGTAATAATCATGCCTGACGTGGCAGTGCGCATAAACAACCTCATTCATCGTAATGAACAATAAAGCAACACTACCCGTCTACGGCATCGCCGCAATCCACAAACCGCATTTGCAATTTAGAGCGGTATCAGTATACACAAATCCGCTTGATTTTACAAGTCGGGTTGAATCTGCGGCCGGCTTTTGCTACAATTTACACCGGATTACTGAATTTTATCATATTGGACTCACAGACCAACGAGACACCATGGCGGACAGACAACGAATCGTAGTGACGGGCAATGGCTTGATGACAGCCGTTGGGGTCGGCGTGCCGGCGACGTGGGACGGCATCTCACACGGGGTCTCCGGCATTGGCCCGATCACCATGTTCGACCACAGCCGCTGCAAGGCGCATGTGGCCGGTGAAGTCAAAAACTTTGACGCCACCCAGTATGGCTTTACCGCCCGCGATGTACATCGCTACGACCGCGGAGTCCTGCTGGGCGTGGCGGCGGGCGTCGAGGCGGTGCGCAGCAGCGGCATTGATTTCGCCACGCGCGGCCACAACGAGGATGTCTGCTGCATATTTGGCACCGGCATCGGCGGGATTATGAAAATCGAGAGCACGGTGCGCATCATGGCGGCCGAAGGCCCGGGCCGGGTCACGCCGTTCCTGGTGCCGTCCGGCACGCCGGAAGTGACGTCGCACACGGTCATGATGCAATTCGGGCTGCACGGTTTGTCGATGGGCGTGAATACCGCCTGTGCCTCGGGCAACGACGCCATTTTGATGGCCTGCCGCCGCTTGCAGCAAGGGCCGGAAGTCGTCGCCATTGCGGGTGGCAACGATGCGTCTGTCGGCATGCTGGCAATCGCCACGTTCGGCAATATGAAAGCGATTTCGACCTGGGATGGCGACGGCAACCCGGCGCGCATCTCGCGCCCGTTTGACAAGCGCCGCGATGGATTCGTGCTGGCCGAAGGCGCCGGCGCGCTGGTGCTGGAAACGCTCGAACATGCCAAGGCGCGCGGGGCGCGCATCCTGGCCGAAATTGTCGGCGGCGGCCAGACCACCGATGCCTATCATCCCACCGCGCCCGAGCCGAGCGGCACCTATGTCGCCTTGGCCATGCGGCGTGCGCTGGCCGATGCCCAGTTGAACCCGGAAGATGTTGAGTACATCAACGCGCACGGCACCTCGACCGTGTACAACGATCTGACCGAGACCGTCGCGATCAAGAAAGTGTTTGGCGCGCACGCCTACAAGTTGTGCATCAGCTCGGCCAAGTCCATGACCGGCCACACGATTGGCGGTTGCGGCGGGATGGAAGCCGCCTTGTGCGTGCAAACGCTGCAAGCCGGCGTGCTGCCGCCCACCATCAACCAGGAAGAGCCGGATCCGGAATGCGACCTGGATTACATTCCGAATGTCGCGCGCGAACGCAAGGTGCGCGTGATCATGTCCAATAATTTCGGCTTTGGCGGGCACAACGCGGTCATCATCTTCAAACGCTTCGAGTAAACCAGCGCAGGCCGGCAGCGGCCCTGCGGCAACCTTTCCCCTCGACGCGCCGGAGCGGCTCTATAGTCTTGGTTATGTGCATGAACTGCTGGCCGCGCATCAGTTGCGCTTGAAGCAGTCGCTCGGGCAGAATTTCCTTTTTGAACGCAACGCCGTGGGCAAACTCATGCGCGCGGCCGATGTCACGCCGGATGATGTCGTGCTTGAAATCGGCCCGGGCATCGGGCATTTGACGTATCAACTTGTGCAGCAGGCGCGGCACGTCATCGCCGTCGAACTGGATCAGCGTTTCCTGCCGATCCTGCAAGGCCTGCTGGGCGGCTTTGCCAATCTGACGCTGATCCACGGCGACATTCTGCGCGTGCCACTGCAGGAATGCTATCGCACCCTGGGCATGCAACCCACCGTGGTGGTCGCCAATGTCCCCTATTACATCAGCACGCCGATTTTGACGCATTTGGTCGCGCAGCACCTGCCGCTGCGGCGCGTGGCGATGACGCTCCAGCACGAAGTGGCGGCGCGCTATATTGCCGAACCGGGCTCGAAAGTGTACGGCTCGATTTCAGTGGTCATGCGCTATTGGGGCCATGCGACGATTGCGAGCCGGCTCGCGCCGACCTGCTTCTTCCCGCAACCAAAAATCGCGTCGGCCGTCCTGCGCGTTGATTTGCATCAAACGCCACCGGTCATCTTGCGCAACGAACCATTGTTTTACCAGCTCGTGCGCGGCGCGTTCATGCAGCGCCGGAAAATCTTGCGCAATGCCGTGCTGGCCATGTACGGCGGCCCGGCCATTGACGCTGCACTGGCGGCGGCCGGCATTGACGGCCAGCGCCGGCCCGAAACGCTGGCACTCGAGGAATTCGCACGCCTGGCCAATGCACTGGCGGGGTAGCAGAATGGAAGAATGGAAGAATGGAAGAATGGAAGAATGGAAGAATGGAAGAATGGAAGAATGGAAGAATGGAAGAATGGAAGA
>JAPLST010000052.1 GCA_026398485.1 bacterium
AGCTCGGTGGGGAGCAACAGCACATACCCACCGCCGAGTCTGGGGAATTCGCAGTGCGCTGGCAAATGCCGCGCGATAACGCTACAATACATAGGAGAAACTTGATCCTTGAAACTCGAAACTTGCAGTACTGAAAACTAAAAACTGAAAACCGAAAACTACAGCACATGTACAACGCCTGGGCCGAAATTGATCTGAATGCGCTGCGCACCAATCTGGCGCGGGTGCGCGAGACCTTGCCGCCGCACTGCAAATTATTGCTGTCGCTGAAAGCCAACGCGTATGGCCACGGCCTCGAAGCGACGGCCAAAGCGGCGGTCGAATTCGGCGTGGAGTGGCTCGGTTTGGCCACGCTGCGCGAAGCACTCGAAATCAAAGCCTATGTGCCGGAAGCGAGCATTCTGGTGCTGGGCCCGTGCGAAGCCGACGATGTCAAAGCCCTGTTTGTCCATGGCATCCGGCCGATCATTGTTGACCTTGACAACGCGCTGCAAATGAATGAGGCCGCGCGCCGCATGCACGCGCGCCTGCCGGTCCATCTCAAAATTGACACGGGCATGGGGCGGATCGGCTTCGACGCCGTCCATCATCACGACGATATTCTCGCCGCCGCGCGCCTTGGCAACCTCGAGGTCGAGGGCATTCTCAGCCATTTTGCCACGGCCGACGAAGATGACATTCATTATGCGATCGGCCAGCATGACCGTTTCAAGACGATTCTCAAACTGCTGCGCGAGCGCGGCATTGAGATTCCGCTCAAGCACATATCCAACAGCGGCGGATTTCTCAACATCGCGCATGCGGACTATGACATGGTGCGCCTGGGCATCCTAATGTTCGGCGGCTATCCGGCCGTGGACGGCCTAGTCCGCAAAGGCATCCGCACGCAGCCACTGCTGGCCTGGAAGACGAATGTGACCTTTATCAAGGAAGTGTTGCCGGGCCAGTGCATCGGCTATGGCGCGACCCACAAAGTGACGCGCCACACCAAGATTGCCACGATTGAAGTCGGCTATGGCGACGGGTTCCGGCGCATCCTCTCGGATCGCGCGCAGGTGCTGATCCGCGGCATGCGCTATCCCGTGGTTGGCCGGGTCAGCATGGATCAGTCGACGGTCGACATCGGCTTGATCAACGAAGTGATGGTCGGCGACGAAGTGGTCATGCTGGGCCGGCAGCTCGACGATGAAATCACGGTGTTCGAGCTGGCGCGGCAAATGGAGACAATTCCGTATGAAGTCTTCACCTCGATTTCCGCGCGGGTCGAGCGGCGCTATATGTTCAACAACCAGCAAGTGCATAATTTTGTCTTTTCGAATTTCGGGCTGATGGCGCACACGATCCTGCGCTAACCGCCGCCGCAGGGCGCGATAGGGTTCAGGGAATGCGAATATCGAATATCGAACAAGGAATGCCTAATCACTTTCTCGGCGCGCGATCCGCAGGCACAGGGCGGCACACCACACGGCCCACAGTTGCATTATCGGTTCGGGGATGACGTTGAGGATCAGTGCGTTGGTGACACTTTGCCGGGGCGGGCCGGCGTCCTCGATGGCAGTGATGATGGTGAATGTGCCGGTTTCCGTCGGCGTGCCGGCAGTCTCATTGCCATTGGTCAGCATCAGGCCCGCGGGCAGCAGCGCGCCCGGGACAAACAGCGTGGATACATATGCCGGCATGACCGTGGCGGCGTTCCAAGACGACAATGTATAATGCGTAAAATCGCCTTTTGACACGCCAATGATGGGCAAGATATCGGCGAGCGCGTTACTGTAGTTGCACTGGATCAGGCCGTTGCGGAACAGCATGAGCTCGACATTGATGGGCATGTTGCTAAAGGAGACGTCGAAGGTATGCGCCTGCCACCTGACCAGGACGTAATCCGCGGTCGCGTGACTATAGACAAAAATATCCTCGCCGTTGGTGGTCGTCAGCAGGTACTGCCAGAACGGTGCGATACGCTGATTGGCCGCCAAGTTCTCCACGGAATTGTCAAACTGTGGGATATCCGACGCGAAATCGACGTAGCCGTTGTTGCATACCCAGAGGGAGGTGCGCATGGAGCCGTAGAACGGGAACGGCCACGGCAGACTCAGGGGCCAGGTCTGTTTTTCGGCATGCCATCCCTGGGCCACGCCGGTACCGCGCCAGCCGTTGCCGGGATTCCGTTCGTCAAAGTCATCGCGCGACAGCACCGACCATGTGTAAGGCGCCGTGCCGCCCTGCGCATGGAGTGTGGTGCGGTACGGCACATGCACCTGCGCATCCGGCAGGTTGGTCGGCCCCGGCCAGTCTAATCCCGGCACGGCACGAAGCCGGGCCACCACCACGCAATCGACCACCTTGCTCGTCGTGGCACCCGCGGCATCAGTCAGCCTGACAGTAATGGCCGCCTGCACTATCGAGGTGGCGGTGCCGGCGATGACGCCGTTGGTCGGGTTGAGAGACAGGCCGGCAGGCAGCGTGCCCACGCTCACCACCCAGTTGGTATACGGCCGTGTGCCGCCTATCGCCACCAAGATTTGTTGATAGTATTCATTGGTGTAGCACAACGGCAGCGGGGACGGGGTGACGATGGACAGGCTGGGTTCCACCAGCGTGACGGTCGGATCGCCAAACAGGTTGTACTGCTCGAAGTACTGGCGGGTCATTGGATCGCTCGCGCCATAATAGAGGAGGTAGAGATATTTTGCCAGCAAGATCGCGTCGCCAAACACACGGCGATTGTTGTCAAACAGGGCGGCGAACAATCGTGGCTCAAGGATGTTGTCCTGATCCCAATAGCTGTTGACACTTGAGGCCCACGTGACCACGGCGGCGTTGTTGGCGCCGCGCTGCCACGTTTCGGCAAAACACTCGTCCTTCAGCATGTTGCCCGTGAGGCAGGCAAAGCTGCACACAAACGGATACATGTTCGTGTTCACCAGCGCGTTGACATTGGCCTGGCTGAAAGGCGGGCCGTCCGCCCAGGACGTTTCGCTGCCATGACCGGAAAAGATGCCAAAGACCCGGCCGTCATTGAACGCGGCCGTGACCTGGGATGATGTGGCAGCATAGGTGTGGCTATAGAGCTTGTCGCTCGTGTAGCCGCGCGGCACCATGTAGTTGGTGATCACTTCGTTGTGTCCGCCTTCGGTGATAGTATAAAAATCATGGCCGGCAATGAAGACGGCCCGGCCCATCCACGCGGCCGGCGCATTGGTCTCATAGGCAATCGTCTTGGCGACCACCGCGGCGAGCTGGATCAGGTTCGTGACGCTGAAGCGGCCAACGGGGAAGTCGGGCTGCCAATCGTCATTCGTGTCCGTGCAGGCGTAGTACAGGTCGCTGGCAGGATGGTTGGATCCCCCGCCAATGAAGCACGGCACAAGGTCGGTATCGCCCACCAGCAGCACTGCGCTTGGCCGCGTGGGGAGATTGGCATATTGGTTGACAATGAAATTCCTGATGGCGTTGGTCGTGGCACCGATCGCACTGGTGTTGGTGACGGCCACCGTCAATCCCCTGCTGGTCTTGTGGGCGGCAAACGCGGCCAGACCGGGCGCAAGCGCATCGTGCGCAATAACCAGCAACCGCTTGGCTGGGAAGGCCTGCGGCGTTGGCGTGTGGTTCAGGGCAATGGTTGTCAGCAGCCGATCCTCGTGCATGGTGAGTGGAAGAGCCGCCGCCGTGCCGCCCTCAAACTGCACTCGCACGTTGAGCGTGGTGAACAGCTTGAACTCTTGACGCGCGGGATTGCAGGCAAGCGGCATGATCTCGAGCAACACCAGCCGCCGGCCAGCGAACATGCCCGCCTCGGCCACCCGCACGGGCGATCCGGGCGAAAATGCATCCGCTGCATATGCCTGCCGGTTGATATCGAGTGGCGCCGCCTCGAGCGCGCCGGGCATCTTGGCCACCGGCTGTTGCCGCGGGAACACGGGATCCGCCACGCCGATGTTCCGGCCTGCCACCTGCTCGCTGTCACCCGTAACACTGGCGACCACGCGGGCGCCCAACGGCGCGACCAGAATGCGCCTGATCACCGGCAGTTGCGGCGCGCCGATGTCCTCGGTCGGCCCGCAGCCGGGAAGGCCGATCGCGGTGTACGTCGCCTGCTTCGCCACCGCGTCTGCGGCACTGAAGCCATAGGTGGCGATCTCGAGCTCGCAGCCGGCGGAGTCCGCCTTGACGAGCGCCACGCGCGGCGCACACGCCTCGGTCATGGAGCATGCGGCCAGTGTGGTCTTGCCATTAATACGGGACGCGGCAAGCCAGCGCGCATGCTGCTGCGTGACCACTTCAGCATATCCTGCGTTGCCGGTCACAAGGAGCATGCCGGCCATTGCCACGACGGAAATCAAATGTGGATTCTTCATGGCATTAATTGTACGGATTCATTACCGGCAAGTCAACTTGGTGCATGGTGGTTTGTCCGTGTGGGTGGCGGCGTGCGGGCTGTAGTGGTGCCCCGACGGTGCAAAGGAATATAGCCCAGGGCAACGGCCTGGGTAACGGCCCATGCCCATCCATTCCCGCCCTATCGGGGCGGGGGTAATCAAGGTGATGAGACGGAGAAACGCCCGTCCTACCTGCGCCCATACAGCGCGCACTGATCATCCTGCTCGTTTCCCAGGGCGTTGCCCTGGGCTGGCATCCTCCGCACCGTTGGCGCGGCAGTGGCCGTCACGCGCGGACAACACAACGCAGCTTCCCGCACGCGTCGCCGGCAACGTGTCAACTTTCTGACGAAATACAGCGGACCTTTTGAACATTCCTGTATCAGGAGTTCTGGACTCCATTTGCGCTATGGACATCCATGTCTCTGGCAACGGGCCATGTGCCGCCCAGATCCAGCGTTGCCAACACCACAGCAAAGGCAACACCCGCTGAGACCCCCACGACCTCGCGTCGTGGGTGAATGAGATTGAGAAAAAAACGTGCCGGCGCCTTTTTCTCAATCTCTGCTTCCACCGATCCCGCCAGCGGCGGCGATCGGTGGGGAGCAACAGCACAAACAAAACGCCGGATCTGGGTGCCGCGTGCATTATGGGCTATGCTGGTCTTCTTTAGTTTCTTTGAGGTAGACCGCGATGGCTGCGGCCAGATCCCGGCCAAACTGCCGCGCTGATATTTGATTGACTTCCGCGCCCCGCGCATTCGCGTAGGGAATTTCAAGCGCCGTTCCAAGGTCAATTCCGGGCAATGTGCGTGCCCAGCGCGCGAAACCTTGGCCACCCGTCGTGTTGGTGTTCGTATTCCAAGCGCAGCCAAAGGGCAGATAATCAGCGGCCGAGAAATGCAGCGGGCCGGTCTGGACCGCTTCCAGGATTGCGGAGAAGTGTCGCTGCGCGCGCGCCGCACGGGGATCCTCGGCGCCCACCAGATACAGCGCTTCATTGTGTTCACCCGCAAGCCACGGGCAATGCAGATCGATGGCCACGCGCAGGCGCCCGGCACTCCACGCCGGCAGCAGCGCGCGCAGTGCCGCAGTCGCCGCATGAATGCTCACGCCCGCATAGTCGCGCCCGTGATCCCTGGGATGGCGGCCTTTGCCCTGGTCGCCGTCCTCAACGCCATCCAGATCCGCGAACGGCACACACAGAAATTGCACGTTGTCACGCAGCCATGCCGCGCCGGCATCTGCATCTTGAACCACCCACGCAATCAACCCTTCCAGCGCATAGCTGGCCATCATCTCGCAGCAATGGTGCCGGCAGGCAAGTGCCACGCGATACGCCGGCACGTGCTGCAGGCAGCCCAGCACGGCATACTCGACGGCGCGCCCTTTCGTCGTGGCGCAGAGCGGCTGCAGCGCGAAGTGGGGCGTGGCCTGCAGGGAGTCCGCGAAGCAGCGCCAGTGCGACGCCTGGTACGGCATGCCGAAACTGAAGCGCAGATCCTCGTCCTGCTCTGTAAATGCATACGAAAATGCGTTATCCTGCACGGCCGCCGCACCGAGCCATTGCCAGGTGCTGCCCTGATCACGCGACACTGCCGGCCCGCGCACGCCCAGTGCCCGGCTTTTCGTGAACACGAACTGCACTGTCCGGCCCGCCGCGCCACGCACGCGGAAGCACCAATAAAACCAGTCCTGACGCGTGTCGCGCAAATCTTGATGCAGGTGCACCGTTGCGCCGGCAATGTCCTCCACCACGATGTTGCCACCGGGAAAATTGCAATCAATCTGGAGCTGTTGCTTCGTCATGCCATGAAGTCATGCAAGGGGTTCATTGTGTGTTAAAGCCTGAGTGTAGCACGTCCTGGCGCAAAATGTGTTGCAAGCAAAATGCAAGATGTGGCAATTGGTGCGGCGGTGTTCGCTATTCGGTGGCTGCCTGAACCCTGAACCCTGAACCCTGAACCCTGAACCCTGCTGAATATCCAATATCGAACACTCAATGGCTATAAAAATGAATTGCGGCAATTCATTTTGCACAAAATGATTTTGCAGCAAAACTATTTTTCCCTGAACCCTGAATCCCGCCGCTGGCGGGACTCCAAGCAGCCCTGAACCCGAAAGCCCAGCAGCAGCCGCTGCGCCGCCGCGCCTACACTCTGCCCGCGGCTTTGGGCAACACCACGTCGATGGATGGCTGCTTCTTCTCCTCGCCCAGCATTTTCAGATATGCGCGTGGCGGCATGCCCATCACCCGTTGAAAGGTGCGCGCGAAATAATGCGAGTCGTTGAAGCCCACCGCATGGGCTGTTTCGGTCACATTGACATCGCGCGTGCGCATCAGCTCGGTCGCCTTGAAGACGCGCAGGTGGCTGAGATAACTCATCGGTGATTGATCCAGCGCGCGCTGAAAGACCCGCAGAAACTGGTTGATCGACAAATGTGCCAGGCGGGCCAGATGGCTGAGCGCGATGTCCTCATGGTAATGCTGGTTCAGATAGTGGATCACGGCGCCGAGGCGGCGTGACGTGGCGGGTGTCGACGCGCGGTGTACTTTTTCATACGCGCGGCACAGCAGCACGATCACCAAGGTCAGCTTGCTGACAATGGCACTATGATAACCGGCTTCTTTGTGGTCGAATTCATAGTTTAACGAGTCCACCAAGGCGCGCAGGTGGGCCAGGTCGTGCGTCGAGAGATGGAGGCGCTCGCGCGCCTCGGTAATGCCGCGGCGTTGTGCGTGCGGTACAAACAAGGGAAAGAAACTCGGCAAGGCGCGCACATCGTCGGTATACACCGGCAATTTATTGGGGAAGAAATACAAGTTGGCCAGTTCCATTTTGACGGTCTTTTCGAAGCCGTGGGTGCGCTCACCCGCCATGATATACACATCACCCGGGCTGACCGGGTACTTGCCATGCTCGGTGCAATGCATGCCGCTGCCGTTGAAAATAACGACAATCTCGGTGAAGGTATGCTGGTGCATGACGATGCCGCCGGCATCATACGTGACCATGTCCATACTGAAAGCGATGGTGGGATCGCGAAAGAGCTTTTCGCCGGCTTCCTGTTTGACGGTCTTCGTGCGTTGCATAAAAAACCAGGCACAATTAGGGTGTCAACAAATTCGTGGCTAGTATAGCATATTCATATAATTTGCTCGCGGCGAACAAATTAATAAAAAGCATTCTGGTTCATTCGCGGTTGCGCATTCTTTTCGGTGGTCTTTCCTTGATCATTGGACATTGAGTGTTCGATATTGGATATTCAGCAGGGTTCAGGGCAGCAGTAGAAGGATTTGCCACAAAGGCGCGAAGACACGAAGAAAAAGCAGCAACAGAATTAACATTTTTGGTTGTCAAGGCGCCGCAGGCTGATGCTGCAATCTGGCACAGGCCGAAAACGCAACCAGTGTAACAAAGAGTAAAGGAGTTAATGAGCAGAACATGCAAAATTCACATTGATGGATGCATCAAGAAAGCTCTTTGCTTTCTCACGTACTCTTGTACTCCTTGTTGATAAAATATGGTTGCCTTGGACAATGGTTGATACTGCGATTTCTTCGTGTCTTCGTGACAATATAATGCTGCATGCCCCGCGCGGAGCGCGTGGCGTACGGGCAAATGTGCTCTGAATATGGTAGCCGGCTTGCAGTTTTCAGGTGGCTTTGCTGACCGACGCACCGGCGCGCCGATTACCGACGCACTTTTGCCGCCGGACGGCCGCGGCGCGGTCTCTAAATTTGTCGGCCGCCAACAAATTTACTCCCGCGATGGTGATGGCGTCCACAAACATGGTGATATTGTAGTAGTTTTTGCCAATCGTTTATGCAATACTGTTAGCATACACTGCGTGCCGGCGCAGATGGTCTGTGTGCGGCACCCCCAGCGTAAATGATCAATGAGGATACGTATCATGGACACAAACAAAGTATGGAAGGTGGCACTGGCCGTCGCGTTCGTGGGCGCCCAGCTGGCGTATGCGGTTCCGCAGAAAACGGTGCAGTACACGTTTGATGGCACTGCCACGAACAGCGGCGTGGGCGCGGGGCTGGATCTCACCTTGGTCTTGGTCAGTGGCTCCCCGGTCTACTCGACCGGCGTCAACGGCATCGGCCAGGCGCTCAATTTTTCCGCGTTGAATGGCGCCCACAGCGCCGCCGGCATTACCAGCGGCAACGCCGCGGCGTTGGACGGCGCGAGTGCGTTGACCATCACCGGCTGGCTCAAAGCCGACAGTGCCGATACATATAATGGTTTGGAGCGGTTGGTGGCCACGGCGGATGGCTTTAGCAGCGGCGGTGTGGTGCTCGGCTTCAATGGGCCGGCGGCCGGCGCCAACGCGAGCAAACTGCAATTTGCCGTCGGCTCTCCCGGGACGGGCTTTTACTCTTCGCCTTCTTACACCAACTACAATTCCTGGGTGTTCTTCGCGCTTACCTGGATCAATCAAGTTGCGCAGCCATCGGGCAACGTCAATTTTTACGTTGGCACGGAATCCGCCAGCGTATCCTTGGTGAACACGACGACCTGTCCCGATGCTTTGTCAGTGCTCCCGACCCAGGGCAAGCTCGCCGTGGGCAACCGACCTGGTCTGGCCCGCGGCTTTGACGGTGCCTTGGACGATGTGCGCATTTACACCTCCACCAGTGGCGAGGTCTTGACGCTCGCCCAATTGGAACTCATTCGTGCGGTGCCGG
>JAPLST010000456.1:0-7673 GCA_026398485.1 bacterium
TGTCGGTGATGACCACATTGTTGCGCGTGACGCCGCAGGGGTCGAGCATCAATTCAACGACATACAGCTCGCCCTGCGTGAGCACATTGGTCGCAATGACCGCGCCACCGCGGTTGTGCAGGATGCGGCGGATGCGCAATTGCCGGTCAACTTCCGGCGCCACGCCAGTGCGCGGCACGCCGCTGGATGCCCAGGTGCAATACAGCGTGCCGGGGCCGGCATTCGAAAGCGTCACCATCGGCGCAAGGTTGAATTGCGGCGTGAAGGCCCAGATGTTTGTGCCAACCAGCGCGTGGGTTTCGGCGCCGGCATTCCATGCGATAGTGGCCGCAACGCGTGCAATCTGCCCGTGTTGATAGCGGGCATATTTGCCGAGTGCCATCAGCGCCATGGCGTTGTCCTGGGTCGTGTACCATGCGCCATTGACGCGCAGGCCATTGAGGCGCTGCACCAGCACGGGCACCTGCGCATGCGTCGGATCGAGATCCAGCCACAGCGCGAGTTGCACCGCCAGGGTGCGCGCGTCGCTATTGAGGCATCCGTCATCTTGGCGTGCGAGTGTGGTGGTTGCCGGTGTGCCGATTTGCTGCATTAGTTCGAGCGCCTCGCGGCGCATGCCGGCGGCCGTCAGCGCGCCGGCGAGGTTGACGATGGTGGGCGTGTCGAGCATCTCGCGCTGCTCGCGCAAACGCGCGATCCAGCCGTGCGGCGCGCGCCCGCCCAGCGCCAGCACATAACAGGCATAGGCGCGGGTGCAGGCATCGTTGTGCCAGGCATCGTCATTGGTGTCATCGCGGGTCAGTGCCGCCGCCGCCAGCAATTGTTCGAGCCAGGTCAGGCCATTATTCAGGCATTCTTCCGGCACGGCATAGCCGGCGCGTTGCGCTTCGACCAGAAAATGCAGGGCATAGACCGAGCCCCACGGGTACACATCGCCACTTGACGCCGGCCAATACGAAAAACCGCCGTTGTATTGCTGCATCGAGAGCACGCGCAGAATGGCCGCGTCCACAAAATGTGTGACATCCGCGCGGGTCATGCTGCCGGGCTGCAGCTCGGCGGCCAAGTCGGCGAGATACAACAATGGCAGCGCCGACGAAACGGTCTGCTCGATACAACCATAGGGGTATTGCAGCAAATATTCCAGCGCGCCGCGCAACGCCACGCCCGGCAACGTCGAGCACAGCACCGTGTTACGCGCCGTGCCATCCAGCCACTCGCTGGGCAACGTCACGACGGCGGTCTGCCCGCTTGCAACCGCCAGCGTGTCCGCGCATGTTTGAAATGGCGCGGGCGGTCGCACCGGCAGTTCTGTTGTTTCCGCATAGGTGTCACTGGCGCTTTCGACATTGAGGGTCACGCGCGCGACGCCGACGGACGCCAGGGCGGTCACCTCAGCTTGCACCGCCCATTGCGCGCCGGCGGCGAGATTGGTGGCAAAGACGACAGGGGCGACGGCCAGCGGGCCATCCGTGTTCAGGCGCAACGTCACCGTTTGCTTCGTGCCGCTTTCGTTGAAGACGCGCAACGGCATGTTGCAGCGATCGCCCGGCGCGAGGCAACGCGGCAAGCTGCTGCGCACGACCAGCGGGCGCTTGACCAGGATGGTCATGTTGGTGGCGCCCAATTGCGTGCGGCCGGCGGCGGTCGCCATCAATTGCAGGGTGCCGGCGAATTCCGGCAATAATAGCGGAATCAAGGCTTGGCCGCGCGCATCCGTGCGGATGTTGCCGCGCCACAAGGCCACCGGCGTGAAGCGCCGCGCATCGACCGGATTCAGGCGGTTTTGCAGGGCATTGTCGGAGAAGCCATCGCCGCCCGGCGCGGATTGTGCGCCAAGCTGGCGCGCGCCGATCTCCGGCATCAGCAAACTGTAGATATCAAAACAAGAGACGGCCAAGGCGCGCTGCTGCTCGAAATAAGCGAGTGGATCGGGCGGCGTGAAGGCGGTCAGCATGCAGATCGCCTTGTCCACTGCCGCGAGCGCGACCTCGCACGGCTGGTTTGATGCGCTGGCCACGGCGACGGCCACCGTCACCCAATTCATGGGGCGCACCACAGGCGGTGCTCCGAGCGTCATGTGTGCCCGCACATTGGGCTGGCACACGCGCAGCGGGATGACGCCGATGGCGCGGTGGATTGTCAGGGCATCATCGGGTTGGACGGCGCGGATGAGGTCGACGGCGCAATAGACATTCGGCGCGTACGCCGCGAGCAGGGGAATGCTATATTCCGCCGTGTTGCCGCGCAGCTCGATGACGTGGCGTTCCAGCACGCGGTCGGAAATGACGGTCAGCAGGGCGCGGCCGGCAAACGGCGCCTTGATGACAATCCGGGCCGTCTCGCCCGGCAGATAGGCCGGCTTGTCGCTTTGCAGCTCGACCGTGCCGGGCTGCTCGCGCGACCATGCCTGCCAGCGGTCGTCCGCGCCGCTGACATAGAGTTCGCACGCCACGCTCACCGGTGTTTCATCGGCGCGAATGCGCAACAGATACTGGCCCGCGCGCGCCGGCGTTACGACGCCGCGGCCCACGCCTTGGTGCAACAGCACCGCCGTGCTGCTTTCGCGCGTCACCTCGCGCACGGATTCATAATGATAGGTGCCGTCGTCGCGGCGCTTCAAGACAGATGACCAATTGACCCGCTCCAATTCGACCGTGACCGGCACGCTCGACGACAGCGCCGCGCCGTCCGGCCAGACGGCGGCGATGTCGAACGCCAGCGGCGTGTTGGCGCGCATGCCGGCCGTGTCGCCCGGCAGGCGCAGGCCGAGGTAAAACAAATACACATCCACGGCGCGCGTCAAATAAGCGGAGACAGCGCGGCCGTTGTCGTCCAAGACCGTGGCGCGCATGGTGGCTGACAATGCGGCCGGCGGCTGCGCGGCACGCGGCACTTCGATCGTGCAGCGCGTCGTGCCATTCTGATCCAAGGTGCCGCTGCCGATAGTGTCGGTGTGTTCACCAAACTTTTTTTCCTCATCCGCGAACGTATACTCCGGCCACTGCGCCGGCGCAAATGCAGCGGCCTCAAAGGTGACGGCGGCGGAGACGCGCGCGCCCGCCGCCGGCCGGCCAAACAAATAGTCGGCGGTCACCCCGACCGCATAATTTGTTGTCATGCGCGTATCCGGCGCGGCAAGTTGCACCTTGATTTGGGGCGGCATGAAATCTTCGACGCGCACGCTGGTGGCGCCCAGCACGCGCGTGCCTTGCGGGTAGCGGCATTCGAGTTGATAGCGCCCGGTGCGCGCATAGCGCGGCAGTTCAAGCGCAAATTCGCCGGCGCCGACGTCGTTCAACATGGCCGGCAGCGTGCGCACCACGCGGTCGTCCGGCCCCAGCACACGCAGGGTCACGGGACACGGCGGCGGGCACTGCAACGCGCGATCGCGCACCAGCACCCGGCAATGCACCGTCTCGCCGGGCCGGTACACGCCGCGGTCCGTCAGGACGCAGGCCTCGTAGCCCTGGTCGAGATAGGGCATGCCATCGGTGCGTTGCGGCCAGGCCACGCGCGTGTTGTCGAGTCGCAGATAGGTCAAGTCATCACCAGCTTGGGCCGTGACCAGAAACGGCGTGCCGGTGGCTGCCGTCAAGTCGCCGGTGAAATGGGCCAGGCCCTGCGCATCGGCGACGCCCTTGAACAATTGCTGGTTGGCGCTTGAATAGACGCGCACGACCGCGCCGCTGACCGGCGCCAAACTGTGCAGCGTGTTGGCCCACACCAGCAGGTCGCGGGCCGATAGTTGCACGGCCAGCCCGATGTCGGTGACGATGACCAACTGGCGCGCGCTGCCGCCTTTTTCCGAGTGCACGCTGAGCGTGTAGGCGCCGGCGCGATACGGGCCGAGCATGCCGCGCAGACTGAGGTATTCCTGCGTCACCACGTTCGGCACAAAGCGCCATTGCAACTCGCGCGTGTCGATCTCTTCACTCAACCCCACCTCCTCGCTGTCGTTCCACCAGCCATTGTCATTGCCGGCGGTGCGGGCCTGCCGTGTCGCAAAATACACCAGGTTATTCGGGTAGACTCGCGCGGTGGTGATCGTCGCCTTGGGCACATTCACGACCGACAACGGCACCAGCAGCGAGCCCGCCGGCGAGAGGTAATGGCCGGGTGTGCGAAACGCCAGTGCCGCCGGACAATCCGGCATGTAGACCACGCGTTGCGCATCCTCCATCAGCATGTTGCCATAAGTGGATTTCAGCCCTTTGCGGAAGGTGATGGTGTAGTGCGCGCCGGGCGCGAAGGCGCCGTTCAAGGTGCACCCCTCGCCGCGCCACGAACCAAGCCGCTCGACGCTAAAATCAAGCGCCGGCTGAATGTCAATGAAATTCTTGGCGCTGGCGAGGTCAAGCGGTGTGCTGAAGTAGGCGTCAATGCTGGAGGCTTCGAAGGACGACACGGACGACTCGCATTTGCGCAGTTGCACGCCGAACAGCAGCGTCAGCGATGTGGTGATATCCGCCGGCACGCCCAAGGTGCCCTGCGCGGGCATGAGCCCCTTGGCGATTTTGAATTGGCAGGTGTCGGCCGTGATGCTGGCGGTTTTCAGCGTGACCAAGCCGTCGGGCGTGCGCCTGATAATGTCAAAGCGGACGGGATGATTGTTACAAATGATCGTCACGAACTGGGCCAACTGTTGCGGATTCGGCGCGGCGTTGAACGTCAGGCGCACGGTCAGTTCGCGTGCGGCGGACAGATCAAGCTGGTCCACGGCGGTGAGCGTCAGCGGCGCGGAGGTGAAGGCCGCGGCGCTGGTGTTCAGCTTGTGCGCGCGGACAAACGCCTCGTCAAGCTCGGCGCGAAATTCCGTGCAGGCCGGCCACGGCGTGATGGGCGTGAACAATAGCACGGACGGCGAATACCAGGTGAATGTGCCGGGCACGGCGGGCGTCAAGGTGACTGGCCCCGTGCTGGTTGGTTTTTTCACATGATCCGGGGCGGCCATTGGCGCGGAAAACTCCCAGCACAGCGCATTCTTGGACTCGATATAGGTGTTGGTGCCGCGCAGGAACTCGACCTGTGTCTGCGTGCCGCGCGGTTGCGATTGCAGCCAGCGTGTCAGCATCACGGCGGCATAGCCGTTGATCAGCACCAATAACAACAACAGCCAGAGCGTCGCGGAGCGTGTGGGCAGTGTCATACAGCACCCTGAAATAGTTGGTTGGAACAAGTATAGCATAATGGGCAGGGGAACAGGGTGCGGGGTGCGGGGTTCAGGGAATGCGAATATCGAATATCGAACAAGGAATTTAGAATAATGAAGTTCTGCGCAGATATTTCGCACTTGGATATTGAGTGTTCGATATTGGATATTCAGCAAGGTGCAGGGTTCAGGGTACAGGGAAAAATGATTTTGTTGCAAAACTATTTTGTGCAAAATGAATTGCGGCAATTCATTTTCATAGCCAAGGAATATCCTAATTATGCTATACTATTTATCGGTAACTGTGGCCATCACTGCAAAAACGGCCGCAACTGCCCGCCTCATCGGCGTTATAATGAATTATTCTACCAGAGGCCAGATCATGTACCAGAGTCTGACAATGACAGTGCTGATCACGGGCGCGTTGTGGTGTGCGGCCGCGCCCTATGCTGCGCGCCCGGATCGCGTTGTGGCGACCGACAATCCCCGCGTGGTCAACCAGACTGTCAAGCTGGGCAGCATGGCAGACGGTGCGCCGTTTGTGAACATTCTTACGACCAATGCCACGATGCAGTATGATGAATGGATTTTCGCTCTTGATGGCACGAACAATGCCGCGGTTGTTGGCGTGATGACGTGGACGAACCTGCTGGGCGGTTACAATGGCGAGTTGCCGGCGGTGTCGCCCTGGACGATCGGGAGTGTCTGGCTTGAGGTGGGCGACAACCTCATCGTTGTGGCCGGCACCAATCTCGCGGGCATCATTGCGGCGGACACGGTAACGGTGACCCGCCTGCCCGAACCGATGCCAGTCATTGCCATTTCGAATGCAACGCAAGTGCTGCCGTTTGGCACGACCAATACCATGATCGGCGGTTGCTACAGCAATATTGTGCAGGTGATGTGGTGGTCGAACGACCGTGATGGTGAAGCGCATATGATTCCTGCTGTGGGGCAGGCGGGATGGTTCGCCGTCGAGATTGCCAACTTGCAACCACAGACGAATAGTATCACGGTGCGGGGGATGAGCCAGCGCGAGCGGCCCGCAGAAGACCGCACGACAATTATTGTTGACTGGCCGTGGCCCTTTGTGGACATTCTTACGACCAATGCCACGGTGCTGTTTGATGATTGGCTTTTCACCATTGATGGCACGAACAACCCCGCCGTCGTTGGCGGGATGGTGTGGACGAATCTGCTGGGTGGCGGCCATGGCGAATTCCCGGCGGTGTCGCCATGGACAGTCGGGAGTGTGATACTCGAGGTGGGCGACAACACTATTGTTGTGGCCGGCACCAATCTTGCGGGCATCATTGCGGCGGACACGGTAACGGTGACGCGGCTGCCCGAGCCGATGCCGGTCATTGCCATTACGAATGCGACGCAAGTGCTGCCGGCTGGCACGACCAATGCCATGATCGGCGGTTGCTACAGCAATATCATGGAAGTCCTGTGGTGGTCAAACGACCGCGACGGTGAAGAACACATGTTGAACATTGCGGGCCAGATCGGCTGGTTTACCGCCGCGATCAGCAACCTGCAGACGGGGACGAACACGATCACGGTGCGGGGGATGAGCCCGCGTGAGCGGCCCGCGCAAGACCGCACGACCATTATTATTGACTGGCCGTGGCCGTTCGTGGCCATAACCAACGCGCCGGGCCTCGTGGCGTATGAACTGGCCGAGGTTGCCCTCGCGGGCACCAACGACAATCTGGCCGGCGCCATGGCATGGCAGGTCAACAGCGGCGCGCCGCAGTGGTTTGCACGCGACGGGCTGAATTGGTCGGTGACGGTGCCGGGGCTGGCTCATGGCTGGAACACCGTGACCGTGTACGGCACGAATGAGTGGGCGCGCTGGACCAATGCCATGGCGCAAATCTATCGCCAGGATATACTGGACATCCAGCCGTTCGTGGACATTCTTACGACCAATGCCACGGTGCCGTTTGATGATTTGCTCTGCACTATTGATGGCACGAACAACCCCGCCGTCGTTGGCGGGATGGTGTGGACGAATCTGTTGAGCGGCGGCTATGGCGGGTTCCCGGCGGTGTCGCCATGGACGATCGGCAGTGTCGCGCTCGAAGTGGGCGGCAATACCATTATTGTGGCCGGCACCAATCTCATGGGCATTGTCGCAGCAGACACGGTCACGGTGACGCGCCTGCCCGAGCCGCTGCCGGTTATTGCCATTACGAACGTGACGCAAGTGCTGCCAGCCGGCACGACCAGCGCCCTGATCGGCGGGTGCTACAGCAATATCATGGAAGGTCTGTGGTGGTCAAACGACCGCGACGGTGCAGAACACATGCTGCCAATCGCGGGCCCGATCGGCTGGTTTGCCGCCGCGATCACCAACCTGCAGACCGGGACGAACACGATCACGGTGCGGGGGCAGAGCCCGCATGCGCGGTATGCGCAAGACCGCACGACAATTATTGTTGACTGGCCGCGGCCCTTTGTGGACATTCTTACGACCAATGCCACGGTGCCGTTTGATGAGTCGCTGTGCACCATT
>JAPLST010000456.1:7782-9285 GCA_026398485.1 bacterium
GTGGCCGGCACCAATCTTACGGGCATTGTCGCAGCAGACACGGTAACGGTGACGCGCCTGCCCGAGCCGCTGCCGGTCATTGCCATTACGAATGCGACGCAGGTGCTGCCCGCCGGCACGACCAGTGCCATGATCGGCGGCTGCTACAGCAATATCATGGAAGTCTTGTGGTGGTCAAACGACCGCGGCGGTGCAGAACAGATGCTGCCGATCACGGGCCAGATCGGCTGGTTTACCGCCGCGATCACCAACCTGCAGCCAGGGACGAACACGATCACGGTGCGCGGGCTGAGCCCGCAAGAGCGGCCTGCGCACGACAGCACGACCATTATTGTTGACTGGCCACGGCCCTTCGTGGACATTACCAACGCGACGCCGCAAGTGGTGGACGTGCCGTGGGTTGTGGTCACTGGCACAAATAACGCCGACACCTATCTGGTCTGCTGCTCCAACGAGCGCACGGGATATGTGCAGCAACCGTTCGCATGGAATGACAGCATGGCCAATCTCATCGAGGGCGAGCAGACGCTGGCGGTGTATGGCATCACCGCGCAAGGATTGTGGACGGCGGATTGGCACCGGGTCACCTATCGCATCCTGCTGCCGGACATTGCCATCAGCGGGCCGGGCGGTTTGATCACGAACGGCGGCATGTACGACTTCGGCCAAGTGCCCACCGGCGTGACGCAGACGGCGGCGTTCTGGATTGACAACATGGGCGCGGCGCCGCTGACGTGCCAGCCCGTGGTGGTCAGCAGTCCCGGGTTTGCCGTCGTCCTGCAACCGCAGCCGGTGATTGCCGCCGGCGCGCGCAGCCGCTTCGATATTGCGGTCACGCCGCTGACCACGAACGTGTTGACCAGCACCAGCAGCGTGGCCAATAATGTAGCCAGCAAGAACCCTTATGTCATCCACTTGACGGCCACGCCCGTCGTTTCCGGTGGCGCCGGTATCAACCACGTCTGGTACTACCTTGCGCGGGTCAACGGCAGTGTGCGCTGCAGATTCCACTACAACAGCGCCGGCACGTTCAGTCCCGGCCGCGACGACATCCGCCTGAAGATCAACGACACCGAGTGCCTGACCGATGTCTCCTTGGCTGACCCGTATTACTGGCATGACCAGCACGCCAATCTGCGCTACATCTTCTGCAACAAAGTGCCGTCAAGCGGGCGCATCGTCATCATGCTGGACACCCGCCGGCAGCACGGCACGCTGTTCGTCAAGAAGCTGCTGCTCCCGACCTGCGCGGATGAATATCTGCCCGTGCGCCTGACGCTGGGCTCTTTGGCGAGTGTCGAGGTGCCTTGGTTTGCCGGCGCCACGACGGGCACGCGCGAGCATTTTAATACGATGGGCTACCGCTCCAACATCTTCGTGGTCACGGGCACGCGCGTGCGCTACCGCAAGAACACAGCCCGCACCGATGATGTCCTCACGCTGCAGGGCAGGTGCATGACGAATGCCGCCGTGGTCTTGCCCAAGACGTTCACCGCCCTGTTT
>JAPLST010000456.1:9290-15265 GCA_026398485.1 bacterium
ACCAACAGCTTCTCCCTGACCATGCAACGCGAGCCGGACAATGACTGCCGCTCCACCGACGCCGTCAACGTCCATGCCACGATTGGCTTCGCCCGCGGGCGCTGGCAATTGCGGGTGGGCGGCCTCGAGCTGGAACAGGCGGCGGCCGCCGGGCCAATTGTGTTGCACGCCGCGCTGCAACTCGGCACCCCGCTGGTTGTCTTTGATGAACGCACCGAATATACTGCAACCGTCCTCGCCAAGCCCAGCCGCAATATTGTTTATTAACACCGGTGACCACTCTACCAAGGAGCATGTATGAAACTGTTTGCGCACCTCACGGCCATGATCATTGTTACCCTGGCAATTGCCGGCGCGGCGAGCCCGGCGGCGGGCATGAGCGCCGACCCGGCCACCACCAACCTTGACCTTGCGTTTGGCTGCTGCCGCTTGGGCAAAGGCGTCCGACTCGCCCTGTCGTTCAACACCAGCCAGACACTGGAATTTCCCCGCGACACGTTCCGCGTGGCCATCTCGAATGTGCCGCTGATCGAGGCGCTGTACCTCGACAATCCGCACTTCTGGCACCGCAACCGCTTCAACACCGAATTCCGCTACCTGCGCACCGTGCCGCAGTCCGGGCCGGTCAGCGTCATCATCAATGTCAAGAAAAAAACCTGCGTCGTGCGCATCTACAATTACGCCAACCTGTTCTTGGAGGGCCAGGCGTTGCCTATTACCATTCAGTTGGGCACGGCGGTAGCCACGTACAATGTCTGGTTTGACAACGTCGGCAAGCCGATCCGCATCCACCACCGGAATGATCCGGTGACGCCGGCGGCATGGCTTGGCAGCCAGCGGCGGTAGGGCCGCTCCACAGCAGTTTTCAGTTTGCGGTTTTCAGTTTGCAGTTTAGCAACCAGCAGCATTCGCCGCGCGTCGGCGGGCGGCAAAATCCCGGCCGCGCCGCGCGCGCTTTTGCTACACTGTTGCACGAGCAACCTATGCCAGCAACCACCGCGGCCAGCTATCCGGATTTCAGTCATCTGCCACGCCTGCAACACGGCGCGGGCGAAGAGCATTCCTTTGTCGCTGCGTTCCGTCGCTTGCTTATGGCACTGGGCCGCGTGACGCCGTATTGGTACCTGATGGCCGTCAGCGGCGCGGCCTTTCGCCTGCAAATCCACTGCAATGGCTGGCGCATGAATTCGACCGATGTCATGTGCGGCTTTGACTTGACCGGCTATTTGTGCCGTGCCTTTGGCGTGCAGACCGAGCGCGTCTGGGTCTGCGGCGATGAGCAGCGCATGCGCGCGGTGCGCACACGCATCCTGGCAAACCTGCAGCGCGGCTGGCCGACGATCGGCTTGGGTATGGACGGCCGTGCATTGCATGGCCTGATTATTGGCGCCATTACCGACGAACATCTGGTCGCCCTGGACTACTCTGTGCGCGGCCATTCCCAGGAAGTCCTGCAGAAAATGGCCTGGTGCTATCACCTGGTCACTGCGGTGGGCCCGCCCTGTGCGGAAGCCGACCTTGTGCATCAGGCATGTGCCCTTGCCACCAACGTCATGACCACGCCGCGTGCCGCCTCGTTTCATCTGGGCCTGGATGCTTATGACTACTGGCGTGCAACGTTGGTCAACCCGGAACATCATAATCCGCTGGCGAATGACTGGCGCGTGCATGAACGCAACGACGGCAATTACTGGTTGTGCTGCGCGCTGGTGGACGCGCGCCGCAGCGCCACCACGTTTTGCCAATGGCTGGCCGCGCGCCGGCCGGTCGTGGCGCATCTGGCACGGGCACTGGCCGACCAGTACACCAACATAGCGGACGCCGTGCAGCCCTTGGTCGATCGGCAGACGGTGCGGCCGGACGCGCAGATCAGCGCCGCCCGCCCGTGGACCATGCACGACCGGCGCAAACAAGTGCTGGCGCTCGATTATGCGCGTGAACGCGAAGTCTGTGCGCTGGCGCTGCTGCAGCAACTGCATGCGGAAGCGGGCGCGGAAAATGTCTGAATGGAAGAATGGATGCACGGGGTAGCGGCACCAGCATGCCCCGCGCGGAGCGCGTGGCGTATCCGCGCCGATGGCGGGATCGCCGCCGATGGCGGGACTGGCAGTTGCCTTAGCTAACCAAGTCAGCGGGCAGCAGTTTTCAGTTTTCGGTGGCAGCAATTGCGGCAGCATCGCGGCGTGGAAGCCGCTCCCACTATCCAGCAAACGCGGCAGCGCGTGGCTGCGTCAGGCACCGATCACCGACGCACCGACGCATCAGATTTACTGCGGCGCAGATTGGTCGAGCGCCAGCAGAGCCGCGCAAGCGGCCTGCATCTCGGCTTCTTTCTTGGTCGAGCCCGTGCCGCGCCCGAGCTGCGCGCCTTTGCTGCAGACCACGACCTCAAAGCGTTTCATGTGCTCAGGCCCGCCCGTCGAGATAAGGCGGTAGTCCAATGCGCCGCGGCCCGCCGCCGACATGCGGCTTTGCAGCGCGTTCTTGTAATTGACGCGCTCCTTTTCCTCATCGACGCTTTCGAGCTTGGTGGCAAAGAGATGCTCAACGACGCGCCGGGTGGTCTCCAAATCCGCATCCAGATAAATGGCGCCAATCACCGCTTCAAGCCCGTCGGCCAAGAGCGCCTGGCGATTGCGCCCGCCCGACGTTTCCTCGCCGACGCCCAAAAACAAAAACCCGCCGAGATTGATGCTCTGCGCCACATCCGCCAAGGATGATTCACTGGCCAGCCACGAGCGCATCAACGACAAGTCGCCCTCCCAGCGCTCGGCAAAACGCTTGAAGAGATGCTCCACCAGCAGCAGGTCGAGCACGGCATCGCCCAGAAACTCAACCCGCTCGTTGTGGCGCAGATTGGCGCGCGGGTTTTCATGCGCATACGACGAATGCGTCAGCGCCTTGAGCAGCAGCGCCTTGTTCTGAAAATCATACCCAAGCATGTGCTCCAGATCCGTGATGCGTTCGAGGCACTTGGGGCAGGGCTCGTGCAGCGAGAATGAATGAGGAACGCTGGTCATGTGCATCAGTGCTGAAGATCAAAGCAAATATCGAATATTGAATCCCGCCTTTGACGGGACTCCAAGCAGCAAGGAATGTCGAATGTCGAAGTTAGACTGAAAACTGAAAACTGAAAACTGAAAACAGCGTTCATACGCGGAGCATCGCCTGCATCTGCTCAAGTTTGCCAAGGCGTTCCCGGGCCTCGCGCAATTTTTCGCGTTTGGCCTCGACCACCTCGGGCGCCGCATGCGCGACGAATTTCTCATTGGCCAGTTTGGCGGCAATGCCGGCAATGAATTTTTCCGTTTCGGCGCGCTGCCTGGTGATGCGCGCCGTTTCGGCCGCGACATCCAGCACGCCGTCGAGGAACATATACAAGGTCGCGTCGGCGCTGACTTGCGTGGGCAGCGGGTGCGGCGGCACAAAGGCTGGATCAACCATGATCTCCGCCGCGCCGAGAAAGCGTTGCAGCGTGGCGCACTGCTCGCGCAAGAAAATAGCGCTGGCCTCGTCGTGCGGCCGGATCGCAAAGCGGACTTTCGCCGCGGGTGCTATCGAAAATTCGCCGCGCAAACTGCGCCCGAGGCGGATCAGCTCATATTTGTCATTGACCAATTGCAGGCGTTGCGGCGAGCAGAAACCGCGCACGGCGCGCGGCCAGGGCACTAGCGCCAGCAAGCCGGGCGCGGCCGCGCCGCAAACTTCGTGCAGCACGCGCCAGATTTCCTCGGCGATGAACGGCATGACCGGCTGCAGTAGGCGCACCATCGCGCCGAGCACACCGGCCAGCACTGTCTGCGCGCGCCGGCGTGTCGGCGACGGCTCGCCATGCAACGCCGACTTGGCCGCCTCGAGATACCAGTCGCAGACTTCATTCCAGATGAATTCGTACAAGCCGGCGGCGTAGTCGTGATAGCGGTATTGCTCGATCGCCGTGGTTGCCAGTTCGGTGGCGAGCGCCAGCCGCTCCAGAATCCAGGTGTCATCGGCGCTCAGCGCGCAGCAGCGGCCGTCCGCAATGGCTTGCTGCAACTGCTCGGGCGTGAAGATCGGCACCCCTGGCTCGAGATACATCAAGGCAAAGCGGCTGGCATTCCAGATCTTGTTGCAGAAATTGCGGCCGAGTTCGAAACGCTCGCTGGTAAGCAGCGCCAAGCCGTGTTGTTGCTGGGCCGGCTCGTCGGCCCAGCGCGTGGCCATGCTCTTCTTGCACTGCGCGCAGGGCAAGGTGAGGGCCGTCATGTTTTTTGGCGTTTGCGGCGTGAGCGTGCCACAATGCGGGCATTTGTACTGCACCGGCATGCGCACGTCCTGCGTTTCCGTGGCGGTATAGGCCATGACAAAGCGCAGCGCATCGGCGCCGTATTGCTCGATGATGTCAATCGGGTCAACGCCATTGCCTTTGGACTTCGACATGGTCTGGCCCTGGCCGTCGAGAATCTTGACATGAATGACCACGTCGCTGAACGGTACGCGCCCCAGATTATACAGGCCGGTCATGACCATGCGCGCAACCCACAGCGTGACAATGTCGCGCGAGGTGACCAGCACGTTGGTCGGATACCATGTCTGCAAGTCGGGTGTGGCATCGGGCCAGCCAAGAGTCGAGTGCGGCCAGAGCGCGGAACTGAACCAGGTGTCAAGGACGTCCGGATCTTGCTGCAACACGCAGCCGGGCACGGCATCCGGCGCAAGATCGTGGTCGCGGGCGCACAGCCACCATTGCTGATGATCTTCATCCCAGCGCCAGGCGACATCATCGCGGCCGGCGAATGCCGTGCGCAACGCCGCTTCATCCACGTCCGCGGCATACCAGATCGGAATGCGATGGCCCCACCAAAGCTGGCGGCTGATCGGCCAGTCGCGCTTCTCGGACAGCCAATCAAGGTACATTTTTGCATAGCGTGGCGGATGAAATGCGACCCGGCCATCGCTGACGGCGGCCATGGCGGTTTCCGCGAGATCCGTCATGGTGAGGAACCATTGATCGGAGAGATACGGTTCGATCGGCGACTTGGAGCGGTCGGAATGGCCGACCGGCGTTTCATGCGGCTCGATTTTCTCCAGCAGGCCCAGCGCCTCGAGCTCGGCCACGACGGCTTTGCGCGCGGCGTAGCGGTCAAGGCCGGCAAAGCGGCCGCCATGATCGTTGATCGTGCCGTCCGGATTGAGAATGTTAAGCAGCGGCAACTGCCGGCGTTGTGCGCAGGCATAGTCGTTCGGGTCATGCGCCGGCGTCACCTTGACGCAGCCGGTGCCGAAGGCCGGGTCGACCAATTCGGCGTCGGCCACGATCGGGATTTCGCGCTGCATCAACGGCAGCAGCACGGTTTTGCCGATCAAGTGCTGATAGCGCGGATCGTCGGGATGGACAGCGACGGCAGTGTCGCCCAGCATGGTTTCCGGGCGGGTCGTGGCGACCAGCACGCGTGTGTCGCCACCCTGCACCGGATACCAAATATACCAGAGGTTGCCTTTGATGGTTTCGTGGTAGACTTCATCGTCGGAGACGGCCGTCTGCAACACGGTGTCCCAGTTGACCAGGCGTTTGCCGCGATAAATCAAGCCATCGCGGAACAGTTTGAAAAACGTGTGGCGGACGGCGCGCGCGCATTGCGCGTCGAGCGTGAAGCGCAGGCGCGACCAGTCGCAGGAACAGCCCATCGCCTGCAACTGCACGACAATCCGGTCGCCGAATTTTTGCTTCCAGTCCCAGATGCGCTGCACCAGGGCCTCGCGGCCGATGTCGTGGCGCGTCTTGCCTTCCTCCTCGAAGAGTTTTTTCTCGACGACCGCCTGGGTCGCAATGCCGGCATGATCCACGCCGGGCAACCAGAGCGTGTTGTCGCCGCACATGCGATGATAGCGGATGAGAATATCCTGGAGGGTGTTGTTGATCGCGTGGCCGAGATGCAGCGCGCCGGTGACATTCGGCGGCGGAATGACGATGCAATACGGGTTGCCGCCGGCAG
>JAPLST010000080.1:0-3576 GCA_026398485.1 bacterium
GCATCTGTCCGGAGTGCATCAAGACCCTGTATCTCAAGGACGCGCACGCCGATGAGCAGGGCGCGTCGCAAGGCAAAGTACGCCCATGAAAACGCGCGAAAAATCCACACCTGCAGAATTGCGCATGCAGGCCGATGCAAAACCCGGCCAAACGCCTGAAACACCGGGGGCGTTGTCACGTACAGCAATGACATGCGTTGCCACGCCCATCCGGCTTGGTTTGATCGCGCTGGCCTATTTTCTGGCCCAAATGCTGGCGTTCAAGTTTCCGGATTCGTTCGGCCTGGTCGCGGCGATCTGGCCTGCAGCCGGCGTTGCGCTCGCGGCGCTGTTGCTGACGCCACGGCGCCTCTGGCCGGCGCTGCTCGCGGGCCTGTTCGCGGCCGGCCTCGCGGCCAACCTGACCACCGACCGGCCGTTCATTGCCAGCGCGGGGTTCATGCTCGCGAATATCGGCGAAACGGCGGCATCCGCCTGGCTGATCACCCGGATGTGCGGCGCCAAAGTCCGTTTCACCCGGCTACACGAGGTGCTGGCCCTGGCCGCCGCCGCGTCCCTGGTCAATGCCGTCACTTCTTTGCTTGGCGCTGGCGCCGCCAGCCTTGCCGTGGGCGCCCCGTATTGGGTGTTTTACCGGACGTGGTGGGTAGCGGACGGGCTGGGCCTGCTGCTGGTCACACCGCTGCTGGTGGTCTGGGCGGATTTTTCATGGCGGTCATTGGCGGGTATGCGTGGGGGCCGGATCATCGAGTCGGCCGGCCTGTTTGCGCTCAGTTGCACGGCGGTGTGGTTCGCATTTGGCTGGGGGGCACAGGTCGCGCCCGGCGAAATCCAGCCCTATATACTGGTGGTCTTTGTCATCTGGTCCGCCCTCCGTTTCGGCCCGCGCGGCACGGCGACGCTGCTGGGCGCGCTCTCACTGCTGGTCGTCGCTTTCACGGCGGCGGGCATAGGTGTGTTCCCGTTGGGCGGGGTGGACGCCCCCATGCGCCTGCTTGCAGTGCAGATATTTCTCGGGATGCTGGGGCTGGCCGGTCTGACGCTTGCCGCCGCGTTTGCCCAGCAGAAGGAAAGTGCGGCGGGATACCGCCTCCTGTTCGAGAGTGCCGGTGACGCGATCTTCTTCCACGATGACGCCGGGCGGATGTTGGCCGTCAACCAGTTGGCCTGCGAGCGGCTCGGGTACTCGCATGCCGAGTTGATGTCCATGTCGACTGGCGGGGTGGATACACCGGAGCAATCCCTGTATGTGCCGGAACGCATCGCCCAGCTGACGCAGCAGGGCCAGCTCACGTTTGAAACCGCGCATCGGTGCAAAGACGGTTCCTCCATCGCCATTGAGGTGAACGCGCGGCGGATCACGTGGAATGGGCAGCCGGCGATCATCGGCATTTGCCGCGACATCACCGGGCGCAAGCAGGCGGAGGCGGCATTGCGGGAGAGTGAGTGGCGGTTTCGCGACATGCTGGCGAAGGTCAAGTTGGTGAGCGCGACGCTCGACACCCTGGGCAACATCACCTTTGTCAACGAATACTTGCTGCATCTCACCGGCTGGCGGCGCGAGGAAGTTTTGGGCCGGAATTGGTTTGACGTCTTCATCCCCCCCGAAGCAGAAGTCCGCCAGGCTCTGTTCCAAGACCTCAGCGAAGGCCGCGTGCCGCTGGAGTACGAAAATGAGATTCTGACGCGCACCGGCGCACGCCGGCTGATTGCCTGGAGCAACGCGCTGCTGCGGGATTCCCACGGCGGCATCGCCGGCATCGCCGGCATCGGCGTTGACATCACCGAGCGCCGGCGGGTGGCGGCGGCGTTGCTGGAGAGCGAACAACGCTACCGGAATATCCTCCAGACAACGATGGACGGCTTCTGGATGACGGATATGCAGGGACAGCTGCTGGATGTCAATGATGCGTACAGCCGGATGAGTGGCTATAGCGTGCAGGAACTGCTGGCCATGCACGTTGCCGACTTGGATGTCGGCCCGGCGGCCAGTGACATAGCAACCCGCATTCATAAAGTTATAGAACAGGGTGGTGATCGTTTCGAGTCCCAGCATCGGCGCAAGAATGGCAGCATGTATGACGTCGCCATCAGCATCCAATACCGGCCTGCCGATGGTGGGCGTCTGGTGGGTTTTCTGCAGGACACCACCGCGCGCAAGCGCAACGAGGCCGAACTGCAAAAAATGGACAAGCTCCAGAGCATCGGCACGCTGGCGGGCGGCATTGCGCATGATTTCAACAATATTCTGACGGGATTGTATGGGAATATTGCGCTGGCGAAAGAGATCCTTGACGAGGGGCATCCCTCCCACGCACCGCTTGGTGACGCCGAAAAATCGATGAGCCGCGCCGTGCGGCTGACCAGTCAGTTACTGACCTTTGCCAAGGGCGGCGGTCCGGTCAAGGCGGCGGTCAGTCTGGGTGCCATGGTCGAGGAAGTCGCGCGGTTCGACCTCGTCGGCAGCAAGGTGAGCCTCGTGTGTCAGAAGGCTGAAGACTTGTGGTCGGTCGCCGCGGACAAAGGGCAACTCCAGCAGGTAATCACCAACCTCGTCATCAATGCCCGCCAGGCCATGCCCGAAGGCGGGACGCTGCAGGTCATCCTGGAGAACGCGGCAATCAGCGCGGCGGCCATGCCCGGACTCCCGCCGGGGAACTATGTCAAAGTCCGGGTGCGTGATGAGGGCCTCGGCATCGAACCGCAGAACCTTGAAAAAATATTCGACCCCTATTTCACCACCAAACCGGACGGCCGCGGGCTGGGTTTGGCAACCATCTATTCCATTATCCACAAGCACGGCGGCCACATCGGCGTCGTTTCGGAACTTGGCAAAGGCACCACCTTCACGCTCCACCTGCCCGCCTCCGCGTCACCGCTGCCGGCTGAAGCCAAGCCGCCCGCCGCGGTATGCCAGCCCGCCGCCAAAACCGTAAAAATCCTCGTGATGGATGACGAGCAAGAGATCCACGGCATTGTCACCAAAATGCTGGCACGCGGCGGGTACTCGGTGGCAACCGCCTCTGGCGGCCAGGAAGCCATCGCGCGCTACCAACAGGCGCGGGAGGCCGGCGCGCCGTTTGACGTGGTCATTATGGACTTGACCATTCCCGGCGGCATCGGCGGCCAGGCCGCGATCAAAATCCTGCTGGCGCTCGACCCCGAAGCCCGCGTCATTGTCTCCAGCGGCTACGCCGATGATCCGGTCATGGCCAACCCTGTCAACTACGGGTTCAAAGGCGCCGTCCCAAAACCCTACACGAAAAAAGACCTGTGCGAAGTCATAACCCGGGTCTTGACCTGACGCCGCGCGCACCGCGCTCTGCGCCGCAGTTTTTAGTTTGCAGTTTCTGCAACCTACAACAGATGAATATCGAATATCGAACACTCAATAAAAATGAATTGCGGCAATTCATTTTGCACAAAATGATTTTGCGGCAAAACCATTTTTCCCTGAACCCTGAATCCCGCCGCTGGCGGGACTCCAAGCAGCCCTGAATCCCGCCGCTGGCGGGACTCCAAGCAGCCCTGAATCCCGCCGCTGGCGGGACTCCAAGCAGCCCTGAATCCCGCCGC
>JAPLST010000080.1:3585-5547 GCA_026398485.1 bacterium
TCCCGCCGCTGGCGGGACTCCAAGCAGCCCTGAATCCCGCCGCTGGCGGGACTCCAAGCAGCCCTGAATCCCGCCGCTGGCGGGACTCCAAGCAGCCCTGAACCCGCTGTTGATTATCCAATATCGAACACTCAATGTCCAAGTGCGAAGTATCGGCGCAGAACTTCATCGTTCATCGTTCATCGTTCATCGTTTCTGCAGAACCCACAGCAATTTGGCGCGCGTTTTAGTACAATAGCACTGCATGATAGAAAGATGTAATAGTGCAACCATATCACAGACCATGACTGCCGACCCTGTCCGCGTGCGCTTTGCGCCAAGCCCGACCGGCATGTTGCATGTCGGCGGCGCGCGCACCGCCTTGTTCAACTGGCTGTTTGCGCGGCATTGCGGCGGCACCTTCATTCTGCGGATTGAAGACACCGACCGCGCCCGCTATGACGCGCGCGCCCTTGACGACATCAGCGCCAGTCTGCGCTGGCTCGGCCTGCAATGGGACGAGGGCTATGAAATCGGCGGGCCGTGCGGCCCGTATGTCCAATCCGAACGCACGGCCATCTATCTGCAGCACGCCCAACAATTGCTGGACAGCGGCCACGCCTACAAATGCTATTGCACGCCGGACCGGCTCGCGGCCGCGCGCGAGCAGCAGCAACGCGACGGCAGCGCGCCTGGTTATGATCGCGCCTGCCGCGACCTTAGCCCCGACGCGCGCGCCGCGCACAACGCGGCCGGCGCGCCGTTTGTCATCCGCTTTCGCATGCCGCTGACCGGCGCGACCACCTTTGTGGATGCGATCCGCGGCGCCATTTCGTATCCCAATGCGCAGCAGGACGATTTCGTGCTGCTGAAAAGCGACGGTTTCCCGACCTATCATTTGGCGAACATCGTCGACGACCATTTGATGCGGATTTCGCATGTGCTGCGCGGCGATGAATGGATCCCGAGCACGCCCAAGCATGTGCAGCTGTACGCCGCCTTTGGCTGGCAGCCGCCGGTGTTTGCGCATCTGCCCGTGATCCTGGCGCCGGGCGGCGGCAAGCTCTCGAAGCGCCATGGCGCGGCGGCCGTCTGCGAATACCGCGCGCTGGGCTACCTGCCGGACGCACTGGTCAATTTCCTGGCCTTGCTGGGCTGGGCCGTCGCGGCGGACAATGAGATTGTGCCGCGCGCGCAGATGCTCAAAGAGTTTACGCTGGAAGGCATCAACAAGACCGGCGCGCAATTCGACCATGAAAAACTGAACTGGATGAACGGCGCGTACATCCGCCAATTGCCGCTGGCGGAGTTCATGCGCGAGGTGACGCCGTTCCTGACCAACGCCGGCGTGCTCAAGGGCGCCGAAGACCCCGCCCAGGTGGCGCAAGTCTTGCAAATGGAGCAGGCGCGCGTGCATCTCTTGTCGGACGCGCCGGCCGCCTGCGCGTTCTTCTTTGCGGACACGCTCGAGTATGACCGGCAGGCGGTCAAAAAAGTGCTGCAGAGAGAGGGTGTGCGCGACCATCTGCTGGCCGTGTGCGACCTGCTGGCCGGCGTGCCGCCCGGCCAGTTTGACGCCGCCCACCTTGAAGCACGGCTGCAAGAGTACCTGACCCGCAGCGGCCGGCCGCTGAAAAATGTCGTGCATCCCTTGCGCGTCGCGGTCACCGGCCGATCCGCCAGCCCGGGCATCTTTGAAACACTGGTGGCCATCGGCCAGGCGCGCGTCGTGCAACGCCTCACCCACGCCGCCGGGCAGTTATGCAGCGCACCGTAGAACAGCAACCAGAGCAGGTGGTCAATCTCGCCAACGCCATCACGTTGCTGCGCATCCTGTGTACCCCCGTGTTTGTGGCGCTGCTGGTGCGCCATCGCCTGGTGCATGAGGTCGCGCCGGATGCGGCGGTGCTGACGTGGTATCGCCATTGCGCGCTGGGCGTGTTTATCTTCGCCGCGCTGTCGGATGCCGTGGATGGCTATCTG
>JAPLST010000234.1 GCA_026398485.1 bacterium
CAAGGAATAACCAATGATGATCCCGCCGGTGGCGGGACTCCAAGCAGAGCTCTGCGCAGATACTTCGCACTTGGACATTGAGTGTTCAATATTGGATATTCATTCTCGGTTGAGAGCAGCAGCACAAACAAACCGCCGGATCTGGGTACCGGCTACTTGCACCCCGCCGCACCTCTGCCGCAATTGCTGTCACCGAAAACTGAAAACAGTTGCCAGATGCGCCATGCGCTCCGCGCAGGGCATGCTGCGAGTTCCTTGCCCGTCGTTAGAAATTCTCGCGCCGCGCGAGAATTTCATTGCGAGTTTACAAATCAACGCCAACTGCGTATACTAAGACGGTGGTTCATGACTGCCGTTTTATTTCATCGCCAGCAAGGGAGTTTGGATGATCAGTGCCACGATAACCGCCGGCTTGGAACGCGCGCCGCATCGCAGCTTGCTGCGCGCCTGCGGCGTGTCACCCGCCGATTTCGGCAAACCGTTGATTGCCGTCTGCAATTCTTTCAATGAGATTATTCCCGGCCATGTCCACTTGAATCGCGTCGGCGCACTCGTCAAAGACGCCATTCGCGCGGCCGGCGGCGTGCCCTTCGAATTCAATACCATCGGCGTTTGCGACGGCATTGCCATGGGTCACACCGGCATGAAGTATTCACTGGCCAGTCGCGAGCTGATCGCTGACAGCGTCGAGACGATGCTGCGCGCGCATTGCTTTGACGGCGTGTATTGCATTCCCAATTGCGACAAAATCGTGCCGGGCATGCTGATGGGCATTCTGCGCGTGAACATTCCGGCGATTGTCGTCAGCGGCGGGCCGATGGCGGCGGGCAAATCGCCGGCGGGCAAAGCACTCGACTTGATCAGCGTCTTCGAGGGCGTCGGCGCGCGCAAGGTTGGCGCGATCACCGATGCGCAGCTCGAGGAGATCGAACAATGCGCCTGCCCCGGCCCGGGCTCGTGCTCGGGCATGTTTACCGCCAACTCAATGAATTGTCTGTGCGAGGCGCTTGGCATTGCGCCGCCCGGCAATGGCACGATTCCAGCCATGGATCCGCGCCGTAATGAGCTCTGGCGCAGTGCCGCCGGCATGCTGCTCGATCTGATTCGCAACAACACCCGGCCGCGCGACATCGTTAGCCAGGCCGCGCTTGACAATGCGCTGGCGCTCGACATGGCCATGGGCGGCTCGACCAACACGGTGTTGCACACCCTGGCGGTCGCGCATGCCGCTGGCGTTGCCTATGATTTGCCGCGCATCAATGCTGTGGCGCAGACGACGCCGAATATCTGCAAAGTCAGCCCGTCGTCGGCGTATCACATCGAGGATGTGGACCATGCCGGTGGCATCTCCGCGATTCTGCACGAGATCAGCGCGGTGCCCGGCGCGCTGCAGCTTGATTGCTTGACGGTGACCGGCCGCACGCTGGGCGAGAACATTCGCGGCTGCGTCACGCAAGATCCGGCCTGCATTCGTCCGTTGGCCAATGCCTACAGCGCGAAAGGCGGCCTCGCCATTTTGTCCGGCAATCTCGCGCCCGACGGCGCGGTCGTCAAAGCGGCCGGCGTGGATCCGAAGATGCTGGTGCATCGCGGCCCGGCCGTCATTTTCGATTCGCAGGAAGAAGCCTGCGACGGCATTCTCAATGGCAAGGTCAAAGCCGGCGACGTCGTGGTTATTCGCTATGAAGGGCCGCGCGGCGGGCCGGGCATGCAGGAAATGCTGGCGCCGACCTCGTACATTATGGGCCAGAACTTGGGTGATAAAGTCGCATTGGTCACCGACGGACGTTTCTCCGGCGGCACGCGCGGCGCGTGCATCGGGCATGTCTCGCCGGAAGCGGCGGCGGGCGGGCCGATCGGCCTGTTGCGCGACGGCGACATCATCGCGATTGACATTCCCAATCAAACGTTGCAGGTCGAACTTACGAAAAAAGAATTGACCACGCGGCGCAAAACGTGGCAACCAGTGGAACACGCCGTGCCGTCTGGCTGGCTCGATCGCTACCGCCGTTTGGCGACCAGCGCCAACACCGGCGCAGTATTGGGTGTGCCGCCGGCATGACACCGCCGCAAGCCGCCGTAACACACACGCGATTCGCATTGACAGTTTTTGTCAGTTGTGAACGCTGTTCATGAATGCCGCATAGGTTCGCCGAGTTTGGTAACGCAGTCTCTTGTCCTGCAGCTTTTTCTCGGTTTCTCGGATGAACGCCGCGCGCTGTTCGCCGCTTAGACTGTTATATCGATCCCGCAGGGCGTTGACATTGCTCTGCAAGTCCGCCTTGGCAAACTCGCCGCCTTCCGGCATGATGGCTCCCTCACACTCGCAGATCTTGCGATCATAGCCATCCAGCAAGGTGTAGTACTCATCTTCACTGTAGTCAGCGCGGTGTTTCCTGAGGCGCGCACGCAAGCCCAAATAGGATCCCATCTTGGCTGATAGCATTTCAGAAGCCTGGGCAACAAATTCGCGTGAGCTCTGACGCAACACATCGTCCTCGTATGCGATTGCTTCTTCATAGTTGCCTAGTTTGTTAAGACAACGTCCTATCGTGCCATGCACCAAGCAATGTTGGAAGTCATTGAGGTCGCGTTTCAACAGGTCTTTGAGCAGTGTCATTAAGCCGGCATAATCACACGTTGGGTTGAAAAAGTGATACTCTGCGCAATAAGTTACGGCCCAGCCGTTGTCTGGTTCTGCCGTGACGTGATCCGCCAACTCGGCGAACGCCATTTGCGAGACTTGTGCCGTGCTAATTCGTCTTGCGGTGCCAGTGGGACGTGTGAAGTTGCTGACCAGCCCGTTAATGACGGCTATTGATGCGGGGGCGGGCGCAGACAGCGCTGGCGTGCTTGGCGTCTGATTTACATTTGACGCTGACAAATCCGTGTCTGCCGTGATAGTCTCGTGTACCTGCGTCGCGACCACAGCACTGGTGCGGTTGCCAGCGGTATCCGCATGCGATGTTGTACTATTTTGACTGCCACTGTCACAGCCCGTGGCATATATGAGCCAGACCAAAGCAATGCCACCTAGAAAAGCTATCTTTGTTGCGTGCTGCATATGCACTCCAAGTGATGGTGCGTTAGCGCTCAGGCGCACGCCGGATGTTTCCATGCGGACGACGCGATTAAACTTGTTAAATCACTCCACCTTGTGCATCCATTGTACCAAATGTTCATTTATCTGTTAGCCCGAAATGCTCTTTCCAATCTTTCCTTCCACCGGCGCAAGGCCGGGTGGGAGGTTAGAATCGCCGAAACGGGGCC
>JAPLST010000116.1 GCA_026398485.1 bacterium
AACTCAACGCACGGGAAACCCTCTTCCCGGGCTCGCGGCTGCGCCTGCGCTATGCCATCCAAGACCCGTCCTGACGAAATAAAGCGGACATTTAGAACACCCCTATGTCAGGAGTTCTGGAGTCGCCACTCTGCGCTGCAGCTATGGAGCGCATTCAGGCGGATGAAGCCGTTGGAGTTCAAGCTTTAGCTTGGTAATTTCTTTTCAACAAATAAATGAAGGTGCAGCTATGCAGCCGGCGTACATCGGTGATTCCCTGTATTGCTGGCAACAACCACGCGCCGCGCATGGTTGTGGATTAATTTGTTGGTCGCGAACAAATTACACAAGCTGAAGCTTGTACTCCAACTGCGCCAACTGCGGTGCTTGCGCGTCTTTGTCTTTCTTTTGTCAACTCAAGCACGCTGCCCTTCCCGCCATAGTGTGCTTTCCTTATAGCGGAATTTCAGACGCAAGGGCAGCGACCTCCGTGCGGGCAACATTTAGGGTTCAGGGAATGCGAATAGCGAATATCGAATCCCGCCTTTGACGGGACTCCAAGCAGCAAGGAATGTCCAATGATGATCCCGCCGCTGGCGGGACTCCAAGCAGCCGATTACTGACGCACCGACTACCTTTCCCCGTACGCCACGCGCTCCGCGCACACGAATGAGGTGCGGCGGTGGTCGGTGCGCCAGTACGTCGGTAGTCAGCATGTAGCCGCGGAACGGCGTTCCACGATCCCGTTCCACGATCCCGCTGCGCTGCCCCATTCCTCAAATCCATTTTGCTTTTATCAGCCAAATATGGTACAGTAAAGGCAATCGGCAGCCACTGCGGTTGTTGCGCCGTTTTTTGCAGCGCATACCACCGTTGTTTGCTCATTCACTCACGCTTGGAGACCACGGTATGAAAAAGATTCTTGTTCTCACTCTCACCGTTGCTTTTTGCAGCGCACTGGCCGGCATGGCCGCGCCCTTCACGCCCGGCAATCTGGTCGTCTATCGCATTGGCGATGGCGTCGTTAATCTTGCCTCGTCCGGCGCAAAAGTTTTTCTGGATGAGTTCACCACGAACGGCGCGCTGGTCCAGTCCGTCGAAATCCCGTCCGCCGCCGGGGACAGCAATCAATTGGTGGCCGCCGGCACGTCCACCTCGGAAGGCCTGATCACGCGCTCGACCGACACCCAGCGGCTGTTGATCACCGGCTATCGCCCGAATCCGTTCCCGTACTCGTCCAGCTTGTCCGCCACGGCGGGTAGCGTTGTCAATCGCGTCATTGGCAGGGTCAGCATTGCCGGCGCGCTCGAAACCATGGCGTTGGCCGACTTTGCCTCCGGCAGCAGTCCGCGCGCCGCCTGCTCTGAAGACGGCACCAAGGTCTGGATGGGCGGCGGCGCCGGCAGCGTCCGCTATGCCGCCTGGGGCGACACGGCCAGCAGTCAGGTGCTAACCAACGGCCTGACCAACATGCGCCAAGTCCACATCTTTGACGGCCAAGTGTATGCCACGACCCAAAGCGGCGGCGGCGGCAACACGGCTCCACTCGGCGCCGTTGGCGAAGGGCTGCCGACCAACAACGCCGCCTTTATTGCCTTGCCCGGCTTGCCGGTCCTCACCGGCAGCGGCATGTACGGCTTTTATTTTTGCGACCTCTCCGGTAGCGAGCCCGGCGTGGATACGCTCTACATCGCCGACGATACCGTCGACTATATTCGCAAGTACTGCAAAGCCAGCGGCACATGGACGCAATATGGCACAATGATGGCCACCAACTATATCGGGTTGGCCGGCAAGGTCAATGGCACGGAGGTCGCCTTGTACACCACGACCGGTGGCAGTAGCACGAACGGCGGTGGCACCTTGGCTTCCGTCATTGATACCAGCGGCTATCAAGGCACCTTGGCCGGCAGTCTGACCACCTTGTCAACTGCCAGTCCGTTCACGGCCTACCGTGGCGTGGCAATGGCGCCGCTGCCCGAGCCGGCCGTGCTGGGCCTGCTGGCTGCGGCGCT
>JAPLST010000264.1 GCA_026398485.1 bacterium
CACATTGTTTTCATCATGAACAGGTTCAGCACCGATCTTGGCCCCGTGCTCACCTCGCGCGCCTTGCGCATGCGGGCGGGCGAGAAAAGTTATGCGCGCGGCGAGCAGTATTTGCAGTTGCCCGATGGGCCATAAGAATAAATTCTGCAAGCATCTCGTCGCGGTGGGCTTGACCTGGTTGGCCTACGCCGGCACGCTCAATCCGTTGCCGGCCAAACAGCCGCAGGAGTTCAGTGCAGACGACTTGGAACATTGGTTGACGCACCAGCCCAGAAAACGACTGGTGGCCTTCAGGCGTGCGTTGTGGCGCGTCCGAATGCGCAGGCGCTGGCCCATGCGCTTTTTGATTGGGAGGTTGCCTGCGAACGGCCCTTGTTTGCCGACGCGGCGCGCACCTATGCAGCCGTGCTGGGCACGCGCGGCTTGGTGGTCTACCGCGAACTGGCCGCCACGATGTACGCGGCGCTGCGTGAGCATCACACGACCTCGCTTGAATATCGCCGGCTGGAGCACATCCGCGCTACGCTGGAGAAAATGTAGATACGGGCGATGACCGCGGCAGAAAGGAGACCGCCCTCATCGCGGGCGATGACCGCGGCAGAAAAGAGACCGCCCTCATCGCGGGCGGCTACAATGAAGATGCCGCGCTGCTCGTAGCGCCTGCGTCCCGCAGGCAATACTCCACGGCGAGTCGAGCCAGTGTTACTTTCTGCCTTTGTTATGATATAATAGTGACGGGTGGCCCAGCGCCGCGGGCATTGTGCTCCATAGTCTGGGAGCCGTTCATGGCGCACCGTCATGGGCGGTTTTTTATGTGGGGATGGTCAAGCTTTTCACTGGCGATGCCGCAGCCGCCGAGACGGCGGCGCTGCTCGTAGCGCCTGCGTCCCGCAGGCAATACTCCACGGCGAGTCGAGCCAGTGTTACTTTCTGCCTTTGTTATGATATAATAGTGACAGGTGGCCCAGCGCCGCGGGCAATCGTGCTCCATAGTCTGGGGAGGCCGCTCAAGGCATTGTCTTGGGCGGTTTTTTTATGCGCCGGCGGTTTGCGCTTCTGAGCCAACAATGCCATGCAGCTTCTTCGCTTGGTCAAATATGTTCAGCAGCACCTTTACCGGCATATTTTCATCAATCCAAGTGCGTGCCACGCAGCGCACCTGCCGCCCGCAAAATTCCCGGTCTTCATAGTCTATCTCGCGGCCGGCATGGTCAATCCGTGCCACCAGATAGGATACTAGATCCACCACCTCTGTCGTACAATACCGCACATCCTTGTCGGTAAACACTTGGTTGCGGTCAATGATTTCGGCACGCTGGCTCAAGGTTATTGCGCGCACCATAAATAAGGTCTTCTCACCATCCGGTGCGGTATCGGCGTCATACGTCATCGGCGTGATCTGATTGAGATCGGTCCATTGTATCATTGCGTCCTCGTGGATTGTGCCAGCCGAAGGGCTTGCCCGTCAGCAGGCACGTTCAGTCAATACAGAGCGCGGAAGCAGTGCGCTTGAGCGGCCGCGCTTGTCCATTCTACCATTTTGAAGCGTTTGTCCGTGTGTTGCAGAAACGGAAGACGGCAGCGGCAGCAAAACTGTCGTTTGGCTTTGGCAATGATGCCGCAAGCGAGATTGCAGCGCTATGGCAATGTATTTTTTGATTTTTTGTGCTATACTATGTTTCCTGTTGGCAGCAGAGCACCTCGGGTTCGTTCCCGACCAGTCACTCGCTGCCGACAGGAACTTTTTTCTTTGCTTTGTATAGTATTCTTGTGGGGCGCCGTTGAGCGACCCAGCGCACTTAAGTCCCACAAACAGCCGTATGGGGCGCTCTGTACGGCCAAATCGAGCTGTTGATGATGGTGGGCCCGGGTTTGTTACCCGGCACCTGCCATCATTGGCAGCTTGTTTGTATCGGGTCACCTTCGCGGCATGGCGGCCGCTCCCGGGCTCGGTGTTCTGTATTTGGCTGCTTGGAATCCGGCCAGCGGCACGAATGAACACCGGACTTGTAGCCGCGGGCGCCGACCGCGGCAGAAAAGAGACCGCCCTCAACGCGGGCGGCTACAATGAAGATGCCGCCGAGACGGCGGCGCTCCGCGTAGCGCCTGCGTCCCGCAGGCTATGCTCCGCAGCGAGTCGTCGTAATCAGATTTATCAACCGGCCGGCTGGCTTGCCTTTTGATATCACTTGTGATATTATTGCAGGTGCGCCAAGTTCTTAACGCAATCAGCAAACTCAACGGCGATGAAAGTAAAACTCCATGATCGTTACACCTACCGCGTCACCTGGTCGGCGGAAGACGCCGAATATGTCGGGCTGTGCGCCGAATTTCCGAGCCTGAGTTGGCTGGCGCGCTCGCCCAACGCGGCATTTGAAGGCATCCACGCGGTCGTCGCCGAGGTTGTGGCTGACATGGGCCGCCGCCATGAGCCACTGCCGGAACCGCTCAGCGCGCGCCATTTCAGCGGCAAGTTCATCGTGCGTGTGCCGCCTGACGTGCATCGCCGACTGGCTATTGCCGCCGCCGAGTCGGGCGTCAGCATCAACCGCCTGGCCAGCGCGCGACTTGCCCAATGACCGCGCTCCATGGCGTGTTGTTGCGCGCCGGGCTGATCGACGAAGTCCATTTTCACAAATGGGCGTGGATCCGCAACCCGTGGTTTCGCTGAGATGCAGCAATGGCAGGCTGGGTAGCCTGCCCTACCTCAGGTGCGTAACCACTTGGTACTCACAAGTACGCCCCTGAAGTTGACGCGCCTGCGCCAGCGGCGGGAGGCGGCGGTGTGGCGGTGGCAGAACAGCTGCGCAGATTCGCGGCACGGAGGCCGCGCCGCCGCGCTTTCGGCGTTGACCCGCGCCTGCGTTGTCCGAATGGCGCTGCAATTGTTTGACACAGGCGGTGTAAAATGCCACAATGTTCGTGTAACGCACCAAAGGATCCGCTTGCACTTGCGCTGGTCTCGTTCTATGCGACCAAACACAACCATCGTTCAACGGGGTGTGTTTGGGATCATCCTGTTGCTCTTCCTTCAGGGTTGGTCCTGCACGGCGACCAGCACCACGCACTATGTGTGGCTGAACAGCCCGGGATCTGCGCCGCCCTATACGAATTGGACAATGGCTGCCACCAACATTCAGGATGCGGTACGGGCGGCGTCTGCGGGCGATGTGGTACTGCTCACGGATGGCGTGTATCGGCTTGCGCAGGAAATTGTGGTAAGCAATGGGATGCGGATCACCTCCGTGAACGGCATGGCGGCGACGGTGGTTGATGGGCAGAACAGGTGCCGTTGCTTCGTGAACAATGCGGCAACGATTGAAGGCTTGACCATCACGGCGGGCACCGCCGACAACGGCGGCGGGGTATTCAGCACACAGGGTACGGTTGCATGGTGCCGCGTCACCAATTGTGGTACGGCAATGACAACCGGTGGTGGTGTGTATGGCGGCACCGTGGTGCATTGCATTCTGGAGAACAACGTGGCCTATTGGGGTGGCGGTGTTGCACAGGCTGACATGGTGGATGCCTGCGTGGTGCGCGGCAATTATGCGGGCAAATTTGGTGCAGGGGTTTATGGCGGGCTCGTGCGCAACAGTCTGCTCGTTGGCAATTGGCTGCCAAGAACTTCGTGGCCGCCCTCCACGTTCGGCGGTGGCGCCTACGGGGCTGTGGTTGAAAACTGCACGGTCGCGGGCAACAGCGCTGAAGATGGCGGCGGGCTTGCCGGATGCAGTGCGGTCAACACCATCATTGTCGGAAATACGGGCAATGACACCAATGTTTTTGGTCAGCCCATGTATAACCCTCCGCCGCCCTGCACCCTTGTTTATTGCTGGCACGGTCTGCCGGCCGGCTTCGTTGATTCCACCAACAGCAACTACCGCTTGTCCGCCAGCTCGCCCTGTCGCAACGCCGGCACCTATCGCCCGTGGATGGACACCAGTATGGATCTTGACGGACTGCCACGCATCTATACTACCGTGGACATTGGTGCCTATGAATTGACCGGCCCTTTTATTGCCAATCTGACCGCGAGCACCACGGCCGGTTTGGCCCCGCTCACGGTGACCTTTCGTGCGCAGGTGTGCGGGAGCAACACTGCACCAGTGCGCTGCTACTGGGATTTCGACGCGACCGGCTTGGCCGATTGCCGCACCAATGCCGGTGATGTCGTCACCTGGGTGTATGCCCAGACCGGCAGCTATTCGGTGGCGCTGTCCGTGAGCAATCTTGTGGGCGAGTCGGTCAATCTGATCCACACAAACTATATCAAGGTCATTGACCGCGTAACCGCGGCATTCGCGGCGCTGCCGGTGACGGGACCGGCCCCGCTGCGGGTGTATTTCCACGACCTGTCCGAAAATGCGCTCCAGTATTGGGCATGGGATTTCGACGGCAACGGCAGTGTTGACAGCACCCTCCGCAATCCTTCCCACTTCTACATGACCGCCGGCATCTATAGCGTGACCCTGACCGTCAGCAACAACTTCGGCGCAGCAGGCGCCCTCGCCGCTACGCTCACCAAAACCAACTGCGTGCTGGTGCAGGGCGCGCAAGCCGAGGCGGATTTCACGGTCGACCGAACCGTGGTTCAACTTGGTGAACCTGTCTGCTTCAGCGACCGCTCCCGCAACAATCCGGAGGAACGTCACTGGAACTTCGGTTTGGACGGTGACGGTGACGTGACCGCGGCGTCTCCCACGGCAACTTATTACAAAGCGGGCTTGAAGACGGTTGCGCTGACCATTGTTTTTCATGACGGGTGGCGCAGCGTTAGTGTTGTCAAAAGCAATCTGGTCGATGTGACGGATCCATATGGTATCACGCGCGTCCATTATGTCGCACGCGACGGCAGTAACCGTGTGCCGTTCCAAACATGGGCCGGCGCGGCGCACGAAGTGCAAGCAGCGCTCAACGCCGCGGATCCCGGCGATTTTGTGGCGGTCGCCGCGGGTGCCTATGCGCCCATACACGTCGGCGCAACCGTGACGGTGTACGGTGTCGGTGGCCCGCGTGTCACGGTGATCAACGGCGGTGGCCAGCAACGCTGTGCCTATCTACAGCCGGGTGCTGTGTTACAGGGATTTACGCTGAGCAATGGCTATGCAAGTTCCGGCGCGGGCGTCTATTGCGCGGGCGCTGCCGAGGTGCGTGATTGCGTGATTGCAGAATGCCGGGCGCGCAACCAGTATGACGTTGCTGACGGCGCGGGCTTGTATGGCGGGACGGCCTATAATTGTATCGTGACCGGCAATCTGGCCTATGCATATGGCAGCAAAGCACGCGGCGCGGGGCTGTATGGCGCGACCGCCTACAATTGTCTTGTCGTTGGAAATCGTGCCGATGGCTACGTGTACACGGGCCCTTCCCAGGACCTGTGCATTGGTGGTGGCGCGTGCTCGGCAATCCTCGTGAATTGCACCGTGGTTGGGAACGAGGCGCGCGGTATTGTGGAAGACCGCTGGGCGTATACCTATGAAGCCGGCTGGGGTGGCGGGGCTGCCGACAGCACGGCGCACAACTGTGTTGTCGCAGGCAATGCCGCGCCAAGCAGCACTAATTTATACCGCAGCACGGCTGATTTTACCTGTACCATTGGCCCGGTTCCCGGGCTTAGCAATATCTACGCCGCACCCGGCTTTGCTGGCGGCTATCATCTTGCCGCCACTTCGCCCTGTATTGACGCCGCGCAGTCCGCGGTGTGGATGACCGATGCCTGCGACTTGGATGGCAATGAACGCACGTGCGGCAGCGCCGTTGACATGGGTGCCTTTGAATTCAGCACGGTCGCGTGGTGTAATGTGACCGCCGTGCCACGCGTTGCTTGTGTTGACGAGCCGGTCTTTTTCCGCGCATGGACGTCGCTCAATACCCCGGCCCTCTGGTACCGATGGACACTTGCTGAGCCGCAGTGGGGCACCATCAGCACCCTCGCCGATACAATTGCAACCAACTACGCCGTGGAAGGCCCGTATTCCATTCGTCTCGCGGTGGGTTCCGCCACGACCAATCTTGTGACGCGGGTCAAGTATTTTTATATCACTATTGTTCCCGAACCCATGTCAGGCATGGTTGTGCTCATCCTGTGCATGCTGGCACATGGCAGGCCGCGCGCACATGATAGCCGTATGCCCAGGCCGCCGCGCTCGTTGTATTGACATGCCTGCCGCGATTATGTACAATGCCCATATAATGAAAGCATTGTTTTGCACGCTGATTGTCGCGCTGCTCGCGGCGCGGGCGGAGGGCGCCACGTCGTCGTATGCACTGGCCTGCGGCTCGGTCTTCCCGATCAACGCCGCCCAATTGGCCGCCACCACGGGCGCATTCGCCAAGCCGCCGCGCGTCTACGTGCTGAGCGGCACCCAGAAGCTGCGCGCCAAGGTGATCAACCCGCGCAAGGAATTTCCGCGCACCAATGTCTGGTGCCGCTGGACCAAGCCGTTCACCCCCGCCTTTTACCCGTTAATGGTGGAGCGCAACGAGCCGCACGCCGCGCCCGAACAAGTGCCGGCGTTCTGCAGCGTGCGCGCGCCGGCGCTGGCGGTGGTCAGCCCGATGCAGGGCGCGCCTGGCACGCTGATCACGCTGCACGGCATGTGGTTTGGCACGACGCCCAAACGCGTCTGGTTGCAACTGGCCAACGGCAAGCAGTTCAAATGCACACCGCAAAAGCCGTATGCGTTCGCCGACTGGCGCGGGCGCGCCGGCAAGAGCTGCATGAACCCGACCAACGGGATTAGCAGTCTGACGTTTGTCGTGCCGCGCGGCACGCCGACCAACCAGGACTGCGTCCTGCATCTGCTCAGCGCCAACAGCGAAGACTGGTGCTCGTTTCAAACGACCAATGTCTGCACCCTGCGGCTGGTGATCACGCCGATCAACGCCGGGCTGACCATGCCGTCGGCCGTGGTCGCGCATGAGATCGCGCGCGGCGTGGCGCTGAATATTGTCGCGCTGCAGGAAGTGGGCTACCATTTCACGCAATGGGTGGTCACCAACGGCGCGGCCGTGATTGACAATCCGGACAACGCCATCACGCGCCTGACCGCCACGGAGGATTGCACGGTGCTGGCGCGCTTCACGGCCGAATAGCCGGCGTGGCCGCGGGGCACGCCGCGGATGCTGCCGCTGCGCCATCCTTCCATCCATCCAATCTTCCATCCTTCCAATTCCCGCCGCCGGCCATCCGCGCGCCGCGGCCACAAAGCCGGGCGTCATCCACCGTTCGATTGCGCCGCACGAATTCGGCACAGTTATCCCTGCAGCATTGGCGGCGAATTTGCTACAATAAAAAAGCTTTTACCAAGGAACAAGCCATGTACATTGGGGTTGACTATTATCCGGAACACTGGCCGCGCGCGCGCTGGGCGACGGACGCGCGCTTGATGCGCAAGGCGGGTTTTACTGTTGTCCGTCTGGCTGAGTTTAATTGGGTCAACATGGAACCGTCCGAAGGCGTCTACGATTTCAGCCTGCTGGACGAGGCGCTGGCGCTGCTGGCCAAACACGGCATTTCCGCAATTCTCTGCACGCCGACGGCCATCATGCCCGCCTGGCTGGCGCGCGCCTATCCCGCGACGCTGGCAACCCAGCGCGACGGCACGCGCCTGACCTGGGGCGTGCGCAAGAACAACTGTTTCAGCAACGGCACCTATCGCCTGCTGTCCAAACGCATCACGCGTGCCATGGCGCGGTATTTTGCCGACACACCCAACGTGATCGGCTGGCAGACCGACAATGAATTCGGCCATCCATTCTGCCATTGCGCAACCTGCCGCGCGGCATTTCAAGAATGGCTGCGTGGGCGCCATGGCACGCTTGACGAATTCAACCGCGCCTGGGGCACGCACTTTTGGGGCCAGCGCATTCAGGAGTGGGCCGAGATCACCATTCCGGACGACGCCGGGTCGCACAATCCCAGCGCCTGTCTTGACTGGCAGCGCTTCTTCTCATGGCTGAACGTGCGTTTTCAACATGATCAGGTGCGCATTTTGCGCGACCTCTGTCCGCGCCATTTCATCACCCATAATTTCATGGGCTTGTTCAAGGAACTGGATTATTATGCCTTGGCGCGCGATCTGGATTTTGTCAGTTGGGATAACTATCCGGTGTGGGGTGCGCCGGAAATCCGCTATGATGCGGCCCTGGCCGCCGATGTCATGCGCGGCCTGAAGCGCCGCAACTTCTGGATCATGGAGCAAACTGCCGGGCCGTGCGGCTGGGGCGTGTTTTCGCGCAATGTGCGGCCGGGAGAATTGCGCAACATTGCCTGGCAGCAGTGCGCGCACGGCGCCGACGGCATGGTCTGGTTTCGCTGGCGCACCTGCACGGCCGGCCGCGAACAATACTGGCATGGCCTGCTCGGCCATGACGGGCGGCCGTTGCGGCGCTACAAGGAAGCGGCCCAGACGGCGCGCGAAATGCACGCGCTGGCGCCGCTGCTCGACGGCACCACCGTGGCCGCCGATGTTGCCATCGTCTATGATTACGACAGCTTGTGGGCGCTGCGCATTCAGCCCGGCTTCGCGGAAAACGACTATCAGAAGGCGATTGGCCGCTATTACCGCGCGCTCTTCCGCGCCGGCGTCAATGTTGACATCGTGCCGCGCGACGCGGATCTTTCGCGCTACAAACTCGTGCTGGCGCCGGCACTGCATGTGCTGCCGGACGACGCCGCCGACCGCCTTGTGCGCTACGTGCGTGCCGGCGGCATCCTGCTGGTCGATTGCCGCACCGCCGTGAAAGACGGGACGAATCTCTGTCATCCGCGCACCCTGCCCGGGCTGCTCACGCCCGCACTCGGCATTGCCATCGAGGAATATGACGCCGTGCCGGGTACCATGAATTGCGCCGTGCAAGGCACCCCGGCGTTTCCCGGCACGTTCACGGCGGTGCACTACACCGACTGGGTGCGCCCGCGCGGCGCAACGCAGCTCGCCGGCTACACCGACTGGCACATCCGCAAGTATGCCGCATTGACCCGCCACGCGTGCGGCACAGGCGCCGGCTGGTATCTTGGCGCGGTGATCAAGGAAGACGCGTTCTACGACCAGTTAGTCCGGCAATTGCTGGACGATGCGTGCGTCACGGCACTGCTGCGGCCGCCGGCCGGCGTGGAGTTGTGCGTGCGGCGCGGCGCGCGCCATGAATTGATTTTTCTGGTCAATCACACCGAAGAACCGCAGACGGTGGCAGTGCCGGCGGGGCTGCGTGATGCCTTGCGCAACCGCGCATGCGCCGGCCGCGTGACCCTTGAGCGTTACGGTGTCGTCGTGCTCTGGCGCGCGCGGCGCAGCCCGGTAGCAAAGAGTAAGAGAGCCAAGGAGCAGACTGCACCAAACGGCAGAACATGTTGATTGCGGCCGCGTGCCGCGCCATTCCTCCTTTACTCCGTTACTCCATGTTCATTGCTGCCTGGCGCGGCGCAGCAGCCACGCCGCCAGCAGCAGGCCGCCCAGCAGGCCCGGCTCGGGCACCAGCGCGACCTGCAGCTCGACATAGCCAAGATACTGGCCGCCGGCCGGGCGAATCGCCCACTGGCTGTTGAAATCCGATTCGAGGTATTCGCAGACATTGCCCGGGCAGTCCGGGCCGGTCATGCCGAACGGCAGGTTGACCGTATCCGGCCCGACCAAGTCGAATTGGGTCAGCATCACCACATAATCGCCGACTTGGTTGGTGAGCGTGCCGGCCGTAAAGTAGTTGGTTGCTTTCTGGGTGTAGCCGGCATCGCCGGCAATGAAGCCGCAACTCTCAAAGCCGTTGGCATCCACCACGCCACTTTCCGCATTCTCATCGAAGCCCGCCAGCGTGGGCAGCGAGCCGGGGGCGAACACCGGCGGCTGGTTGGACGCGAACACAAACAGGCCGGCCATGCCCTGATCCTCTATTTCGCCCAGCGGGCCCAGCAAGATTGTGAAATGATTGACGCCTTCCTGCAAGGGCATGAAGAGCTGGTTCTTGCCCAATTGGCGATCCGTGATGTAGTTCGCCAAAGAGCCGGAGACCACCGGCGCGGTGCCGTTGTCCGTGATGGGATTCAGGATTGAATAGACGGCCGGGTCGAGCGCCTTGACGACATTGGGCACATTCGTGCTGGCCGGCTGGAACGAGCCTTTGTCCAGATACTGCGCCGGGCCGTCGGTCAGCAAGCCGGTGGTCCACGGCGCCTGGCTGGTCACGCCGTAATTGCCAAAGCACCACAAGCCGTCGAGCACCGCCACGTCAATGTTCTCGTTGAACGCGGCCGGCGGGGTCGCCTCGGCGAACATCGTGTCTTCATACTTTTTGTTGCCATCCATGTTCGCGAATGTTTCGGTGATGTGCAAGCCATAGACGTTCACCACGCCGGCATTGCCCGTGTGCAGGCGCACATTGTAGACCAGTTGCGACGGAGCAAGCGCGCCACAGTCGAGCGTCACATGACCAAAATGCAAGCCGTTGCTCAGGCCGGCGCGATTGACCACAAGCGGCAGGTCACGATAACTGGTCACAACGCCCGTGGCGAAGCCGGCGGCCAGGTTCAGCCACGGCACATCGCTGGTGGCCGTATAACTGAAGTTGCTGGTGCCATTGTTATACACCCGCGCGATGACGCCCGTGTCCCAGATGCCCACCACCAAGTTCGTGATGAGCGCGGCCGGCACCGGCGGCGGCTGGCTGACCACAATTTCAAGATAGGCGATGGCGTGGTCGCCGCCGTTGCGGATGGCCCATTGGTTGTTGTAATCACTATCCAGATAAGGGCAGACATGGCCGACGCAGCCGGGCGGATTCATGCCATTCGGGTTCACCGCCACGGCATTGCGCCCCGCCAGGTTGAAGTAGGTGATCCGGACAACATAGCCGTTGATCTCTTTCGCCAGGGTTGTGCCGGTCAAGATTTCGGTGGCTTTCTGGAAATAGGTGACATCCGTGCCGTGATAGCCGCAGGCATAGAGCCACTCGGCCTCGATATAGCCGGTGCCGTCATCGACGGCAGCCAGGGTGGGCAGCACGCCATCCACGAAATCGGGCGTCTCGTTGCCGCCATAGACAAACAGGCCGAGCATGCCTTCGGTGCCAATCTCGCCGGCGGCGGTGGCCAGCAGGGTGAACTGGTTGGTGCCTTCCAGCAAGGGCATGGCGAGCTCGCGCTTGGTCAGGGCCGCACTGCTGATGAAATCGGCCAGCTTGCCGGCAATGCTGGGCGCGCTGCCGTTGTCGACCGCCGGATTGAGCACCGGATAGACATTGGTGTCAAGCGCATAGACGGTGTTGCTGGTGATAAACGCGCCCTTCACCACGGTTTGCGCCGGGCCATCCAGCAAGAACGGGGCGAGGTACGGATCATTGGTAAAGGCGGGATTGCCAAAGCAATAAAAACCGCGGATGACCCCCACATCCATCATGCCGCCGTCAAAGGCGGCGCGCGGCGTGGTGTCGCGGATCATCGTGTCTTGGTAATATTTTTCCTGGCTGGCGTTGGGATTGATCTGCGTCAGGTGCAGGCCGGCAACATTGGCGATGGCGGCCGGCGTTGCGCCTTTACGGACGGTGATGGTATAGGTCAGAATTCCATACGCG
>JAPLST010000273.1 GCA_026398485.1 bacterium
CGGTTCGACAGGTCAATGATCCAGTTGGTGCCGCTGGCATCCGTGGATTCACCGGCATAGGTGCCGGCAGCGACATTGAGCGTGACCGCGCCTTCATCGGCGCTGCCATTCGGAATGTTGGTGACGCCAAAGGCAATGTTGCGCCAGGCGGTGGGCCAGCTCAAGCCGTCATTGGCATTGTTGCCGCTGGTGCTGACATAGTAGTCGGCAGGAAAGTTGTTGATGGTGAAGACACCGGCCACACCATTATACGAGTTGAAGGCGACCTGGATCGTGGCGACGCCCGGGCGCGGCGCGGCGGCCGTCACGGTGAAGCTGACACTGGTGCTCTCGCCGGGCGCCAGCACGCCGAGGCCGGGCGTGATGTCGGTGATAAACGCCTGCGCGCTGGTGTTGGTGAAGGACATCGCGACCACGCCGCTGTTGCCGAGCACAAACGACTTGTTACGCGGCTGCAAGGTGATCGTCGAAGTCGGCACCAGTACCGCCACCGGGCGCGGCGTGTCGGCCAGCACCGGAACCGTGATGGTGCCGCCGCTGTAGCGAATCGAGATTGAACCGTTGGTCGGGCCTGCATACATGCCGCGATCAACGGTGACCTCCACGATGATGTTCGATTGATTCGGCACGGTGACGACATTGGCAACCGAGAGCCACGCGACCGAGGGGGTGTTGCTGCACACCATGGGCACAAAGGCCACATTATCCAGGCGCAATTGCAGGGTCGTGTTGGTCTGCCAGAAATTCAGCGTGGAGGGTGACACCAAAACATCTTGCTGCGGCAGCGGCGCACTCCACAAACGACTTGAATTGTAGTTCGTGCCATTGACTTCGGTATAGCGCATCGCGCCGCCGAAATAGAAGGTGCCGTTGGTGTCCACCGCGCAGGAGGCCGCATACGCATTGAGCGGCAGGGCCACATTATTGACGGTCGTCGCGGCGGTGGCCGGATTGAACACCTGGAACAAATTCGTCAGCGCACCGCCGGTGATTTCACCCGCAACCACGTACAGCAGGCCACGCCATTGCACGACTGACGGCCGCGCCACGCCCACGGTCAGTTTGCCGATGTTGGTGATGCCGGCCGCGATGTTGTCGGTGTCGAGCATATAGACGTTGTCCCGCACCGGCAGCCCGCCCAGCATATAGATTTTCTTGCCGATGGCCCCGATGCCAAACTGGGTCAGTTGCACATCATAGAGATTCTCATGGACCGTCCACGAGTTGCCTTGGGGACTGTAAATCTGCATGTGGGTCTTGCCCGCCGGCCCCCAAAAACCACCGCCAATCGCGTAAATATTGCTGTCCACGCGGACTGTGCCGCCATAATATTGTGCCCTATCGCCCGAACTGAAATTGGCGGCGGCCGCCGAGTTCGTCCAGGTGTCGGAATCCGGATCGTAAATGAAATTGTTGCCGTCCCAGTGCGGATACCCGGCATGCAGAAATATCTCATCCGTGCCGTCGTTGTCCCAGTCATAGGCAAATGATTGGGTTGATCCAATCTGTGTGCCATCACTGCATTCGGGCATTTTCGAACCGCCGCCTTGCACGTTGCCCACGCCCCAGGTGACATAGTTAAACGCCACCGGCCCGCTCTCGTCCCATTTGGCGCAATCCCACGTGTTATCCTGCGGATTGTAAATGGCGAAGCCGGACTGGCGATTGTAGCTATAGCCATTGCCGTAGGAGTTGCTCGGCCACGCATAGCCCGGCGTGCCCCAACTGACCTGAGGCCCAAGGCCGCAGCCAACATAAAACTTGCCGTTGGCAAAGCAGCCGACACTGTAATACAGCGGCCAGTAGCCCTGCACATCTTTAAAAGCATCATAGGGCGAGACGATCGCCGGCATCGTCGGGTCGGATTGACTGGGGGTGGGAATCGGCAAATCCATCCAGCGGGTGTTGCCCGTGCCGGTCTTGTAAGGGAACCACGACGGGTTCTGCGCTTTTTCCGTCCAATAGGCGCCGAAAGTCAGCAAGGCAGTGCAACACAAGGTCAAGCAGAGGGTGGTGGTACGAGCATTCATGGCAGTCTCTCAAACGGTGGTTACGTCACGCACGGTGACCAAAATGCAGGCTGCTATTCTTTGCACAATTCACTCGAAAATATAGCATATACTGTGCATGCGTGTCAAGCGCCGCTCGTGCAAAAGAGATGCTGAATATCCACTGTCGAACACTCAATGGCCCCGAACCCTGAACCCCGAACCCTGAACCCCGAACCCTGAACCCCGAACCCTGAACCCCGAACCCCGAATCCTGCAGTGCGGGCACGGCGTGGCCAGCCCGCCTTATACGCGCACGGCGCGGCCGCGCGCCGCCGCCGCAAGGCATGCGTCAAGATAGACCTGTATCCGCCAACCGTCTGCAAAATCAGGCGTGCCCGGCGTACCGGTGCGCACACTGCGGATGAAACGCTGATAAATGCTCGGCACCTTCGCGCAGCGCAGCGTGCGCCAGCGGCCGGCCGGCACATCCTTGCCGCAGCATGCTTGCAGCGTGTGCCACGCGCTGTCCAAATCCACGACCAGCGCGCCGGCGGTGCCATACACGCGCAGGCGAATGCTGTTGTTCGGGCCAGTGGCCCAGCGGCTCGAATGCACCACGCCGAGCGCGCCGTTGGCAAAACGCAGGGATGCGACAAAGGAATCGTTGGCATCCAGGAGGACGCCCTTATACTTGTTGCCCGGCAGGCCTTTCGGCAACGAGGTCGTGTGGCACGCAATCTCGCAGGGCGCGCCGGCCACAAAGGTCATGAAATCCAGAATATGCACGCCAAGATCGCCAAGATCGCCCTTGCTTTGTGCGGCCGACATGCGCCACAGCGCGCCCGGGCTGATCGGCTGCTTCGTGTGCCAGACGGCGCGCGTCAGCCAGCCCTGCAAGTAACTGGCCTCGACATGGCGCAGTTCACCGAGTGCACCCGCCGCGACCAGGTCGCGCGCCTTGTACAATGCCGCGGAGGCGCGATACGAGAAGTTCACCAGGTTGACCACCTTGGCGGCACGCACCGCCTGCACCATGGCGTTGGCCTCGGCGGCATTGGCCGCCAAGGGCTTTTCACACAAAATGTGCAGCCCGTGCCGGGCGGCGCGCACCGCCAAGTCTTTGTGCGCCGCGTCCGCGGCGACAATCGTGACGGCGTCCAGCCCGCCCGCCGCCAGCAATGCGGCCACATCGGTGTAGGCATGCGGAATAGTGTTGTGCTGTGCGAATGCGTGCACGCGCGCCTGGTCCACATCGCAGCAGGCCACGAGCCGCACGCCCGCTATTTCTTTCAGTCTGTCGGCGTGCTGCTGGGCCATGCTGCCCGTGCCTAAAATTGCCAATCGAATCATGCACTGCTCCTTGACATTAAATAGTACCTGCAAGTATACCGAAAACCATGCCCGTCGGGCAAGCACGGCACCATGCGATCTGCATTGCCGCTCGCCGCCGGAGGGCCACGCACCGTCGTGGCCGATGCAGCAAGGACGCGACAGTGCGCGTCCCTCCGGAAGACCAATGCAGCAGCAAGGACGCGACAGTGCGCGTCCCTCCAGCAGAACAACATGGAGGGCCACGCACCGTCGTGGCCGTGCCGCTCGCACTTGTAGCCGCCCGCGCCGAGGGCGGCAGAACTGACCGCGGTCAACGCTCGCGGCAAGGAAAACACCCACATGGCTGGCGCAGTGCCGCCGTTCTCTTATACGCCTTGGCCGCTTTATTAATTCCCGCGCCGTGCGGGAATTCAAGCATGGCCTTGCGCTGCGGATGTGCGTGTGCTATAATAACCATCAACACGAAATCACCCAGCACCATGCTTGCCACCCGTTAATCCGCTTTGGAGCCTTGCGCAATGACTGTTTACTCCCACTCACTCACAGTAATGGTGGCACTTTCGTGCGCCACGGTGTTGCAGGCCCAATGGATGCCCGAATTTGATTGGGTGCCCAGCGGCGTGATCAATGTTGGCGACCGCGCCAGCGAGGCTGCCGCCGGCTACGAAAGCGGGGGCAGTCCGCGCACGTTGTCGGCCGCCTTCTGCGACGCGGCGGCCGCGCCCGTCACCGGCCGCGCGGTTCTTGGCAATGAACAATTTGTCATCGAGCCGGCATCATGGCGCGGTGGTCCGGCTCTGCAAACATTGGTGCTGGCCAAGCGCGTGCTCTCAACGGATCCGCCCGTCACCTTCACCGTGCTGGTCAACACCACCACCGCCGGCGTCTGGCAGATTGCGCCGCTGGCCGGCGCGCCGCGCCTGTATGACGCATTGTTCGCCATTCCCACGTCGCTGTGGCTCAAGGCCGTGGCACGCCACGAACAGGTGCCGATCACGCTGGTCAGCACAACGCCGCATCTGTCGCTGGGCTATCATTTCTTTGCGACGCGCGACTGGGATGTCCTCGGTGATGCGGCCGCGGGTGACGTGCGCCGCGCGCTGGCCGCTGCGACGGGCCCGGTCAAAGATTATCTCGCCGGCCTGACGGCGGCGGCCGAGCACGACTGGCCGAAGGCCGTGCAGTGCTTCACCCAGGTGGCCACGAATGCCGCAGACGAATGCGCCCGCCTGGCGCGCGTCGCCTTGCGGCGCGTGCGTGCACAACAAACGTTGGCAACCTTGGCCGCCACGCCCGCGCTGCAGACGTTTTCAAATTATTACGCCCTCGGCTTGTACGCCGGCGCCGTTGCCGCGTGGCCGGAAGCGTTGCAAGCCATGCAGCGCGCCGTCACGCTTGATCCGACCGATGCCGACGCCACCTATCGCCTAGCCGAGGCGCTGGAGTACAATCGCATGCCGGTCGCAACCTTCGCGCCGCTGTTCGAGCGCGCCGGCATGCTGGCCAATCGCACGGACTGCAATGATGTCGATATGCTCTTTGCCATTCACGCGCCGCCCTGCGCCGGTATGTGCGGCCCGCTCTCGCTCGAAGACATGCAGGCCATCCAGCGCGACTGGCGCTATGTCGAGCAAATGGTGTATGGCGCTGCGCGCGGCGCCTATCGCCTGCGCACCGAGTATCGCATTGCACGCCCCGGAGACCCCGACTGGGTCATGCAAGCTGGCTGGATTTTTTCGCCGTCGGACGCCAGCGTGCCGGTGCCGGGCACGTTTGATTACAGCATCGGTTCGGCCGGCTATGGCAGCAGTGACGCCGGCGGCGCCGATTGCGGCCCCAATGGCGCGGGCGGCGCGCAGGTCGGCGCGCAACGCTCATGGGAAGTCTTTGTGCATGAATGGAACCATGAATTCGACTGGGCCTGCATTTTTGGCGAGCAAGGCACAGGCTTTGCCACGACCCACGACAGCGACGGCTGCGGCAAGCAACCGATCGTCTCGATGGGTTGCGGCCACCGCTCCGCCATGCATTATTACATGAATCCGGCGCAGTATCGCCGCCAGGAATCGGCTGATCCAGTGGTCGACGCAGCGGTCGTGAAAAACTGGGGCTTGCTCGAGGTCGTGCCCGCGCCGCTGCCACCGGACACCACGCCCGTCGCGTTCGAAGCGTGGCTCGTGCAGCAAAAGTATTTCACACCGGATGCCATTGCGCAACTCAAGCGCGAATATGCCGACGCGCTGCAAAGCGCCATGCGCGACATGACCAACCCGCCGACGATCATGTCGGAACAGATGCACCAGCCGCCGCTGCTCTGGCCCAAATTTCTGCGCGCGGCATGGCACCGCATCAAACTCCTCGACACTCTTGCCAGCAGCAATGAGACGGCCTACATTGCTGGCGAAGCATACCCGAATAAAGGACTGGAATCTGTCAGTAATTTTGTGAACCTGCTGCAGTTCATTCCGACCGCGCCTGAAAAAGGCGTCGCCTATGCGATCGCCGCAGTGTATTCACCGACCCAGCAGGAAGTGCGGATTTGGTTGGGCTATAATGATTGCGCCGCCGCTTGGCTGAATGGCCGGCAAATTCATCGCGGCAATTATTATGCCTGCGCCAAATGGGAAGACGCCAATCGCCCGTACATGCTGGCGAACAGCGGCGTGCTCAAGGCCGGCTGGAACACGTTTGTGGTGAAAGTCGAGCGTGGCGGCGGTGATTGGGGCTTCAGCATGCACATCACCGATTTCGCCAACCGCCCCATAGCGCTAGACAATACACCCTCTCCTCAAGGCAAATCGGCGCAATACACGATGCCGGCGGTCGGCCCGCGCTATGCCTGGAACGACGTGCGCGATGATTATCTCGAGCGCCTGCCGCGCTTGGGCACGGCCGAACTGGCCAAGCTGACCGGCATTCCCGGCCTGACCGCAGCCAGCAATTTGTTTTTCGTGACGTTGCCGGAAGGCATGGCGCCGCTGCCCGGCTCGCGCTATTGCAGCACGGCCGCGACCGACGACCGCACCTTCAATAATTATCTGAATTGGGATTATGAGCACGCCGCCGCCGTGCGCTACAAAGCCAATGGCGCATCGGCAGATTTGTTGCTTATCCGCCCGGAATATTTCGATGAATATCTGGCGCTGACGAAGACGGTGCCGGGCGCACCTGCGCCGGCGCAATCCATTGTTGGCTACTGGCTGTTGCCCGCGCCGCAGTACGAAACCGTGCCGAATCGCACGCCGCGCGTCGTGCTGGTGGTGGCCACGCAACTGCCCGACTATCCCAAGGACGATCTCGACCTGCTGTAGTTGTAAACGCGGGCGATTGTTTGACACTGCTTGAAATCCCGCCAGCGGCGTAGGTACGCCACGCGCTCCGCGCGGGGCATGCTGCGGCCATTTTCACCGGCGCGGATAACTGCGGCAAAGGATGCCACCGGCACGGCCACGACGGAGCGTGGCCCTCCACGTTGTTCTGCCGGAGGGACGCGCACCGTCGCGTCATTGCTGCATCGGCCACGACGGCGCGTGGCCCTCCAACAGACGACAGACAATCTGCACGGCCACGACGGCGCGTGGC
>JAPLST010000333.1:0-1428 GCA_026398485.1 bacterium
ATAGCAGCCTCCAGCTAGTATTAATTTGAAATACTCCACATAGTATAGCATGCCAGCCGCGGCATGTCAAAAGGAATGTCCAATGTTCTGAAATTCCGATATAGGGGAAAATGCGAACCTGACGTAGCCAAATCTGTTGTGGGTCCTGCGTGTGCGTGGCCGGAGGTTTTAGATAGGGCGGTCAGGCCCTGACCGCCGTTGCTGCATGCGCGCACGCCGTTACTACAATGGCGCAGCGACGACCGCGGCGGTCCAGGGCCTGACCGCCCTACCTGTCTGCGCGCTCTACGCCGGCGGCTCCCGTGGCAGGATCGCCGCAAGGGAGTGCGGCTCCCGTTCTTATATCGGAATTTCAGTCCAATGATGAATGATCAGCGCATGCGTGCATTTCCGCCCGTAGCCGACGCACGGCGTGTGGCGCGCTTGTGCCGGCCCCATGCTTTATGCGATAATGAACACATGAGCGTTTCAGCCATAACCCAGCGCATCGCCCGCAATGGCCAAGTTTTCGACTTGCTCGGCCCGCCGGCGGATGTGCCACTGCTGGCCGCCGCACGCCAGTTCACCCAGTGGCTCGACCGCATGGACCCGCGTTTTCGCATTCAGCGCGTCACGCTCCAAGCGCTGGACCGCCGGTTTGATGGCGGGCTGCTCTTCGCCAAATTGCTGGCCGAAGTCACGGATGACCAGGGCTGCCGCATCCCCGGCGCCGTCTTTCTGCGTGGCGACGCGGTCGCCGTCCTGATCGTGTTGCACGCCGACGGGCGCGACTGGGCCGTGCTCACCGCCCAGCCGCGCTTTCCCAGCGGCGAGTTCGCCTCGGTCGAAATCCCGGCCGGCATGATGGACGACCATGGTGACTTCAGCGGCAAAGCCGCGCAGGAAGTCCATGAGGAAACCGGTCTGCTGATTCACGCCGCGGCGCTCGTCATGCTGGGCGAATTCTTCCCGTCGGGCGGCGGCAGCGACGAGAAAATCCGCCTCTACCTGTATGAACAACCGGCCACTGCCGCCGAGATTCAGGCCATTCATGGCCGCGTCGCCGGCGCGCACCACGAGCATGAACATATCCGCGTCCTGCTCGTCCCGCTCGATGAATTGCCCCGCCACACCAACGACATTAAAGCCCTGCTGGCCTACGGCGCCTACCGCGGCCTGTGGGGCGCACGAAGCAATCCATGAAACTTCACCTCCAATGTGCACTGGGCTGCATGGCGATGGTCGCCTGTGCTGCGGCTGAAACGGTCTCGGTCACCCTGCAATTCACGCCGGATGACTGCGTCTTCACCCGCACGCCGGCCGGCATTCAACTGACATTGCGCGATGGCGTGCTCCCGCCCGGGCCCGCCGGCGCACCATGGCTGCCGGCGCGCGATGTCATGATCCTCGTGCCCAGCGGCGCGCGCGTCACCGCCCCCACCGCCACGG
>JAPLST010000333.1:1448-4383 GCA_026398485.1 bacterium
CAGCGCGATATTCTCATCGCGCCGCGCCAGCCGGAAGCGCCGCTGAGCCAGGCCCGCCCGGCCTTTGTCCCCGCCGATCCCGTGGCCTACGCCGGCGCCACGCCGCTGCCCGCCGCGCATGCCGAACTCACCGGCGTCCACACGATGCGCGGCCTCACCTATGCCACCGTGCGCGTCTGGCCGCTGCGCTACACGCCGGCGCAGCGCACACTGGCACTGGCCGAATCCATCACCCTGCGCCTGTCCTGCGTGCTGCCGCAAGCCCCCACAATCCTGCCCGCAGGCAGGATTGCCAACAATCAACATTTTATGTCGTTTGTGCGCGACCAGGTGGTCAATCCCGCCACGCTTGACCTTGCAACCTATGCGCCGCGCCGCGCCGCACTGGCCGGCCCATCCAATGACTATCTGATTATCACCGCCAATGCCTCATTGCCGGCGCCTATTCCGGCCGCGACCTGCAGGAGAAAATCCGCGCCTGCATCCAAGCCTATGTCCAAACCAAGGGCACGCTCTTCGTTGTCCTCGGTGGTGATGACACGATCGTGCCGGATCGCAACACGCAGGTCTCCATCGGCACCTACAACGAACCCGCCATGCCCACCGATTTGTACTACAGCGGCCTTGACGGCACCTGGGATGACTGGAACACCAACAATATTTTTGGTGAAGCGGATGTCAACGGCATCAACGATCACGATGAAGGCGACCTCGCGCCGGATGTGATTGTCGGCCGCATTCCCGGCCGTAGCGCGGCCCAGGCGCGCGCCTACATTGACAAAGTGTGCGCCTTCGAGGCGTCGCCGCCAAGCGCCGCCGCCTTGCGCATGTTGAGTGGCGGCGTCACCTTGTGGGACGCCTACAGTGGCAGCGACCGCCCGGCCGATCCGCTCAATGATGGCCTGTCGCAATTCCAGGCCCATGCGCCCGTCACCGATGCCGAAATGTGGGGCCGGCGCCTGTACCGCGATGCCATTCAGCCGTTCTGGCAGGCCGCGCCGCCGCGCTTTTTCTTCGACAGCATCACCTCATGGGACAGCGGCACCGCCGGCAGCTATCCACTCTCAAAAGCAAATTTCACCGCGCGCCTCAATGAAGGCTGGCAACTGTGTTCCTTCGACACGCACGGCAATCCCGGCGGCTGGTCGCTCGAAGCGGATTGGTTTGGCACCGCCGATGCGGCCGCGCTGACCAATGCCCCGCGCCTGATTTATACCATGGCCTGCGACACCGCCTCGTTTGACACCGATGAGCCCTGCCTCAGCGAAGCCTTCCTGCGCAACCCGTATGGCGCCGTGGCCTACATCGGCTGCAGCCGCTATGGCTGGGGCGGCCCGGACGATCCGCCCGCCAGCCCGGTCACCTTCGGCGGCACCTCGAGCGCCTACGAAATGGAATTCCACCGCCAACTGTTTGCCGTGCGGCGCGCCACACTGGGCGAGGCTTTCGCCTGGCACAAAGCCGCAAAAGCCGCCGCGTGCGGCGATAATTATGCCTATCGCTGGGTCCAGTTCGGCCTCAATTTTCAAGGCGACCCCGCCCTTCATCTGCCGCTCGATTTCGGCGTGCATTTCGACGGGCTCGATCCCGCCACACCGCTCGATGCATCCCTTGAGCCAGGCAGCCAAACGCCGCTGGCGTTCTGGCTGAAAAACGAAGACCTCGTCACGCACGCGGCGACGGTGACGCTGGCAACCAGCAGCGCCGCCATCACCTGTGCGCCCGCCACGCTGGTGTTCAGCGCGCTGGCCGGCGGCGCGCGCGTCAGCAATGCCGTGCCGGTCACGCTCAGTGTCGCGGCGGATTGCGCGGCGGGTGCCTACCAGCTCGCGTTTGTCTGCGCCGGCGGCGGCGGCACGCGCACGACCACGCTGGCGCTGGCCGTCGCACCGCAGCCGGCCGCCATACTAACTGATACTAATATAGTATTAGTTTGCCCGCCGGGTGCCTGCGTCACTGCGATGCTGGCCATCGCCAATGCCGGCGGCGCGCCGCTCGCCTGGCAGTGCGCCGCCGGCAGCAATTTCCTCTGGCGCGACTCGCGCATGCCGGGCGGCCCGGCCTTCGCCTGGATTCCCGTCGCGCCCGGCGCAACCCACGTCGTGGTGGGGGACGACGATGTCGCCGCGCCCATCGCCCTGCCAATCCCATTCTACTTCTATGGCCAACGCTGCACGAATGTGTATATCGGTTCTAACGGTGCGCTGGGCTTTGCGCCCGGCTTCCTGGACGGCAACAACCAGGCGCTGCCGTGCCTGCCGCACAACGGCTTCGGCCCGCTGCTCGCGCCGTTCTGGGACGATCTCGACCCCGGCAGTGCCGGCGCCATCTGGCTGCAATCGTCGAGCACCCAACTGGTCGTCAGTTACGTCGGCGTGCCGCGCCTCGATTATGCAGCCCAGCAGCAGACCTTTCAAGCGGTGCTCGAAGGCGACGGGCGCATGCGCCTGCAGTATCTCGACCTGCGCGGAAATCTCAGCAATGCGACGATTGGCGTGCAGGAAGCACATGCCGGCCGTACGTTGCAAATGGCATACAACGCGCCGTTTCTGGCCAATAATCTGGCGGTTGAAATTGCGCCGCCCGCGCTGCCCGCCTGGCTCGCGCTGGCGCAGACGTGCGGCGAGATCGCCGCGCAGACCAACACGCAGCTCAACCTGATTGCCGACGCCAATGCCATGACCAGTGACTATGCGCGCACGACCCTGTATCTCTGGCACAATGACGCGCGCGCCGCACGCTGCACGCCGATCAGCGTGACCGTGGTGCTGCCCGAGCCGGCGGCGCTGGTGGGCTTTGGCTGGCTCATGGCATGCCGGTGCATCCGGCGGCGTGCAATGACCGGCAACTGAATTGCTGATCTGAAAACGAAAGTGTCGGCTGCGCCTCGGCGGCTGCCGGCGTAGAGCGCGCAGACAGGTAGGGCGGTCAGGCC
>JAPLST010000221.1:0-1089 GCA_026398485.1 bacterium
AGCCGGTGGTACTGTCAACCGCCAAGCCTTTGCGCACCGAGGAGATCGCGCCCTCACGCACCAGCACGCCATCGCGCCCCGTGCCGGTCGTGCCGGCGCGCGACCACAGCGCGATCGAGTCATCCGCGGCGCTCGTGCCGGCTTGGTTGACAAACGTACACTGGTCAAATAGAATCGTGTTGGCCGCCGTGGCCGCATTGTTCATGATGTAGCCGCCGCGACCAAAACCGTCCAGCAACACCCGCCGCGCCACGAAGTTCCTCGTCGCCGTTGCGCTGACCACTTGCACGGCATGGCCGTTGCGTTGCGACGTGCTCACCGGGCCTTTCAGCCACAGGTCTTCCAGCGTCACCAGATTATAGGTGGTCACCCGGATGGCGCTGTTGTCGTCGGCCCAGCCCACCGTCTCGCTGCTCATGTCAAGGTTCAGGCCGCGCAGCGCCGTGAACCCCGAATTGTCAATGCGCACGACCGGCAGACTCAGCGTGAGCGAGCCCCGGCGCAGCAGCGTGTTGGTCGGCCCGGCGCCGGCAATGATGAAATACGACTTGTTGACCACGCCAAGAATCCATTGTCCGTTGTAACTGTCCGAATATGTGCCGGCCGCGACATTTATCAGCGTCGGTTGCATGAACGTGCCGTTCGGCGCATTGCTGACCGCCTTGGCAATCGTCAGCCATGGATTGGCCAATGAGCCGTTGCCCGTCGTGTCGCTGCCGCCCGGGCTGACGTAAAAGTTGGTGGGCCCGCCCGTGCGGTATACCGTGACAGTCTGCACCGCGGTGACAGCGAAGAGGTTCGACGTGCTGAGCACAAGATAGTTTGTGCCGACATTCAGCGCGATGGTGGGAATGATAAACGGCCACGTATTGGGCACCGTGCCGGCCACGCCGCTGGCGCTGTTCTGCCACGCAATCGCGCCGGCGACATTGCTGGAGGTGCCGTCCAGCGTCACGTCCGCAGTGTGGTTCTCCACCCAGATTTCCAGCGGTGCAATGCTCAGCGCCGGCAGCGCCGCATCACGATAGATGGTGACCGAGGTGCTGCAGGCCTCATTGTCTGCGTTGGTGCCCGAGACGGTAATCAGAT
>JAPLST010000221.1:1113-1870 GCA_026398485.1 bacterium
CCGCCGCGATGGCGCCGGCCTGGCTGTTGGCCGCGTTGACCCAATTCAGCATGCCCGCCAAACTGCCGGACGTGCCGGCCAGCAGCGTATAGGACGCAGTGCTGCGCGGCACCCACGTGTTCGTCCGCGCAATGACGATCCACGGCACGTTTTGATTGGTGGTGCAGCTCCAGCCGCGCGCCGTGCCGCCCTCGGCGATTTGCAGCGTGTAGCTCTTGCCCAGAAACGGCACATACACGGGCGCATTGGTCTTCAGGTCGGTGTCGTAGCCTGCATACGGACTGATGGTTGCCCCATAGCAATTGTTGGCGCCGGTGCCGATCGAGTTGGTATAAAACAAATCGTCGTTGCAATAGACCCGTTGCGGCGGCGCACTGGGATAATAGTGCATCCCGTGCCGATTAACCTGGGTGGTGTCCTTGGCCGAATGGCTCATGACACACTGGTTGAAGAGTACCCAGCGGTTCGATTCGCTGCCGCGCAGGGTGAAGGGCGACGCCTCCCAATACCCGCTCGACGTGTCGTTGTTGTTGACAAACGTGCAGCGCGTGAATTGCGCGGTGTAACAATCCAAATTGACGGCACTGTCGTCATCAAGGTAGATGACCCGGCCGAGCCGCTCAAACAGGCAGTACGTGACCGTGACACTTCCGGTATAAGCGGCGCTGTTGCCGTACCAATTCAATTCGATGCCGCAACCGTTGCGTTTGCCGGTCGTGCCGGGAACGCCGTTCACCTGGTCGCCGTTATAGGTGCC
>JAPLST010000221.1:1918-4046 GCA_026398485.1 bacterium
GATCAGCCAGAGATTCGAGAAGATGAGATTCAGCGGTATGGCGTCGCCGACATACAGCAGGCTGGCGCTGCCGTCAAAGCCGTCGTCCTTGGCGCTGCCGTCAATCTTGAAATTGGCGAACAACGTCGGCGTCGTCTTGTTTTCCAGGCCGCTGATGCAACGCTGCGTGCCCGTCAGCACAAAGATCGTGCTGGTGGGGCTTTGGCCCATCAGGTGGACGCCGTTGCGCGACGCCCAGTTCAGGTCAACATTGCCGCTGCCACTGTACGTGCCGGTGCCGACATAGATCGTGTTGCCGATCGTGGTCGCCACGCCGAGGGCGGCATTGACCGTCAGCTTGGGGGCGGCCCACGACAAGCCGCTGTTGGCGTCGCTGCCCCACTTGGCCACATAGGCATCGGCGGCACAACCAACGCCCGCCGTCAGCACGGCGCATAAGCACAACAGCATGATTCGAACTGAGCCAAAGTGGTGGGATGCAATCATTGTGATCCTCATGTGAGCGTTACATAAAGTTCGCACCCGCCATGCCGCGGCGCAGGGCTGCCCGCGGCGCCATGTCGGCATGGACTGGTGCACTGCACGCCAAGTATAGCATAATGTTGCACGTAAATCAACTATATTGTTTTTTGTGCAACTTTATGAAATTCCGCTATGTGGCCACAACTGCCGGAACCGGAAGGATGGAGGGATGGTGCAGCGGCAGCATCCGCGGTCCCGCCGTGTGGCGGGACGGCCACAAGGATTGCAGCCGGCGTGTCATCTGGCAAAGCGCGTGCGGCCGCGCGGCAGAATGAAAAGCGCCGCCACCAGCGCCGCGCACGGCTCGGGTATGATGTAAAACGGATTGTGCCACATGATGTTGCTGGCGCTGTTGCCGGCAGCATCTTGCGCGACGATGCGCAGCACAAACAGTTCGGCCGGATACGTGTTACCCGGTGCCGCCGGCACCCATGGATGTTGCCCGGTCGTGTTGCTGACGGGCGGGTCAATGACTTGCGCAATCGCCAGGGTATTGCTGTACAACACATCCAAATGCATGATCCAGCAATTACTGCCGTCATGGTCGTCGTTGATCAGCGCAGGATCCCACTGCACATTGGTGGGCATGAACTGTTCGACCATGCTGTATGCGGCAGGATACAGCAGGGCGTTGTCCGCGATCACCGGCGGGGTCGTGTCTTCGGCAATGCTCCACCCGCGGTGTGTCTGCCCGCTCACCACCTGCAGACAAAAATCACGGCCGGCATACGTCACATACGCCGGTGCGACCGTGACGATATTTTCAGCATAGCCACTGTGTTTGCTGAGGTCCGCGCCGTACATGTTTGCCGCGCCGACGCCGATACTGTTGGTGAAAAACAGATTGTCACTGTGCATAATGCGCGGCGCGCCGGGCTGGCAATAGATGCCGGATTTGGCGAAGGTGGCGTTGTCGCGTGCGCAATGACTCATCACACAGCGCTCCATGAACAACCAACGCCCGGCGTTGTTGCCACGCAGCCAGAGCGTGGACATGTCGCCGGCCGGCGAGGTGCGCGTATCCGCGTTGTTGACAAACGTGCACCGCGCAAACCGCACCGTGTAGCAGGAGGAGCCGCTGTCATCATCGGCATAAAATGCGCGGCCGAAACGCTCCAACAAGCAGTGCGTCACCATGACGTCGCCCACATACGCCGCGCCCGCACCATACCAGTTCAATTCAATGCCGGCGCCGTTGGCTTGGTTGGCCGTGCCCGCCGCACCGACGAGCTGGTCGCCATTATACCGGCCTTTCAGCCAGAGATTCGAGAAGATCAGATTCAACGCCGGGCTGTTGCCGACATACAACAAACTGGCGCCGCCGTCCAGCCCGTCACTCTTGGCGCTGCCGTCCACTTTGAAATTGGCAAACAGCGTCGGCATGGTCTTGCCTTCAAGGCCATTAATGAAATTGTTGCCGCCGGAAACCACAAACACCGTGCGGGCCGGGCCGTCACCAATCAGCGCCACGCCATCGTGGCCAGCCCAATTCAGGTTTTCATTGGCCGTGCCGCTGTACGTGCCCGTGCCGACATATATCATGTCGCCGGCGCTGGCGGTGCTCAAGGCGTTGTTCACCGTCAGTTTTGCATTCGCCCATGAACGG
>JAPLST010000089.1 GCA_026398485.1 bacterium
CGAATTTCTGGCGGCCCAAAACGAGCTGTTTGCCAAGACTATCACGACCGACACGACCAACCACCTGAACGAACTGTCTGTCACGGCCATCGCGACCGACACGGCCAACCACCTTGAATTGCGCGGTCGCCTGGAGCGCGTCAATCTGGTGAATGATGTCGTGGATGTGGGCAACGCGATCCGGATCAACCGCCTGCGCGCGGAACTAGAGGAAAACACGAATGCGACCGCGGCGTTGTCGGCGCTGTTTGCACAAGTTGAACAAGACTTGAATAAAATCGAGCCCATGGCGGCGGTGGATCACATGGCGCAAAATGTGACAAATGTGCGCGCCGCCGCGCATGCGTATCACACCTGCTTTCTTGAATTGATGCGCGAACTCCAAGAGCAGCGCGACCTGGCGTTCTTGCGTGACAAAAGCGCGGAAGCCGTCCTCGCCGCCGCCCGCGAAAATTCAGCGGACGGGATTGCCCACGCCACGGAAGTGGTGAGTGCCACCGTGGTGCAGTTGCGCCACACCGCCTTGCTGTTGTATACCGGGTTGGGCTGCACCTTGATGGTCAGCATCATCATCGCCTATGTGCTGACGCGCGTCATCACCCGGCCGCTGATTCAGGGCGTTGCGTTTGCCAATCAGCTTGCCGGCGGCAATTTTGCCCAGTCGCTGGCGATTAGCCAGCGGGATGAGATCGGCATGCTGGCGCGCGCGTTGAATGCCATGCGCGAAAGCCTGCGCGCCCAAATCCAAAAATTGAGTGAAGTGGTGAATGTCTTGTCCGCGTCCACCGGCGAAATTTCCACGACGGTGTCGCAACTGTCGGCGTCCGCATCCGAAACGGCCGCGTCGGTCAGTGAAACGACGATCACGATCGAGGAAGTGAAAAAGACGGCGGAACTGACCACCCAAAAAGCCAAGGAAGTTGTGGATCTGGCGCAGACGACGACGCGCACCTCGCAGTCCGGCGCGGAAGCCGTGCGCCGCACCATCGACCTGATGCACAAGATTCGCGCCCACATGGAAACGGTCGCCGCCGGCGTGGTCAAATTGAGCGAGCAATCGCAGGCCATCGGCGAAATCATTGCGGCGGTCGATGACATTGCCGAGCAATCCAATCTGCTGGCGGTCAACGCGGCGATTGAAGCGGCCAAGGCCGGCGAGCACGGCAAGGGCTTTGCGGTCGTCGCGCAGGAAATCAAAAGCTTGGCGGAACAATCCAAGCAGGCCACCGGCCGCGTGCGCACGATTTTGCATGACATTCAAAAAGCGACCAGCAGCGCAGTCATGTCCACCGAGCAGGCCACCAAGGCGGTGGACGCCGGCGTTGAGCAATCCGGCCGCACCAACGAGGCCATCCAGGCCTTGACCAACGGCATTCAAGAATCGGCCCAGGCGGCCACTCAGATTTCCGCCTCGGCCCAACAACAGTTTGTCGGCGTGGCGCAGGTGACCCTGGCAATGGAAAGCATCAAGCAAGCCAGTGAACAGAATGTCGAAGGCACCAAACAAATGGCACTGGCCACGCGCGGCATTGACCAGCTCGGCAAACAACTGCGCGAATTGGTGCAACGCTATCAACTATGAGCGCGGCGCATGCTTGACCAGCAGGAATTTCTCGAGCGCTTGCGCGCCACCTTCAAAGTGGAGGCGGACGAGCGCATCGCCACGCTGACCAACGGCTTGGTGGCGCTGGAACACGCGGCGGACCCGGCCAGCCAGGCGGCCACGCTGGAAACGGTGTACCGCGAGGCCCACAGCTTGAAAGGCGCCGCGCGCGCGGTGCAGCGGCGTGACGTGGAGCAGGTCTGTCAAGCGCTGGAATCGGTGCTGTCCGCCTTGAAACAGCACGCCATGCCGCCGTCGCCGGAATTGTTTGATGCCTGCCAGCGCGCCATGGATGTGATCGTGCGCCTGCTGGATGCCCGCGAAGAAAAGCCATCCGCCGCGATTGACGCGCTGGTCAAACAGTTGACGGCGTGTGTGCCGCAGGTGCGCCAAGCAGAAAAATCAGAAGTGCGCGTTGCGCCTGCCGCGCCGCCGGCCGCGCCCGACCCGCGGGCTTCCCACAAAAGCATGCCGACCACGACCATCCGGGTCGCGGCCACGCGCGTGGATGCAATCCTGCGCCAAGCCGAGGAATTGCTGACCGCCAAACGCGCAACCGAAGACCGGGCCGCGACGGTCACGGAACTGGCTCACGTGCTGGAATCGTGGCAAAAAGAATGGCGGCGCGTGCAGCCGGAGTTGCAGCGCGTGCAGCAGACGGTTGAACATGAAATGCGCGCAGCCGAGCAACATGCGGCTGCGGCGCCGTTGGACAAACTGGTCGAGTTTCTGACGTGGAACCAGAGCTTCGTGCAGGCAATCCAAACGCGCCTGGGCACCTTGGCGCGCGCCGTCCGCCAGGATCAGCGGGAGTTGGGCACCATGGTGGACCGGTTGCTGGAAGACACCAAACAGGTGCTCATGCTGCCCTTCACCGCCTTGACCGATTTTATGCCCAAGATGGTGCGGGATATTGCGCGTGAACAGGCGAAAGACATTGAACTGATCCTCGCGGACACCGGCATCGAGATTGACAAGCGCATCCTTGAACAACTGAAAACACCCCTGCTGCATATCCTGCGCAACTGCGTCGACCACGGCATCGAAACGCCGGCGGAACGCCAGCGCGCCGGCAAACCGGCCCGCGGCACGATTACGCTGCAGGTCAGCCAGGCTTCCGGCGGCAAAGTGCAGGTGGTCGTCATGGATGACGGCCGCGGCATTGATGGCGCCCGCGTCACCCGCGCGGCGATTGACGCCGGCGCGCTCACGGCAACGGATGCCGCAACGCTCTCCGCCAACCAGGCGCTTGACTTGATCTTTGCCTCCGGCGTGTCCACCAGCCCGGCGGTCACGGAACTGTCCGGCCGCGGGTTGGGTATGGCCGTGGTGTGTGAAGGCATTGAGGCAGTGGGCGGCACGATTGCCGTGGCCAGTGTGCCGGGGCAGGGCACCACGTTC
>JAPLST010000389.1 GCA_026398485.1 bacterium
GCTCCGAGTTTGACCGCTTCGGCGACCTTGGTTTCCCCGCCCTCGGTGGTGATCATCACGACCGGTATGTTACGCCACTGAGAGGAGGCCTTCAGGGAGGCCAATAACTGCAGACCGTCCATCTTCGGCATGTTGATGTCGCTCAGGACCAGATCGATTCGATGCAGTGCCATGAGCGCCAGCGCGTCCTGGCCGCTGAAAAAGACCGCATCGGCCGCGCCGCCGCCCGCCTCGTCAAACAGGGAGACACGATCATCATGGATGGCGGCACGACCACCAACAGCATGACCCCGTATCTGGTCGGCAAACAGATCAAGGTCGTGACCAATTCGCTGACCGTCGCCGATTACCTGAATGACCATACGCAGATTGAGGTGATTGTGACCGGCGGCTATCTGTACCGCGCCTCGAAGGTGCTGCTGGGCCCGCCGGCGTTGCAGACCCTGCGGCAGGTGAATGCGGCCATCAGCTTTGTCAGCGCCGGCGGCGTGACGCTCGAGGGTATCGGCCATTCGGACAGTCTGGTGGTCGAAACCGAGAAGTTGATGATTGCGCGCGGCCGCGATGTCGTGCTGTTGATCGACCACAGCAAGTTCCTGGGCGGGGCGACGATGAAAGTCTGCCCATGGACGCGGATTGGCACGGTCATCACCGACCAGCCCGTGCCCCCCAAGTTCGCCACGTTTTTCACGCGCCATCACATTCGCGTCATCCTTGCGCGCTGAATGCCCATTGGCTATGAAATTACAAATTACAATTTACGATTTACAAAGTACCGAAAACTGAAAACTGCTAACGAACACCGAACACCGATAACCGATAACCGATAACTGACCACCATGCAGTACCTATCCGACTCCCGCCCTGAATTCACGACCGGCACGATCACCTTGCCGGCCATTCCGAAATTCCAGTTTGCCTCCGACGCGGCCAAGGAGCTGCGCGACGGGCGCCTGACCAAAGCCGCCGCCGCCCAAATGCTGGAATCCATGATGACCATCCGCGCTTTCGAGGAGATGATCTACGAGCTGCGTTCGGGTGGCTACAAGGCGCTGGCCACATATGAATACCGCGGCCCGACGCATTTGTCGATCGGCATGGAGGCCAGTGCCACCGGCGCCTGCGCCGCGTTGCAGGCCAGCGACTATATCACCAGCACCCACCGCGGCCACGGCGACGGCATTGCCAAGGGCTACTTCGCGTTGATCGCGATGAGCGACGAACAGTTGCGCGCGCGGGTGCCTGACAGCAAGGCGGCCAGCCGCGCGGCGTTGCTCGAGGACGCGCTTGAAATGCACGTGCTGCGCACGATTGCGGAACTGTTCGGCAAGGAAGCCGGCTATTGCCGCGGGCGCGGCGGCGGGATGCACATTGCCGATTTCAGTGTCGGGCACTTGGGCGCCAACGCGATTGTCGGCGGCGGCGTGCCGATCGGCACCGGCGCCGGTTTTGCCGCGCGCTATTTGCAGAACGGCAACGTGGTTTGCTCCTTCGCCGGTGATGGCGCTTACGCCAATGGCGCGCCGCTCGAATCGCTCAACATGGCGTGCATGGAGCAGTTCACCAATCCGGCCTTGACGCGCACGCCGTTTGGCGTGCCGGTCATTTTCTGCATTCAGAACAATTTGTACGGCATGACTCATCGCACGGTCGGCGAAGTGATGGGCGTGGATTTTCTGGCGCGGCGCGGGGCGGGCTTCAAGAACGACGGGATGCAGGCTGAGGTGGTCAACGGCATGGATGTGCTGGCGGTGCGCGAGGCGTTGCAGCGCGCGGCGCGCGAGTGCCGCGAAGGCCGCGGGCCGATCATGCGCGAGCTGATCAACTATCGCTACTACGGCCATTCGCTCAGCGACCCGCGCAATGAATACCGCACCAAGGACGAGGAGACGGCTTGGAAGACCGTTGACCCGCTGTCGACGTTCCCGGCGCAACTGATTGCGGCGAAGATTATGTCCAGTGACGAGGTCGCTGCCCTGCACGAGAAGGTCTGGCAACGCAATGCGCGCGCCGCCGTGCGCGCCGCCGCCGCGCCCGACCCGGAGGTCAAGGATGTGATCAAGTATGTCTTCAACGGCACGAGTGAAGAGCACGTGCCGGCGGCCTGTGCCAATGTGGCCACGTTGCTGCCGGTTGAAAAGCCGAAGCGCGACAAGCAGGGCCTGTTGAATTACCGGGACGCGCTAAAAGAAGCCTTGATCGAGGAAATGGTGCGCGACAAGTTGCGGCAGTGTAATTATGTGCTGCAGCAGGAAATCCCGCGCATCAGCGCCGTCGTGCGCTTTCACCTCTGGTATGATTTTCCGTGATCCCTGGCTCCAAATAAGGTCAGGTTTGCGGCCATGGCCGGCTTGCGCCCGGTGGTCGAGCTGATGTACATGGATTTCGCGCTGATGGCCTCGGACCAGATCGCGAACCAGGCCGGCAAATGGCATTACATGTCGGGTGCCAGCACGACCGTGCCGCTGGTCATTCGCGCCTCGGTCGGCGGTGGCAAGGGCTATGGCGGGCAACATTCGCAGAGTTTGGAATCCATGTTCTGCCATATTCCGGGCATGGTCGTGGTGTATCCGTCCACGCCGTACGATGCGAAGGGCTTGCTCAAAGCCGCGATCCGCTCGAATGATCCGGTCATGTTTGTCGAGTCGCAACTATTGTATGGCGTCAAGGGGCCGGTGCCGGAAGAGGAGTACCTGATCCGGCTGGGCGAGGCCGACGTGAAGCGCGCCGGCACGGATGCGACCGTTGTCGGCTGGGGCCCGGCGATGCCGGAACTGCTCGCGGCGGCCGAGCTCATGCAGCGCGATCATGGCGTCAGCGTCGAGGTGGTGGACATCCGCACGCTGGTGCCGCTCGACTTGCCGACGATCGTGCGCTCGGTGCAAAAGACGGGCAAGTGCATGGTTTGTTCGCAGGCGATCAATATTGGCAGTTACACGGCCGACATCGCCCAGCGCGTGCAAGAAGAGGCGTTTGACTATCTCGACGCACCCGTGCTGCGGCTGGGCGCCAAGGACGGGATTGCACCGCAGGCGCTCAATCTCGAGGAAGTGTTTCTGCCGCATACCGGCGACATGGTGGCGATGCTGCGGCGCTTGTGCGGCGTATGAACGCCGGCCGAGGATCACGATGATGCGTTTTGCGCCCTGTGTGCCGGCACGCCACCTGCTTGACGCGCGTGCCTGTATGTGGTATACTATTCAGTACGTAATGTAGTACTAATAATAGTATCGTAAAGGAAGAAGATGAACACGATAGCGGCCCAGGAAATTAAACGAAGAGGCTTGGCGGCAGTGGACAGCATGATCATCCACGGCCCGGTGCTGGTCATCAAACACAACCGGCCCGCGTATGTCATCATGCGCGAGCAACAGTATTACCAGTGCCTGGGCGAGGCGGACGCCGCCTATGAGCAGCGGGTGAGCGAGTCGCTGGCCGACCTGCGCGCGGGCCGGGTGCGCACCTTCGCCACCGCCCAGACCTTGATGAACGCCATCAAGAAGCGGCGGAGCGCCCGCTAATGTACACGTTGCGGGCCACGACGCGGTTTCAGAAAACAGCCGCGAAGTTTTTTGCGCAGCACCCGGATCTCGAAGCACGCTTTGTGCTGGTAACCGAGCTGCTGCGCCAGGATCCGCACCATCCCACGCTGAAGTTGCATCCGCTCAAGGGCACGCACGCAGGTCTGCACGCTGTGCGCCTCACCTACAGTTACCGCGTGACGCTGGTTCTTGTTGTTACACAGAAGACCGTCACGCTCATTGATATTGGCAGTCACAACGACGTCTATTGACATTGCAAAGGAGTTTTCGTCATGGCTTATGAAGTGATCATGCCCAAATTCGGGCAGCAAACAGAAACCTCGGACATTATCCGCTGGCTGAAGCGCGAGGGCGAGACCGTCGCGAAAGGCGACGTGCTGCTTGAGATTCAGACCGACAAATCGGCGATGGATGTCGAATCCATGTTCGACGGCATCTTGCTGAAAATCTACGCGACCGAGGGCGAGACGGTGCCGGTCATGAGTGTGATTGGCTACATCGGTACGCCGGGCGCGGCCGTGCCGGCGCGACCGGCCGCACCGCCGGCAGCCGCACCGGCGGCCACGGCGGCGCCCGCAACGGCCGCGCCGAAGGCGGCGCAGGCGGCGATGCGGCCGACTGATCCGACCGATCCGACAAATCTGATTGTAGCGGCTGCCCCGCCTGCGCCCAGCCGGATTGGTGTCACGCCGCGCGCGCGGGCCTTGGCGCGTGAAGCGCTGATTGACGTCACGCGCGCCAAAGGCAGCGGGCCCAACGGCCGCATTCTTGAGCGCGACGTGCGCGCCTACCTGGCCGAGAAAAACCACGCCGCGCTGAAAATCAATCCGGCGGCGGCCGCCTTGCTGCGTGAGCACACGTTGGATGTGTTTGATGTCGCGCAGCAGGCCGAAGGCGGGCGCATCACCTGCGCCGACGTCGAGCGCGTGCTGGCCGAGCGGCCCAAGCCGATGAGCGCCATGCGCAAGATCATCGCGCGGCGCATGGCTGAAAGTGTCCAGACCATGCCGCACTTTTTTGTGACGGTCAGCGTCGACATGACGGATCTGATGGAATTCCGCAAGACCGCCCGGCGCGAGCACGGCCTGAAGGCCTCGGTCGGCGACTTTATCATGAAGGCCTGTGCGCTGACCTTGCGCGCCATGCCGGTGGTCAACAGTGCCTGTGTCGGCGACACGATCGTCACGCGCCAGCGCGTGAACATTGGCATGGCGGTCGCCTTGGATGACGGGCTGATCGTGCCGGTCGTGCGCAACGCTGACACGCTCAGCTTGGGCGAACTGTCCGAGCGCACCAAAGACCTGTCCGAGCGTACCCGCACTGGCAAATTGTTGCCGGATGAATTCGCGGGCGGGACGTTCACGATCTCGAACATGGGCATGCTGGGCGTGGATCATTTCACGGCGATTATCAATCCGGGCGAGGGCGCCATTCTGGCCGTCGGCGCGGCGGTCGAGACGCCGGTCGTGCAACGCGGCCAAGTGGTCGTGCGCACGCTGATGAAGATGACGCTGTCGTCAGATCACCGCGTCATCGACGGGGCGGTAGCCGCGCACTTCCTGAAGAAACTCAAGGAGACGTTGGAGAATCTGCGTGTGTGGGAAGGAGAAAAATGAGTGCCCGCGGCAGGCAGAAGAAAAATGAATGCGCCGCGCATTCATTTTGTCAAAATGGTTTGCGGCAAACCATTTTTCTCGGCACAAGGATAACACATGATCCTGGTAGATGACCGCGAGCGTCGCAGCGGCGTTTGCGAGGCACTTGCTGCGCTTGGAGTGCCGCACCAGATTGCCCATCTCGCGATTGGCGATTATGTCATCCATGATTCGATCTATATTGAGCGCAAGACGGTGCCGGATTTTCTGGAGAGCAGGCAGGATCTCCGGCTCTTTGATCAGGTGGCCCGTTTGCGCGCCGACCAACGGCGCGCGCTGCTGATTGTCGAGGGCATGCATCTGCCGGGCAATCCCAGTGTGCGCGGTGTCTTGTGCTCATTGGCGGCGCAGTGGTGCTTGCCGGTCTTGCGCAGCAATAATGCTGCAGGCACCGCATGGCTACTCGCGCATATGCACCAGGATTCCGCGCAGTGCATGGCACCATATCACCGCTATGATTACAGGACAAAACAGCACATCAGCTCGATGGGGGAGCGGATGCTAGAACATCGGGCCGGATATCGCGCAGCGCTTGCTGGCCCGCTTCGGTTCTTTGCATGCTGTGCTGAGCGCCGGCAAGAAGGAGCTCATGACCGTGAAAGGCGTGGGGGAGTTTATTGCCGGGCAGATTCTGCTTCTGCGGCAGGCAGAAGAAAAATGAATGCGCTGACAAGCCGGATAAAAATGAATGCGCGGCGCATTCATTTTGTACAAAATGGTTTGCCGCAAACCATTTTTCTCACAAGGATATAACCTAAGTAAGGAGATGATATGGATGCCTTTGATGTAATCGTGATCGGCGCCGGGCCGGGCGGCTATGTGGCCGCAATCCGGGCCGCGCAGTGCGGCGCGCACGTGGCCGTGGTCGAGCGCGAGTTTGTGGGCGGCACCTGTTTGAACTGGGGCTGCATCCCGAGCAAGACGCTGATCGCCTCGGCCGAGGCGCTGCATGTGCTGCAGCACGCGAGTGAATTTGGCTTGGTGGCCGGGACGGTCAGCGTGGACTGGAAAGCCGTCACGGCGCGGCGTGATGCGGTCGTGAAGAAATTACGCCAGGGCATCGCCATGCTGCTGAAATCAAATGGCGTGACCGTGCTGGAAGGCACAGCCCGACTGAAGACACGGCATGAGGTGGCGATCACCAACAAAGACGGCGAGACGACCGTCAGCGGCAAGGCGATCATTGTCGCCACCGGCTCGGAGTGTGCGCGGCCGAAGATGTTCCCGTTTGACGATGCGCGCGTGCATGACAGCCGCTCGTTCTTTGCCAAGGTGACGAAACTGCCGGCCAGTCTGGTGATTGTCGGCGGCGGCGTGATTGGCTGCGAATTCGCCAGGTCACGGTCGTCGAGCTGCTCGATCGTTTGCTGCCGATGGAAGACGTGGAGATCTCGAAGGCGCTGACGAAATCCTTTGAAAAGGCCGGCATCACGGTCAAGACCGGCGTGAAGGTTGACAATGTCCAAGTGACGGCCAAGGGCGTCACGTGCGACGTGGCGGGCACTGCGCTGGCGGCGGAAATGATGCTGGTCGCGGTCGGCCGGGCGAACAACGTGCCGGAGATCGGCCTCGAGCAAGTCGGCGTCAAGATCGAGAAAAACACCGTGGTGGTCGACGAGCGTATGCAGACCAGCGTGGCGGGCATCTTTGCCATTGGCGACATCACCGGCAAGGCCCAACTGGCGCACGTGGCCAGCGCGCAGGCGCTGGTCGCGGCCGACAACGCCACCGAGCGGCGCGCGCAGATGGACTATCGCATCGTGCCCAACTGCATCTTCACCATGCCTGAGATCGGCACCGTCGGCCTGAGCGAGGCCGCCGCCACGCAGGCCGGACACGCGCTGAAGATCGGCCTGTTCCCGTATCAAGCGCTGGGCAAGGCGCTGGCGCTCAACCAGACCGAGGGCTTTTACCGCATCCTGGCCGATGCCAAGACCGACGCAATTCTGGGCGTGCAAATCTTCGGTGCGCATGCGACTGACTTGATCGCCGAGGCCGGTTTGGCGATCCGGCTCGAATGCACCAGCGCGGAGTTGGCCAAGACGATCCACGCCCACCCGACGCTGGCCGAGGGCTTGATGGA
>JAPLST010000263.1 GCA_026398485.1 bacterium
GCTGAGGTAGGACAGGCTACCCAGCCTGCCGTTGCTGTACCTCCTGGCCTTGCGACGGGGCTGGCAAATATATGGATAGTCGTGCTGAGGAACGGAGATGACAGGCTGGGTAGCCTGCCCTACTCGGATGGATCATTCCCGAGCCGCCACCCGTCATAGGGGAGCGCAGGGCGGACCTGCAATAGCCAATGCTAAAGTTGACGCGCATGCGCCGGTGGCGGGACTGACCCATGGCCAGCAGCAACAAGCCGGCACACGCAGCAAGAAGGAGCGGCGCCAAAAACGCACGCCCCGATCGGCGGGGCGTGCGGTGCAGACTAGTGTGGCACGGTGGTGGTCAGTCTTTTGACCAGAACTTCCACCATTTTTTGCGGGCGGGCGCAGCCGGTGCGGGCGCGGCGGCTTTCACGGCGTCAGCCGGCGCGGGCGCAGCGGTTGGTGGCGCCACGACGGGTGCGGCGGCCGGCGGCACTGGTGTGGACGCGTCCATTGCGACGCCGAGATTGGTGACTACTGCGCCGGACAACGGGGCAACTTTCCCCAACGCATCAATTGCCGATGCAGCCGGCTTGGTGATTTCGGTCGTGGGCGGCACCACGTCTTTTGCTGCCGGCACCAGTTCTTTTGCTGATTTCACGACTTCCTTTTCACCATCGGCAACATCGTTCCTGACTGCCTGCCCGAGCGTGCCAATTTTCTTTTCCGCATGGCTGGCGGCCCGCTGCGCGGCATGTTCTGCCTTGCGGGCTTCATGCGTGGCAGCACTGTCGGCATTGCCGACTTCCTTGTCAATGTGCTGGGCGGCATTACTGAGCGCCCCCGCCGCGGCGTGTTCTAATTTTCTGCCGTGCCTGCCGGCCTGTTTTTCGGCCGCAGCTTTGATGCCGGACGTGGCGTCATTGGCTGCCAGCAGGACGCCGGTCAGCATGAAAACGGTACCAACCAGAAGAGAGGTGTACATTGCGCTCCTTGTTTGAGTGAGATTAGTTATTGAATGTTGGCGCACAGAAATCATCTGTAGCCCTGTGCGCAGTATATTAAGTTTGACGCATGGGTCACGCCGTTATTCATTCGCGCGGCGCGCTGGAAAAGCCGTGCGACGGTCGTGCGGCGGCCATCGCCGGCAGCGGCATGAGGCGCGCTTGAAATGCCTCGGGCGTCAGCGCCAGGAGTTCCTCCATCGTGCAGGCCTGGCCAATCGTGTAGCTGCCGCTGCGCAGGCGCTCGAGCGAATCCATGCAGCCACCGGGGCCCAGCGCGGCGCCGATATCGTGGCAGATTGTGCGGATGTAGGTGCCTTTCGAGCAGACGGCGCGCAAGGTCAGGCAGGGCCATGCAAAGGACTGCACCTCCAGGGTCTTGATCAAAATCCGGCGCGGCTCGCGCGCGACCTCGGTGCCTTTGCGGCCAAGTTTGTAAAGGCGCACGCCGTCGATTTTGACGGCCGAGAACATCGGTGGGATTTGCAGCAGTTCGCCGCGGAAGCGCGGCAGGATGGCCTCAATCTCCGCCAGCGGGCGCGGCGTCGGCGCCGGCTCCTCGCGCAGGATTTTGCCGGAAATGTCCTGGCTGTCGGTCGTGATGCCAAAGCGGATGGTGAAGCGATATTCCTTGTCGTCGGCCAGGAGCTGCTCGGCCAGCTTGGTGGCGCGGCCGGCGAGGAGCACCAGCACGCCGGTGGCGATCGGGTCGAGCGTGCCGGCGTGGCCCAGTTTGGTCAAGCGGAAGAAATTGCGGATTTTGGCGACGACATCGTGCGACGTCCACGCGGTCGGTTTGTTGACGACCAGAATGCCGTCGAGTGCGCGGCGCGGCGAGAGATCACGACGAAACGGGAGATCAGCCATGCGGTGGTGGTGGTGGTGCGGGGAGATGCGCGCTGGCGCGGCGGGTGCGGAACAGGCGCACCACGCCCAGCAGGGCATACCCGTTAAAGAGGACAAACAAGGTTGCGCCGCGACTGGCAATCATCAACGCAATGAGGCAGGCGGCGGCGGCAAAAATATAGAAACCGTGCGCGCGTTTCAGCAGCGTCTTGGCCGGCGCGGGATAGCGAATGGTGCTGACCATCATAATCCCCATCAGGGCTGTCACGACCGGCAAGACCCAGCGGGTCGCCGCCAGGCTGACCGATACCGGCAGCAAGGCCGTTTCGACCAGCATAAAATAGGAAATAATCACCCCGGCGGCGGCCGGGCTGGGCAGGCCGACAAACGAGCGCTGCTCGGCATCCGAATGCGCATTGAAGCGGGCCAGGCGCAACGCGGCGCAGCCGGCATACACGACGCAAATCAAAAAGCCAAGATGGCCAAAGCCCTGCCACTCAACCCCGTCATACGCCGCCAGTGATTGACGATACACCATCACGGCGGGCGCGACGCCAAAGCTGACCAGATCGGCCAGCGAATCAAATTCCTTGCCGAATGCGCTGGTGGATTTGGTCAGCCGCGCAATCATGCCATCCATGACATCGCAGAGCATGGCCAGCATGATGCACAGCGCGGCCTGGTCATACATCTGGTCGCTGCGCAAGACCAGGGTGATGGCGCGAATGCCGAGCGCAAAGTTGGCCGCCGTAAACAGATTGGGCAGCAACAAAATCGGGTCTTCAAAATGCAGGCGTCGAAACATCATAAGCAGGCAAGGAGTGGCGCGAGGCGCGCGTGGGTTTGCGGCGGCACGGCCGCCAGCGTGGTCAGCACGGCACCGCGCAACGCATGGTGACAGGCACAGGCGGCATCCGCGGAAAGTTGTGCAACCAGCTCGACAATGATGCGCGCCGCCAAATCGCCGGCGCGCCGCAACACGGCCAGGATTTCGTCGGTCGTGACGGCGGCATGCCCGGTGCGCCAGCAGTCATAGTCGGTGACCTGGGCCAGCACGGCGAAGCACAATTCGGCCTCGCGCGCCAATTTTGCCTCGGTCAGGCAGGTCATGCCGATGACACTGCCGTTGACGCAGCGGCGATAATATTCGGATTCGGCGCGGGTCGAGAACGCCGGCCCCTCCATGTTCACATACGTGCCGCCAAAATGTGTGCGCGCACCGGCCGCGCCGGCGGCGGCATGCAAGGCATGGCTCAGCGTGGCGCAGACGGGCTCGCCAAAGGCCACATGCGCCACCATGCCCTCGCCAAAAAAAGTGTCCTGGCGGGCCTTGTGCGTCCGGTCGAAAAACTGATCGGCAATGACGACATCGCCGGGCGCGTACTCCTCGCGCAAGCTGCCCACCGCGCAGACGCTGACGACCTGCGTCACGCCCGCCGCCTTCAACGCGAAAATATTGGCACGATAGTTGATTTCCTGCGGCAAGAGCGTGTGCTGCACGCCATGCCGCGCCAGAAACACCAGCCGCGTGCCGTGCAGCACGCCGCAATGCAACGGCGCGCTTGGTTCGCCGAACGGGGTGGTGACGGTGCGGGTTTCTTGGGCGGTCAAGCCAGGCAGGTCATACAAGCCGGTGCCGCCGATGATGCCGATGGTGGTCATGCGCAGATTGTATCAAATATCCGCGCAACACACAAGCCAATCACGCGCCCTGCAAATTCTGCTATAAGGAAAACATCCGCCGAATTGGCGCAGTTCCGTTGCTGCTGGCTTGGCCAGTTCCGCCAGCGGCGCATGCGCGTCAGTTGCTTGAACAACACGTGGCTACACATCTGAGGTAGGGCAGGCTACCCAGCCAGCCATTGCTGCACCTTCTGGCCTTGCGACTGGGCTGACAATTATAGCTGAGGAACGGAGATGGCAGGCTGGGTAGCCTGCCCTACTCAGATGGATCATCCCCGAGACGAAAAGTCGCCACCCGTCATAGAGGAGCGCAGGGCAGACCTGCCATGGATAATGAGGCTGCCTGCCGCGCATGCGCCAGCGGCGGGATCGTGGGGGGTGCATGTAAAGAAGGTGGGAGCCGCCTCCGTGCGGCGATTCTGCTGCATCGGGGCATGGAAGCCCCTCCCATTTACAGAAAAGGCGCGAAAAAAGGCCGGGTTCGGGTGCGCACCGCTACACCACAAAAACCGCCCGCAGGCGTACGTCCGCGAACGGTTTTTCTGAAGAGGTGCCGACTTACTTCCGGCGCAGCAGCAGGCCGCCGCACAGCGATAGCAGGCCCAGCATCGCCGGCTCGGGCACCACTTGGAACTCGATGCCGTTGCTGGGCGTGCCTTCCCAGTTATGGACGACCAGTTGGCCGGAGGTGGCCCCAAAAGGAACGAGCGTGGCTATACTATTGTTGCTGAATATCACGTTGGTCGCGACAATCCCGTTGAAGGTCACTTTGGTGGCGCGTCTCTCACCGCCGAAACTGTCACCGGTAATGGTGACGACATCGCCGACTTTGCCGGCGTACTTGTCGCAGCCCACAATCAAAGGAAGGTCGGAGACGATGCCGGTAATCGCAGAGCAGACACAGACATACTGTTTTACATAGGCATAACTCATCCAGAGGAAGCCATGCATGGCCCCGTTCCAGTTCGTGCCCGCCTCGTTGACCATCAGAAAACCGCCCTGGTGGTCAGCGCCGACGCCGGTTGGATTGATGTTGTCGTCGTAGCCGCAGAACGCAACTTGGTGACCGACGCCGAGTACCTCACCGGTCGTATAGGTTGGGTCGAAGTAAAAGGTGGCGTTGGTACCGTACCGATCAGGGAAATCCTTGTGTGATGCTTTGATGCCAACGTCCAGGACGTGTCCACTGGCCAAATAGGTTTTGGCGCTGAGGATGGATTCCTGCGAGGTCGAATATGGAGGGGCGGGGTTGCTGATCGTGGTGTAGTCCCAAAGGGTGTCGGCACCGGTGATTCTATAGGGCTTGGCCGCTTCAATCTGGGTTGAGGTAAGAGGGGGGGCATGATTTGCATCATAAGGCACCTCTGCCAAATCCACGCAGCCTGCGACTTGAAGTTTCTCTATTGCAGTCGTTGGAGGTGGGGCAAGGGCCAGGAAGGTGGGACTGAATTGGTACTGGGGGTTGGTGAGATCCCATTCGGGGTGTTCGAAGTGCTTGATATAGTGGGTCAGCATGTAGTAGGAAGCCGCCCATAACTGGCATTGCATGTCTTCTTGTCCAATTGTTCCTTGGTCGCCGATCGGGGGCAGATCGTTGGAGATAATGACCGACGAGGGCAGCGCGTGCGCCACACCAGTGAGTGCCAGCATCAGCATGACCTGCGCCAGAATGATCAGTGCTTTTTTCATGGGATTGTTCCGTTGGTTGGTTTTCTTATTATAACATATTTGCGCCGGCGACCTGCCGGCATGCATCCGGCGCAGGCCGGCGCCGCAACAGGCCCAGCAGGCCCGCGCCCAGCAGCGTTAGTGCCGCCGGCTCGGGCACCACCTGAAACTCGATGCCGTTGCTGGGCGTGCCTTCCCAGTTATGGACGACCAGCGGGCCGGACGTGGCCCCAAAAGGAACCAGCGTGGTTATCAAGTTGTTGTCGAACGTCACGTTGGTCGCGGTAACCCCGTTGAAAGTCACTCTGGTGGCGCGTCTCTCGCCGCCGAAGCTGTCACCGGTAATAGTGACGAGGTCGCCGACTTTGCCGGCGTTCTTGTCGCCGCCGGTGATTAGAGGAAGGTCAGAGACGATGCCGGTAATCGCATGGCAGTCACCAACATACTGTTTTACATAGGCGTAACTCATCCAGAGGAAGCCATGCATGGCCCCGTTCCAGTTCGTGCCCGCCTCGTTGACCATCAGAAAACCGCCTTGGTGATCCGGGCCTGCGCCGGTTGGATTGATGTTGTCGTCATAGCCGCAGAACGCAACTTGGTGACCGACGCCGAGTACCTCACCGGTCGTATAGGTTGGGTCGAAGTAAAAGGTGGCGTTGGTGCCGTACCTATCAGGGAAATCCTTGTGTGATGCATTGATGCCAACGTCCAGAACGTGTCCGCTGGCCAAATATGTTTTGGCGGTGAGGATGGCGGCATCTTGGGTCCAAAACGGGGGGTTGGTTGCGTTGCCATCGTAGTACCATATGGTGTCACAGCCGGTGATTCTATAGGGCTTGGCCGCTTCAATCTGGGTTGAGGTAAGAGCGGGCGGGTGGTTTGCGTTATAAGGCACCTCTACCAAATCCACGCAGCCTGCGACGTGAAGTTTATCCATTGGAGGCAATGAAGGTGGGGCATTGAGCAGAAACGTGGGACTGAATTGGTGCTGGGGGTTGGTGAGATCCCATTCGGGGTGTTCGAAGTGTTTGACATAGTGGGTCAACATGTAGTAAGACGCCGCCCACCACTGGCATTGCATATCTTCGGTTGCTGACGTCCCTTGGTCGCCGATCGGTGGCAGCTCGTTGGAGAGAATGACCGACGAGGGCAGCGCGTGCGCCGCGCCGGTCAGCGCCAGCGCCAGCATGACCTGCGCCAGAATGGCCATTGCTTGTTTCATCTGCTTTGCCCTCGTGGGTTTGTTTTAAAAACTGTTCCTGTGGTTCTTCAGGCGTTCCACGATCATTCCGTCTCCGCAAAAAAACGATGCAACCGCCCGCTGATTTTGGCAGCAATATCTGTGCCGCCATCACCGAACCCGTCGCGCCGCAGAGCCCGCTTCATTACTGCTTTTATGCTTGCGCCAAGGTATTCTGCAACGACGCGAAGTCCGGCCTGCTTTTCGCACTACCGCCATGGCATGTGTGCGTGCCATGTGCACATTGGTCGAGGTAGAATCAAGATCCGGCGGTTGGTATGTGTTGTTGCTATAAAAACGAATTGCGGCAATTCATTTTGCACAAAATGATTTTGCGGCAAAACCATTTTTCCCTGAATCCCGCCTGTGGCGTGACTCAAAGCAGCCCTGAACCGCTGATGAATATCCGATATCCAACACTCAATATCCAAGTGCGAAATATCTGTGCAGAACTTGATTGTTCGACATTCCTTGCTGCTTGGAGTCCCGTCAAAGGCGGGATTCGATATTCGATATTTGCATTCCCATAAGCGGTCGTGGGGGTCTCTGTATGCAAAGAATGGGAGCCGCCTCCGTGCGGCGATTCTGCTGCATCGGGGCATGGAAGCCCCTCCCATTACAGAAAAGGCGCGAAAAAAGGCCGGGTTCGGGTTCGCGCCGCTACACCACAAAAACCGCCCGCAGGCGTGCGCCCGCGGGCGGCTTTTCAGAAGAGGTGCCGGCTTACTTCCGGCGCAGCAGCAGGCCGCCGCACAGCGCCAGCAAGCCCAGCGCGGCCGGTTCGGGGATCGGGTCGATCACAACGGCCAGATCCAGCGACTCGCCGGGCCCGACGTCTTCCAGCCCGCCAGCCCGTTAGTCACGCTCAGCTTGACATCCAGCCAGTAAATCGTGCCCGCGTTTTGCGAGAAGGGCATGGTGATCTTTAACGGGACGTTTAATTGAAAAATCATCGTGTGATCCGGCCGGCGCCATGTGTTTGAAACAGGATCGTACCAGCCTTGCAGGCCGGACGAATAGGGCCGCATCTTGAACTGACCCGGGCCAAAGTTGTCCTGCCAAATGGCCGGCATGGCTGGCCGGCTGGGAGTGGGCGGATTCGGCACGGCCGGGATATCGTTGTGAATGCTCAGGTGGACGTTGGTAATCACGCCGACGAAATCGTTCGTCCATGAAATCCAGAGGTGGACTTGCTTGACCGGGCCCGTTCCGGTACACAACCAGTCATCGGCCAAGGTGTAGTGGGTAACGTCAATGTCCCAGCCGTTGGGATTCGGCAACTGCGGCCAATGCATTTTGAAGTCTTGACCTTCGTTCCAGTCTGCGCGGCTTGCAAGAACGATGAAACACAACAACAGAAGACTGCGCCAGCATGCATGCGTGCTCATGATGTTTCTCCCGCGTGGTGCGTTACGACGGCGTTGCAGATGCGGTCGTACAAGATCCGCACCTAAGGCAGCCATCTCGTTGTCATATTATAGCAAACGCGTGCGATGTGCGCAAGTTGGCAGCTTTGGGCTTTGGGTATGTCAAGCAAGTAGAAATGGCACCCTGTTTGAGCGTGCGCGTGGGCTGCCGCTGCACTACAAAAACATGCGCGGCAAATGGTTTTCCTCCCTGTGCGCGCACAATGTGGTATACTAGATATGTTCACCCAAGACCCGGGGAGTTGCCATGAAACTGCTGCGCTCTTCAATCCTCCTTGCCCTGCTGCTGCCGCTCGCCGGCGCGGCCGCGACCAATTTCCTGTTCATTCATCATTCCGTCGGCGATGGCTGGCTTAATGCCGGCGAGCTGGCCGTGCAACTCACCGCGCTTGGCTATCAAGTCAACGATGCCACGTATGGCGATGCGGTCGGCGGCCCGAATGCCTTTGGCTTGAATCCGCTCGGCGATTACACCGACGTGTGCCATTGGTACTGGTGGTTCAATCACACCATGGACGCGACGCTGGCGTGGGACTGCGCGCCCGGCGATTCGAATCGCATCGTCATGTTCAAATCGTGTTTTCCGAACAGCGTGATCTATGAAGATGGCATCGCGCCCGGCGACCCGACCAACGCCACGCATTCCACCTGGAATCACAAAGCCGCGTATCTCAGCCTGACCAATGCCTTCGCGGCGCACAGCAATACGCTGTTCATTGCCGTGACCGCGCCGCCGGTGAAGCGCGGCAGCGATTACGACCCCGCCAACGCCGCGCGCTGCCGCGCATTTCACAATTGGCTGCGCACCGAGTATGTTACCGAGTATCGCGCCGCAACGGGTCTGCGCAATCTGGCCGTGTTTGATTTGTTCGATATTTTGGCCGCGCCGGCCACGCTGCCGCGCAATGCCAATGCGCTTGCGCAGCGCTATTGCACGCGTGACTCGCATCCCAACCCGCGCGGCAGTCGCGCCGCCACCGGTGCGTTTCTGCCGTTCTTGCGTGCCACGCTGGCATACGAGGCCGGCGGCGCGCTCGCGTCAAATCGCTATCTGGTCGGCGTGCAGGCCATGTTGAAAGCGGCATCGCGCACATGCACCGTCAAGGCGTATCTCGACAGCGCCAGCGGCGCGGCCGCCGGCGACGCCCGCGTCTGGCTCGGTGCCACGCTGATCCAGATATTCCCGGCCGCGTCGTGGAAGAACGGCAAAAATCGCGTGACTAATCCCGACCGCACCAAGGCGCTCTTGAAGATCACCACCAAGGCTCCGCCGCAACTGCAACTGCAGGTCGTGCTGCCAAGCATCCCGGCCGGGCCATTGCCGCTGCGCCTTGAGCTGGGCAACAGCGCGGTGTATGTGGTGGATCTGCTGCCCTGAAATTTTTTCGCGGCGAAAGAATATTGAACAGTGAAGGTGAGCGGAAGCCCGTTGCAGGCTAAGTGAGCGGGTCGGGCAGCGGCGGCGGGAAGTGGAAGGCTGGAAGATTGGATGGATGGAAGGATGGTGTCGCGGCAGCAACACAGTAAGGAAGCTGCAGAGGTGCGGCGGTGCAGCAGCTGCTTCGTCACCGAACACTGAACATCCACGCCGTTGGCGGGACTCCAAGCAGCTCCAAGCTAAACCTTATATTTGAACTTTCAGGGACAAGGCGCTGAAATTCCGATAGAGGGGAAATGCGAACCTGACTTAGCCAAATCTGTTGTGGGTCTTGCGTGTGCGTGGCCGGAGGGTGCGGTAGGGCGGTCAGGCCCTGACCGCCGTTGCTGCATGCGTGCGCACGCCGGTGCTACATTGGCGCAGCGACGACCACGGCGGTCAAGGGCCTGACCGCCCTACC